>DASXOM010000034.1:0-9840 GCA_036494245.1 Gaiellaceae bacterium
TGGTCGTACGGCGGCGTGAAGGCCGGCGGATCGGCGAGCAGGACGCGCACGGCCTCGTACGCTACGCCGTGGCCATGCTCGTGCGGACTTGGAACCTCTTTCACGGCAAACCCTCGCCGCCGGGGCGGCGGGCGTTCCTCCCCCAGATGATCGAGCTCGTGACTCGCGACCGTCCGGACGTCGTCTGCCTGCAGGAGCTGCCGGTGTGGGCGCTGCGACACCTGGAGAGCTGGAGCGGGATGCACGCCGCCACTGCAGTCGCCCGGCGCCCGCTGCTGCCGGTCGGTGGGCGGACGATCACCGCGCTCCATTACGGGCTGATCCGGTCGGCCTTCACGGGAGAGGGGGACGCGATCCTCACCCGCACTGCCGCGCGGGACCTCGGGGAGCACGTCGTCGGCCAGACGAAGCTGCGACGCATCGCCCACGCAGTCGAGCTCGAGGGCGTGACCATCGTCAACTTCCACATCGACGGCGACCGCGATCAGTTCGACCGCGTGATCGCGCTCGCGCCGGAGCGGTCGATCGTCGCCGGGGACGCGAACCTCGTGTCGCCCGTCGCCGAAGGCTTCTCGCAGCCGCTCCCGGGCAGCATCGACCAGATCCTCGTCCGCGGCCTCGAGCTGCGCGACGGCCCGTCCGCCTGGCCGCTCGAGCGGCGCACCGTCGACGGCCGCGTGCTCTCGGATCACGCCCCCGTGGAGGCGGTCGTCGAGTGACACCCGAGGAGGCTCGGGCGCAGTTCCCCGTCCTCGAGCGCTACGCGTATCTCAACACCGGGTCGAGCGGGCCGCTCTCGCAGGCGACCGTCGACGCCATGCGGGCACAGCTCGAGCGCGATCTGACCCAGGGCCGGAGCGGCAAGGCTCGCATGGAGGAGCTGTTCGAGACGCGAGAGCGCATCCGCAGTGGCATTGCCGACGTCCTCGGGACCTCCGCGGAGCTCGTCGCGCTCACCGACTCCACGACCCGCGGCTGTCAAGTCGTCATCGCCGGGCTCGGCCTCGGAGCGAACGACGAGGTCATCACGACCGACCAGGAGCATTTCGGCCTGCTCGGACCGCTCCACGTGAGCGGCGCCCGAGTCGTCGTCACGCAGGCGGACGAAAGCGCGCTGCTTGCCGCCGTCACGCCGCGCACGCGGCTGATCGCGGTCTCCCACGTCCTCTGGACGACTGGCGGCCGACTCGATCTCGCAGGGCTCCGACAGCCCGGCGGGCCGCCACTGCTCGTCGACGGCGCCCAGTCGGCGGGCGCGATCCCGGTTGATCTCGACGGTGCCGACTTCTACACCGTCTCAGCGCACAAGTGGCTGTGCGGCCCCGATCCGTCTGGTGGGCTGTTCGTGCGCGACCCGGAACGGCTGGCGGTGGGGCTGCCGAGCGCGTTCTCGCCGTCGAGCCACGAGACCGACGGCTCGTTCACACCGAAGGACGGGGCGCGACGATTCGACTCCGGCTGGATCGGCGGGCCGGCTCTCGCGGGGCTCGAGGCGGCACTCGGGGTGCATCCGGACTGGCGCTACGAGGGCGCCGCCAAGGCGGCCGCCCGCTGCCGCGAGCTCCTGGCGCCACTGGTGGACGTCGTGACTCCGCCGGGCGAGTCGACGCTCGTCTCGTTCCGTCCACCGGGCGATCCCACGGAGCTCGTCGCGGCGCTCGGCGACGGCGGCGTGATCGTGCGCGAGCTGCCCGGCCACGATCTGGTCCGCGCCTCGTGCGGCTGGTGGACGAGCGAGGACGACCTGCGCCGGCTCGCGGACGGGCTACGCGGGCAGGCCTAGCTCGGCCGAGATCGGCTGCAGCGCCGCGACGATCGTGCGGATGTGATCGTCGAGCTCGACGCCGAGCTCCTCGGCGCCCTTGTAGACCTCGTCGCGGTGGACGCCGGCGGCGAAGGACGGCTGCTTGAGCTTCTTCTTGACCGACTTCGGCTCGAGACCTTCGAGCCCGGTGGGACGCACGAGCGCGCACGCGTGGATGAAGCCGCTCAGCTCGTCGCACGCGAAGAGCGCCTTCTTCAGCAGCGTGTCGCGAGGCAGGGCCAGGTGCTCGGCATGGGAGAGCACGGTCTCAATGACCTCCTCGGGATAGCCCTCCTCGCGCAGGATCGGGGCGCCGTCCTGCGGATGCTTGTCGAGCGTCGGGTGCATCTCGTAGTCGAAGTCGTGCAGGAGCGCGGACACGCGCCAGAGTTCCTCGTCCTCGCCGAACTTCCGCGCGTAGGCGGCGGTCGAGGCCTCGACAGCGAGCGCGTGACGCAGCAGCGACTCGCTCTTCGTGTAGCGGGTGAGGGTCTCCCAGGCCTGTTCTCGCGTCGGCTCCATCGCCGGACATCCTAATCCGGGGTGCGAGCTCGAATCGCGGAAGTGTGTCAATTCTGCCGAGGAAGTCCGAAACGCCTTGCGCCCGCACTAGTCATCGCCTACACCGAATGTCGCTCGTTCAATCTCGCCCGGAAATACCGCCAGAAGGGGGTCGCGAATGATTCCAATACGTTGGTTGAGCCGGAGACAGACAACCGCTCTGATCGTGGGAATGTCGCTCGGCGCGCTCACTGCCGTCGGGGTTACTCAGGCGATCGGCTCGGCGAGCACTCGCGCCGAGGTGCGAACGCTCTCCGTGCGGCAGGCAACCGGGTCCGCCAAGGGCTTGTTCGTCGCCGCGGGGCATCTGCAAGGCGACCGAAGCGCCACGCTGGCAGCCACGGCGTCGTCGCCGCTGTCCGGCTGGATCGCACCGGTCGCTGTTCCCACCGCTGATGGCAGCGGTCTCGTGTACAGCACCTGGCGGCAGCTTCGCCAGGTGAATCCAACGCTCTCGTGGTCGAAGCAGGGCATCAAGACGGGCGACCCGCTCGGAACGCCGACGCTCTGGATCCACGATTTCGGATCTGGCCGCGACAAAGTGATCGATTCGAATTCGTTCTCAGCGGCGGCCCGCGCCGACGGAACGATCGCGTACGTCCGCGGAGCTGGTCCGTACCGCGCGTTCACGGATTACGCCGGCGACATTGTCGTGCGGAGCTCCGTGTCGGCTCGGCCGGTCGTCTGGAGCGCACGGCCCGCGTACTACGTCGTCGCAGCATGGGCCGGGCAGACGCTCCTGGCGTACCGGGTCGGTGAGGGAGAGCAACTCGACGTTCTCGCGCTGGACGGCCCGGGAAGGCAGCGACTCCTGATGGCGCACGCCAGCCTCGTCGCGGTCAGCCCCGACGGGAGCCAGGCGTTCCTCGCAAGCGACGCGGACGTCCCGGGATCGGTGTCGGTGGTGAATGTCGCCGACGGGACGATCGCGCGGACGCTCGAGCTCGGATCATTGGATCAAGGGATCCTCTGGGCAGCGTACGGCGGTTCGTGGTCCGGCGACGTCGTTGCCGCGCCGACGAATTCGGGGATTGCTGTGTTCGACGTCGGGGGTGAGGCCATCTCGCTCAAGGAGCTGCTGAAAGCCGATCCGAATACGTTTGCGGACGGCATCATCGAGCCGCAGTTCAGCGGGGATACGGAGCACGTCGTCGCCCGCGGGGACACCCCAGCGGGCAAGGACGCACCCGCCGGCGACGAAGGCTCGACGCCTCTCGACTGCGATCTCGCAACAGCCACATGCGTCGCCGGAGCGACCAGGCCGGGGCACGACTGGCTGCATCCCGCATACAACCCCAGTCGCCCGCTCAAGGGAGGTGTCTCGTGAGTACCCGCACCCGCTTTTCGCTTCTCATCGGCGCCGCGATTGCAGCGATCACGATTGCAGCTGCTCCGGCTTCCGCGCATGGCCACTTCGAGTTCCATCGCACGTCCAACCTGAACTCGTCGCTCGTCTGGGTCTACTACCCGGCGTCCAACCCCGCCGCGCACTACTCGCCGACCTGGCGTGCGGGGTCGGGCGATTCGACGAATTGCTCATACATCGGACACGGCTGGCGTCCACTCGGCTGGTACGACATACAGGGTCATTGGGACCACTACGACTCGACGATCAAGGGACTCGCCTGGTGGCTGCAAGACAAACGGTGCGGAGACGGCACGCTCCGCACCGAACTGTTCATCCATACGAAGGAGCTCGCCGACTGGGGTAGCTCCTGCGAGACATACTGCTTCGACGACGTCTACGACTACTACTCGAACGGCTGCATCAAGCTCTCACACAGCGGCTACGGATTTCCCGACGACATCCAGGACGCACATTGGTGGTGGCACAACCGCGACGGCGGTATTGCCTCCAATTCGCTGTACGTCTATTCCTAGCCAAACAGTCGGTGGAGTGCGTGTTACGGCGCTCCCTCCACCGCGACAGCGCGCTCGGCACGCGGGGTGTTCCTGGCTCTTTCCGGTGGAACCGCCGCCGGAGCCGATATCAGAGCGACGCTCCGCGTCTGCGGTGCTTCGGACGCGTACGAGAGCCGGCTCGAAGCCCGGCTATCCTAGCCCGGCATGTCCGTCGCGACGGTCCCGCATGCCCTCGTCATCGAGGGTGGAAGCCCACTCAGCGGTCGCATCCGCGCCTCGGGCAACAAGAACGGTGCGCTGCCGATCCTCGCCGCCTGCCTGCTCGCCGACGAGCCGGTGACGCTTTCGAACGTCCCGCGCATTCGCGATGTCGAGACCATGCTGGAGCTCGTCTGCGGGACCGGCGCCAACGCGGAGTGGACCGGGCCGAACGAGGTGCGCGTCGATCCGCAGGGGCTCTCGTCCTACGAGGTCGATGGGACTCTCGCCGAGCGGATCAGGGCGTCGTTCCTGCTCGCCGGCCCGCTGCTCGCGCGGCTCGGCCGGGCGAGCGTGCCGCCGCCCGGAGGCGACGTGATCGGCCGGCGCCGGCTCGATCCGCACATCCACGCGCTCGAACGCCTCGGCGCGCGGATCGAGATCGAGAGCCGCTACGAGATGCAGACGGAGGGCCTGCGCGGCGCCGCGATCTTCCTCGACGAGGCGAGCGTGATGGCGACCGAGAACGCGATCATGGCCGCCGTCGTCGCGCCCGGCGAGACCACGATCGGCAACGCCGCTTGTGAGCCGCACGTCCAGGATCTCTGCCGCTTCCTCGTCTCGCTCGGCGCCCAGATCGAGGGCATCGAGTCGAACGTCCTCCGGATCCACGGTGTCGAGCGGCTGACGGGAGGGGAGTGGACGATCGCTCCCGAGCACGTCGAGGTCGGCAGCTTCATCGGCCTTGCAGCCGTCACGAACAGCGACCTCACCATCGACGGCGTCGTGCCGCACGACATGATCTCGATCCTCACGGCGTTCAAGCGTCTCGGGATCGAGGTGGAGCTCGGGGACGACTGGTTGCGCGTGCCCCCGCACCAGGAGCTCGTGATCCTGAACGACCTCGGCGATCAGGTGCCGAAGATCGAGGACGGCCCCTGGCCCGCCTTCCCGGCGGACCTGACGTCGATCGCGGTCGCCGTCGCGACCCAGGCGTGGGGGACGGTGCTCGTGTTCGAGAAGATGTTCGAGAACCGCCTGTTCTTCGTGGACAAGCTCGTCTCGATGGGTGCGCGGATCATCGTCTGCGACCCACACCGCGTCGTCGTCAGCGGCCCGTCTCGCCTCTACGGCCAGCGGCTGACGAGCCCCGACATCCGCGCGGGGATGGCGATCCTCATCGCCGCCTTGTGCGCGAACGGCCGCTCCACGATCGGCAACGTCGCGGAGATCGACCGCGGCTACGAGCGGATCGACGAGCGCCTCCGCGCCGTCGGCGCGCAGATCGAGCGCGTCGAGGCGTAGGCACCGGAGCCGTTACCCTCCGAGAGATGAGCAAGCAGGCTGCGGCAGGCGTGCGCGTCAATGTCTACGGGCAGGGCGAGGCGACGGTGGAGACGGGATTGCCCGTCCTCAACCAGCTGCTCGCGCGCCTCGCGGAGACTGCGCGGTTCGATCTCACCCTCGACATCGAGCCGGGAGACACGCAGGCAGAGGTCGAGGCGGCGGCCGCCGCGATCGGCCACGCCCTCGCGGGGCCGCTGCGGGCAGAGGACGCGCGAGGCCACGGCGCCGGCGCGCTCACCTCGGCGGAGGCGCTCGCCTACGTGGTGCTCGAAACGAGCGAGGAGCCGCTCTTCGTCACGAACGTCGACCTGACGCAGGCCCGCATCGGCGGCCTCGGGACGGACGTCACGCGGCGGTTCCTCGAGGTGCTGGCCGAGAACGCGGGGCTCGTCCTGCACGTGCGCCTTCTCAACGGCACCGACAGCAGTCACGTGCTCGAGGCGATCTTCAAGGCGCTCGGTGCCGCCCTGGCCGAGGCCTGCGAGAGACAGGAGGCGCGCCGATGAGCGACAAGCGCGTCGTCCGCACCGAGGCTGCGCCGGCTCCGTTCCAGGGCGCGCCGTACTCGCAGGCCATCGCCGCCGGCGGCTTCGCCTACGTCTCGGGCCAGCTCGGGCTCAAGCCGGGAGACACCGCGATCTCCGGCACGATCGGCGAGCAGACCGAGCAGGTCTTCGCGAACCTGAAGGCGATCCTCGAGGAAGCGGGCACGGGCCTCGACCGGCTGGTGAAGACGACCGTCTTCCTCCAGAACCTCGACGACTTCCAGGCGATGAACGAGGTCTACGCGAAGCACGTGGGCGAGCAGCCGCCTGCGCGGGCGACCGTCGAGGTGGCGAAGCTCCCATCCGGCGCTCTCGTCGAGATCGAGGCGATCGCTCTCCTCTGAGAGCGCCACAATGGCGCGGTGCGCCAGGAAATCGAGAATTACGTCCGCGATCTCGAGCTGGACGCCTACCTCGTCGGTGGCGCCGTCCGGGACGAGCTGCTCGGGCTGGACTCGAAGGACGCCGACTTCCTCGTGCCCGGCCTCGACACCGAAGGGCTGCGGGCCGCGCTCGCCCCGCACGGGCGCGTCGAGGACCTCGTGGTGGCCGATCGGCTCGTCGGCATCCGGCTCCACCCGCGTGACGGCCGGATCCGGAGCTTGACGCCCGCCGGGATCGAGTTCGCTCCGCCGCGTAAGGAGGTCTCGACCGGGCCGGGCCGGCACGACTTCGAGATCGTCGCCGACCCGGGGCTGTCGGTGGAGGACGACATGCGCCGCCGCGACTTCACCGTCAACGCGATGGCCCGCCGGCTCGACACCGACGAGCTCGTCGACCCGCTCGGCGGCCGCGCCGACCTCGAGGCCCGCCGTCTGCGCACGGTCTCACCGCAGAGCTTCCGCGAGGACCCATTGCGGCTCGTAAGAGCACTCCGCTTCGTCTCGCAGCTCGGCTTCGAGCCGGACGACGAGCTGCTCGAGCAGATGCGTGAGGAGGCGCCCGCGGTGAGGCTCGTCTCGGGCGAGCGCATCGGCGGCGGCCTCTCGGCGGACGGGATGGGCGAGCTTTCGAAGCTCCTGCTCGGCGCCGAGCCTGCCCGTGCGCTGCGACTCGCACGCGACACGGGCGTCCTCGTCGAGCTCCTGCCCGAGTTCGGCCCCTCGATCGGCTTCGACCAGGAGAGCCGCTACCACGACCTCACCGTCGACGAGCACACCTTCGCGGTCGTCCAGGCCGCCGCCGACCAGGGCTTCTCGTTGCCCGTGCGGCTCGCCGCGCTCTTCCACGATCTCGGCAAGCCGATCGTCGCCTGGCGTGGGAACGACGGACGCCTCCACTACTACCCGAAGCCCGGCTTCGCCGCCCACGGGCACGATCAGGTCGGCGCCGATCTCGCCTCGGGAGCGCTGCTCCGGCTGCGGTATCCGAACGCGCTGCGGAGGCACGTCGTGCGGATCGTGCGCCGTCACATGTTCCAGCCGGGAAAGGGCGACGCTCGCCGGGCACGGCGCTTCCTGCGGCGCAACGGCGAGGAGCTCGCGTTCGACCTCATCGACCACAAGCACGCGGACCTGCTCGGCAAGCGCGGTAGCGGCGGAGAACCGCCGCCCCTCGACGAGATCGAGCGGCTCGCCGCATTCCGCCAGGTGGTCGAGCAGGAGCTGTCGAGCCCGCACCGGCTGCGCGACCTCGCAATCGACGGAAACGACCTGATCGAGCTCGGCTTCCGGCCGGGACCGCACCTTGGGCGCATCCTTCACGACCTCCTCGACGCGGTCGTCGACGAGCCTGCACTGAACACGCGTGACCAGCTGCTCGCGCGGGCGAAGCAGCAGCTGTGATCCGCTGGGAAGCGGAGGGCTACGAGGTCGCCTTCACGACCCGCGTTGGCGGCGTGAGCGAGGGGCCGTACGCGTCGCTCAACCTTGGCCGCAAGAGCGGCGACGTCCCCGAGCGCGCCGACGAGAACCGGCGGATCGCGTGCGAGGCCATCGGCGCCGACCTCGGGAAGCTGGCGCTCAACTACCAGGTGCACTCGTCCCGCGTGCTGCGGGCGGCGCCCGCAATGCGCGGCGAGCACGCGGACGGCCTGTGGACCGACGAGCCGGGCCTGCCGATCCTCGCGATGTCCGCCGACTGCCTGCCGATCGTGCTCGCGCGCACCGGGGCGGAAGAGCCGGCCGTTGCCGTCCTGCATGCCGGCTGGAAGGGGCTCCTCGCAGGCATCGTCGAGGCCGGCGCCGCGGCGCTCGGGCCCGTCCCGCTGACGGCCGCGATCGGCCCGGGAATCGGCCCGTGCTGCTACGAGGTGGGGGAGGAGGTGGCGGCGCCGTTCCGCGAGCGGTTCGGCGACGACGTCGTACGTGAACGCCACCTCGATCTCTGGACGAGCGCCGAGCGCGCGCTCCGTGCGGCGGGGATAGAGCAGGTCACCCGCTTCGACCGCTGCACTGCCTGCGAGCCCGAGACGTTCTTCTCGCACCGCCGTGACCGGGGCCGCACGGGGCGTCAGGGGGTGATCGCCTACGTCACCGGCTGAGATCCGCGAGCGCTACGAGCGCATCCGGGAGGAAGTCGGCCCGGACGTGACCGTCGTCGCCGCGACGAAGTACGTCCCGCTGGAGGACATGGCCGCGCTGGCCGAGGCCGGCGTCGAGGTCGTGGGCGAGAACCGCGCCCAGGACCTCCGCGCCAAGCACGATCGCTACGGCGACGCCTTCCGCTGGCACTTCATCGGCCACCTCCAGAGCCGCAAGGCGCCGCTCGTGAGCGAGCTCTGCGAGCTGTGCCACTCGCTCGCCTCCGAGTCGGCCGCCGGGAAGCTCACGATCCCGGCGCTCGTCGAGGTCAACCTCTCGGGCGAGCACACGAAGTCGGGGGTGAGCCCAGAAGAGCTGCCGGCGCTGCTGGATGCCTATCCCGACGTGCGCGGCCTGATGACGATGCCGCCCGCGGCCACCGCCCCTGAGGCGTCGAGGCCGTACTTCCGCCGTCTCCGCGAGCTCGCCGAGCGACACGGGCTGCGCGAGCTCTCGATGGGAACGAGCCAGGACTACCGCGTCGCCGCCGCGGAGGGAGCGACCTACATCCGGGTCGGCGCAGTCCTGTGGCGGCGCTAACATCGGCGGCGCCATGGCGCTTTCCGACGTCTGGGCCCGTACCCTCGTCTACTTCGGCATCGCCGAGGAAGAGGACTGGAACGACGACGGCTACCTCACCGAGGACGAGCTCGCCGAGGAGCAAAACGTGCGCCGCTTCCCGGCGCGGACCTCGCGGCGGGACTACGACGACGACTGGACGGATCCCGAGCCCGACGCGCAGCGGACGAGCATCCTTCGCCCGCGCTCGGCGCAGCGTCCCGTGCGCAACCTCCAGCCCGTGCAAGCGCCCGGCGCGTCTCGCGTCCACCTGATCCTGCCGCGCAGCTTCAACGACGCCCAGCAGGTCGCCGACCGCTTCAAGAACGGCGTCCCGGTGATCCTCAACCTCCAGTCGGCGGACTCGGAGCTGTCGAAGCGGCTGATCGACTTCGCCAGCGGCCTCACGTACGCGCTCGACGGCGGCATGCAGCGAATCGCC
>DASXOM010000035.1:0-1640 GCA_036494245.1 Gaiellaceae bacterium
GGGACTTAGCCGATGAGGCCGCGGCGGAAGCCAACCGCCACAGCGTGGGCGCGCGAGCGCGCCTGAAGCTTCGCCAGCAGGTGCCGGACGTGCGACTTGACCGTCTCCTCGGAGAGGTAGAGCCGCTGCCCGATCTCCCGGTTCACGAGCCCGTCGGAGATGAGCTGGAGCACCTCGATCTCGCGTCCCGTCGGCTCCTGCTCGAGCTCGGCGCGCGGGACCTGGAACGGGATGACGGCCGCCGTCGTCGGGTTCACCGAGCGCCGGCGCGCGGCCACTTCCTCGAAGCGCCGCGAGTGGTCCAGGTACCGGTCCAGGATCTGCTGCCGTTCAGCTGCGTCCACGTGGCGAGTATCGGCGGCCGCAGAGGCCCCCTTTAGAGGTACCTGCCCCTATTCAGGGATGCGGGACTGCCGCCGTTGCGCGGCTTCCGCCAGCGCGGCCTCGTCGTACAGGTGACACTCGACCTCGACGTCCCCGGACGGAAGGAGCCGCGGCTCGACGGGCTCGTGCCAATCGACCTCCAGCGCCCCGCTCGAATCGGCCATCCGGCGCACACCTGTCCAGAACGGCTCGGCCGGATCGGCCGCCCGAGCCTTGTCCAGCAGAGCCCGCAGATCGGCCCCGTGGGCGCCTCCGTGCGCCTGGAGCTTCAGCTGCGTCTTCGGCACGTCGAGCGCCTCCATCGGCCCGACCGCG
The DNA here is from genome assembly GCA_036494245.1 of Gaiellaceae bacterium. GTDB lineage: Bacteria > Actinomycetota > Thermoleophilia > Gaiellales > Gaiellaceae > Palsa-739. The sequence continues at coordinate 700 of DASXOM010000035.1, forward strand.
GCCTGCTCCGCCTCGAATCCCTCCTCGCCGAGCCCGGCCCAGCGGCGCTCGAGCAGCTCCTTCAGGTCGCGCGCCTCCCAGCCGCACACCTCGAACGCCTTCGGGCAGCGCGGATGGAAAGAACAGCCGAGCGGCGGCCGGGACGCGTCCGGCACCTCGCCGCGCGGCAGGTCGCGCGGAATCGTCCGCCGCGGGTCCGGCTCCGGGATCGCCCGCAGCAGCGCCTGCGTGTACGGATGCTTCGGGTCCGCGTAGATCGCCTCCGACGGCCCGATCTCGACGATCCGCCCGAGGTACATGATCGCGATCCGGTCGCAGAAGAACTTCGCCGTCGCGAGGTCGTGGGTGATGTACAGGTACGTGAGGTCGAAGTCGCGCTTCAGCGCGAGCATCAACTCGAGGATCTTCGCGCGGACGCTCATGTCGAGCATCGACACCGGCTCGTCCGCCACGAGCAGCACCGGGTTGAGGATGATCGCCCGCGCGATCACCGCCCGCTGCTTCTGCCCGCCGGAGAGATCGGACGGGAACTTGTCCATGAACTGCTCCACGGGCGAGAGGCCGACGCGCTCCAGCACGTCCGCCACGCGCATCCGGATCTCCTCGCGGCCGCTCGCGAGCCCGTGGATCTCGAGCGGGTGCCCGACCGCCTGCGCGATCGTCATCGCCGGGTTGAGCGACGCGTGCGGGTCCTGGAAGACGATCTGCATGCGCCGCCGGATGAGCCGGCGGTCGTGCTCGCTCAGCCCCGTGATCTCGCGGCCCTCGAACTCGACGCTCCCGGCCGTCGCGGGCACGAGCCCGAGGAGCGTCCGCCCGAGCGTCGTCTTGCCGCTGCCCGACTCGCCGACGAGGCCGAGCACCTCGCCCTTGCGCAGCTCGAGCGACACGTCGTCGACGGCGCGCACCGCGGCGCCCGTCCGGCCGACGAGGCGGTCGAG
>DASXOM010000036.1:0-4337 GCA_036494245.1 Gaiellaceae bacterium
CCTCGTCTGGTTCGAGACGTCGACGCCGGATCTCGGCGAGGCGCGGGAGTTCGCGGAGGCGATCCACGACCGCTTCCCCGGCAAGCCGCTCGCCTACAACTGCTCGCCGTCCTTCAACTGGCGCAAGCACCTCGACGACGAACAGATCGCGTCCTTCCAGGACACGCTCGGCGAGTGGGGCTACCGCTTCCTCTTCATCACGCTCGCCGGCTTCCACTCGCTCAACGCGTCGATGTTCGAGCTCGCGCGCGGCTACGCCGAGGAGCAGATGCCGGCGTACGTGCGGCTGCAGCAACACGAGTTCGAGCTCGAGGAGTTCGGCTACACCGCTACCCGGCACCAGCACGAGGTCGGGGCCGGCTACTTCGACCTCGTCGCGCAGGCCGTCGCGCCCGAGAGCGAGACCCTGGCGCTCAAGGGCTCGACCGAGGAGGCGCAGTTCGAGAAGGAGCATGTGTGAGTACGCTCGCCGACGTGGAGATCCTCGCCCCCGCCGACGAGGAAGTCCTGACCCGGGATGCCCTCGACCTCGTCGCGCGCCTCCATCGCGAGCTGAATCCCCGGCGCCGAGAGCTGCTCGAGCGCCGGCACGAGCGGCAGCTGGAGCTCGACGCGGGCGGGCTGCCGGGCTTCCTGTCCGGGACCGCCGAAGTCCGTGACGCCGAGTGGCGGGTGGCCGAGGCGCCGGCCGATCTGCGGGACCGCCGCTGTGAGATCACAGGGCCGGTCGACCGCAAGATGATGATCAACGCGCTCAACTCCGGCGCCCGCGTGTTCATGGCCGACTACGAGGACGCCTGCTCACCGAAATGGGAGAACGTCGTCGAGGGGCAGCGAAACGTGACCGATGCCGTGCGCCGCAAGATCTCGCTCGAGACGCCGGACAAGTCGTACCGCCTCGACGAGGAGATCGCGACGCTCCTGATCCGGCCGCGCGGCTGGCACCTGCCGGAGTCGCACGCCCTCGTCGACGGCGAGCCGGTCTCGGCCTCGCTCTTCGACTTCGGCCTGCACATGGCGCGGAACGCGCGCGAGCAGCTCGACCGCGGCAGCGGGCCGTACTTCTACCTCCCGAAGCTCGAGTCGCATCTGGAGGCGCGCCTCTGGGCCGATGCATTCGCGCTCGCCGAGGAGGAGCTCGACCTGCCGCACGGCACGATTCGCTGCACCGTCCTGATCGAGACCATCCTCGCGGCATTCGAGATGGAGGAGATCCTCTACGAGCTGCGCGACTGGGGCTGCGCGCTGAACGCCGGCCGCTGGGACTACATCTTCAGCGCGATCAAGAAGTTCCGGGCGCGCGACTGGGTGCTGCCCGACCGCGTGCAGGTGACGATGACCGTGCCGTTCATGCGCGCCTACACCGAGCTCCTCGTGGCTACGTGTCACAAGCGAGGGGCGCACGCGATCGGCGGGATGGCGGCCTACATCCCGTCCCGCAAGGATCCCGAGGCGAACGAGATCGCGCTCGCGAAGGTGCGCGAGGACAAGGAGCGCGAGTCGGGCGACGGCTTCGACGGCTCCTGGGTTGCGCATCCCGATCTCGTGCCCACCTGCACCGACGTGTTCGACGGCGTGCTGGGCGACCGGCCGAACCAGCTCGAGCGGCTCCGCGAGGACGTCGTGCCCGACGAGGCGGCTCTGCTCTCCATCCCGGACACGCCGGGCGAGATCACCGACGCCGGCGTGCGCACGAACGTCTCCGTCGGCGTCCGCTACCTCGACTCCTGGCTGCACGGCGTCGGCGCGGTGGCGATCGACAACCTGATGGAGGACGCCGCGACCGCCGAGATCTCGCGCTCCCAGATCTGGCAGTGGGTGCGTCACGGCCGCGTCGCGGAGCAGGTCGTGCGCGACGAGATCGAGCTCGTCGAGGCTGGCGACGAGGCGAAGCAGCTCTTCGCCGCCGTGGCGCTCTCCGAGGAGCTCGAGGACTTCCTGACCCTGCCCGCCTACGAACGACTCGACTGACGGAGGCACGAGATGCGCGAGACGCCGAGCACGCAGACGACGAGGCGCCGACGGCCCTAGACTCGCCGCATGAGCCTCGACACCACGAAGGCCGACGACATCGCGCTCGTGATCGAGGAGGCGATCGTCGCCGGCGAGCTCGAGCCGGGAACGGTGCTGCGCCAAGAGCAGCTCTCCGAGCAGTTCAACGTGTCGCGCACACCGATCCGCGAGGCGCTGCGTCGGCTCGCGGCGCTCGGGCTCGTCTCCTTCGTCCCGAACAGGGGTGTCCGCGTCCGCACGATCTCGCGGGAGGAGCTGCACGAGGCGTTCATGGTGCGCGCCGAGCTGGAGGCACTGGCGACCGAGGTGGCCGCGGCGAAGATGACCGCCGAGGATCTCGCCGAGCTCGAAGGGGCCGAGCAGATCTTTGCCCGGATCTCCAAGGATCTCCGCGCCCGCGAGCCCGGAGAAGCGCGCCGCTCGATCATGGGCGACTGGGTGCGCGCGAACCATGCCTTCCACGACGTCATCTACCGCGTCGCCGACCTGCCGCTGGTGGAACAGCTCGCCAAGAGCGCGCGCCGTTCCTTCTCCGGCCCGGCCGTGTGGGCGCCGGGCGACCACTCGATCGACGGCCTGTACGCGAAGAACGCCGAGCAGCACCGCGCGATCCGCCAGGCGCTCGCGGCCGGCAGCGGCGAGGGCTCGCGCGCGCTCGCGCGCGAGCACGTCCTTTCCTCGTTCCACATGCTCGAGGCCGTCCTCGAGCAGGTCGGCGGCACCTGGCCGCAGCCGAAGCGCGCGACGGCTAAGGTCTCGTCATAGTCGCTGCCTGACCACATCTCGCGCATGGATCCGCTCTACAAACCGCAGGGCGTCGAGCAGCGCTGGCAGCAGACCTGGGAGGAGGAGGGCCTCTACGGCGCCGACCCCGACGCGCCGGGGGAGACGTTCGTCGTCATGCACCCGCCGCCGAACATCTCCGGCTCGCTGACGATCGGCCACTGCCTGCAGCTCTCGCTCGAGGACACGCTCGTCCGCTGGCACCGGATGCGCGGCTTCAACACGCTCTTCCAGCCCGGCTACGACCACGCCGGGATCTCCACGTGGGCGGCGATCGGGCGGACGCTCGCGCAGGAGGGGAAGACCCAGCGCGACCTCGGCCGCGAAGGCTTCGACGCGTACGTCCAGGAATGGCTCGAGCGGTACGGAGGCACGATCATGAGCCAGTTCCGCCTGCTCGGCGCCTCCCTCGACTACCGCCGCACGCGCTTCACGATGGACGAGGGCTACTACCGCGCGGTCATGCGCTGGTTCGTCCACCTCTACGAGCGCGGCTTCATCTACCGCGCGAACCGGATCGTCAACTGGTGCCCGCGCGACCGGACTGCGCTCTCAGACCTCGAGGTCGAGCACGAGGACGACGACGACACGCTCTCGTACATCCGCTATCCGCTCGCCGACGGCTCGGGCGAGATCACGATCGCGACGGTGCGGCCGGCGACGATCCTCGCCGACGTCGCGGTCGCCGTCCATCCCGACGACGAGCGCTACCGCGGGCTCGTCGGCAAGGAGGTCGTCGTCCCCTTCGTCGAGCGGCGCGTGCCCGTGCTCGCCGACGAGCGGGTGGAGCAGGAGTTCGGCACGGGCGCGCTCAAGATCACGCCCGGCCACGACCCGACGGACTTCGAGATCGGCCGCGACCACGACCTCCTCGAGCTGACCGTGATCGGTCCCGACGGACTGATGAACGACGCTGCCGGAGAGCTCGCGGGGCTGACCCAGGAGGAGGCCGGCAAGCGCGTGCTGGAGTGGGCCTCCGAGCACGGACAGCTCGAGAAGCGCGAGCACTACCGGCATTCCGTCGGCCATTGCGTGCGCTGCCACAGCCGCATCGAGCCGCTCGTCATGCCGCAGTGGTGGCTGGCGATGGAGGAGCTCGCGGCCCCTGCGATCGCGGCGGTCAAGGAGGGGCGGGTCCGCTTCACGCCCGAGCGCTTCGCGCGCGTCTACCTCGACTGGATGGAGAACATCCGCGACTGGTGCATCTCGCGCCAGATCTGGTGGGGCCACCGGATCCCGGTCTGGTACTGCCCCGACGGCCATGTGATCGTGGCCGAGACCGAGCCTGGCGAGTGCGCCGAGTGCGGCTCGGCCGAGCTGCGGCAGGAGGAGGACGTCCTCGACACGTGGTTCTCCTCGGCGCTCTATCCCTTCGCGACCCTCGGCTGGCCGGACGAAACCCCGGAGCTCGCGCGCTACTACCCCGGCAGCGTCCTGACGACGGCGCGGGACATCATCTTCCTCTGGGTCGCGCGCATGATCTTCTCGGGCCTCGAGCTGGTCGGCGAGGACCCGTTCCGCGACGTGTTGATCCACTCGAC
>DASXOM010000037.1:0-6024 GCA_036494245.1 Gaiellaceae bacterium
CCCGGCGGACGCTCCCGCTCGCGGGCGCAGGCGCCGTCGAGGCGCTGCTGCCGTTCGCGCTCGTCTGGGTCGGCTACAGCCTGTCCGCCGCAGTCCTCGCAGTCTTCGCGTACCGCGTCTTCAACCTCTGGCTACCGCTTGGCCCGGCGGCCGTGGGGCTCTACCACCTGCGGCGGCGAGCACCGGAGGGGACGGGACGCTAGCGGCGGGGAGGTGCGCCGTGGGCCGTTCGGCGCAAATTCCCGCAGACGGGGTCCTACGCCTGCGGTGGTTTCGACCCGGCCCCCGTCCGGCAGAATGGCACAGCGATGTCCCTGCGTGGCAATCCACTCGAGCAGGAGGTGACGCTGCCCGACGGCCGCGTCGTCGCCGTGCGCGTGGGCATCGCCGAGGATTCCTACATTCCGCGCCGCGAGCTGGACACGGTCACGCTCGAGATCTGGGACGAGGCCGAGGGCGAGCACCTTGCAGGTGTGGCGACCGTCCTCGCGGCGGACGAGGTGACTGCCGCCCGCGAACTCCTGCGCGAGGTCGTCGCGGGACTCGGCGACGGGTCGCTCGCACCCACCGCCGGCGCGCTCGAGCCGCTGGCCGATAGCGTTCCGCCGGAATGAGCGCCGCGACTCTGCACACGAACCATGGCCCGATCGAGCTCGAGCTCTTCGAGGGCGAGGCGCCGACGACCGTGGAGAACTTCCGGAAGCTCGCCGGCGACGGCTTCTACGACGGCGTCATCTTCCACCGCATCATCCCGGACTTCATGATCCAGGGCGGCGACCCGACCGGGACCGGCACGGGCGGCCCCGGCTACACGTTCGAGGACGAGTTCAACGACCACCCGGTCGTGCGCGGCGCACTGGCGATGGCGAACGCGGGGCCGAACACGAACGGCAGCCAGTTCTTCATCGTGACCGCGGACGCGTGCCCGTGGCTCGACGGCAAGCACACCGTCTTCGGCCAGGTCACCGGCGGGATGGATGTGATCGACAAGATCTCAGCGGTGGAGACGGACGCGGCCGACCGCCCGCGCGTGAACGTCGTCATCGAGCGGATCGATCTCTGAGCGCCGCCAGGAGGGGCAGCCCGTACCAGAGCACGGCGACGACCACGAAGAGCGAGGCTGCGGCCGCGATCGCGGCTCCACGCGACACCACGTAGTCCATCACGAGCACCACGACGGCCAGCAGCGACACGGCGGCGGCCGCGATCCCCGCGATCGCGAGCCGGTTGCCGATCCTGACCATGCGCTCCTTGTTGCCGTGCCGGAAGCGGAGCCGGTGGTACGAGCTCGGGGCCGCAAGGAGCGCGACCGAGACGGCCGTCGAGAGGAAGGCGACCACGAACACGTCGCGCTGGAACTCGGTGACGTGCACCCAGCCCTTGGCGAACGGGACGGCGAGCAGGAATCCGAGCATGACGGTGATGCCCGGGAGGACGACGCGCAGCTCGTTCAGCAGCTCGATCAGCTCGCGGTCGGCCCGCTCCTTCGGCGTCTCGTCCTGCTGCGGCCGCTCGTCATCCATCGGACGGACGCTACTCGGTGGCGCCGGCCGTGTTAAAGGTTCGCTGCAAATTGGCCGAACGAACGCTTACATGCGGCTTTCACATCGCTTAAATGCGCCTCATCGGCGACTGCTCTGATGCTCTCGTGCCCGGACTGACGCGACGCCTCCTGTTCGCCGTCCTGGCGACGCTGGCGCCGGCCGTAGCCGCCTCTCCGGCCGGCGCCGCCGGGCACTCGACGCATCCCCCGGTCAAGGCACGCCCGAATGTCGGGATCGTGAACATCTACACCACGCTCGGCTACCAGGACGGCCTCGCCGCGGGCACCGGGATGATCATCTCCCGCTCGGGCGAGGTCCTGACGAACAATCACGTGATCAACGGCGCGACCAAGTTCAAGGTCGTCGACGTCACGACCCACCGCAGGTACAACGCCACCGTCGCCGGCTACTCGGTCTCACGCGACATCGCCGTGCTGCAGCTCGCGAACGCGTCGGGCCTGCGGACGGTCAAGCGCGGAGGAGCCATCCCGCTGCGCGTCGGGATGCGGATCGTCGCCCGCGGAAACGCGCAGGGCCGCGGCGGGCCGCCTAAGACGGCACGCGGCCGGGTCATCGCCCTCCACCAGCAGATCATCGCGAAGGACGAGACCGGCGATCCCGAGACGCTGAACAACATGATCGCCACGAACGCGCCGGTCGTGCCCGGCTACTCCGGCGGGCCGCTCGAGAACGGCCAGAACCGCGTCCTCGGCATCGTGACCGCCGGCTCGACGAACCCGGGCTTTCATCGCGGCTTCGCCATCCCGCTGCCGCAGGCGCTCCAGATCGCGCGCCGGATCGAGAGCGGCAGGCCGAACGCAATCGTCCACGTCGGGCCGACCGCGTTCCTCGGCGTGATCCTCAAGGACGTCGCGGGCGGGGCAAAGATCGTGTCGACCGTGCCGGGAAAGCCCGCCGACGCGGCGGGCCTGGTCAAGGGAGACGTCATCAAGTCGCTGAACGGAACGACGATCTCGTCGGTGAAGGACGTTCGCGCGACCGTGCTCCAGCTCGTGCCCGGCAAGAGCGTCCCGATCGCGTGGACGGACACGAACGGCCTCGACCAGACGGGCACCATCACGCCCATCAGCGGCCCGCCGCAGTAACGGTCCTCGCTGCTACGCAGGCCAGGGCCTGCTCCGAACGAAGCAGGCCCTGAACCAACGTCAGACGAGAGCTAGTTGAAGAGGATGTAGGTGCCGTAGTCTCCGGGGACGTCGTTGTTCGCGGTGATCACGGCGACCTGTGAACCAGACGGGCAGACGCTCGCGGTTCCGAGCGCGGCGTGTGCGACGGCACTCTTGGACGTTCCGCCGCTAGCCGCGTCGATGGTCGAGACGACGTTCTTCGGCGTGAAAGTCAAGCCGGAGAAGCAGTATTCGCCCGCCCCGTTATGCACGAAGTTGGCGGCCGTCACTCCCGACGAGCCCGCTGCGTCGAACGTCCCATCGGAGTTGATGTGGGCGTACGCCATGGCGCTTCCCGCCGGGCCTTGCGGTCCAGCGGCGCCTGCAGGCCCGCGTGCGCCACGCCGACCGTGCAGAGTTCTGACCGCACGTTTCGTGAGCTTCTTGGCCGCGATCGAGTGGTTCTTGATGTTGGAGCCGGGAATGAGCCCGCTTGCGTAGGCGCCGCTTCCGAGTGCGACGAACAACGCAAGGGCAGCGATCACAGTTGCCGGATGCTTCAGGTTCTTCATACGAGACCCCCTTGGCTTTCGGGTTAGGCGGTCCACCGTCGGACCGCACCGATCTCGGCGTAACCCCGTCTACGGTTCTCAAGCGTCGATTCCGGACGATCCATGTTCCCGCGACGCGCCCCGACCGCATGAACATCGGATAAAGCGGTATCTTGTTTGAAAACTGTAACGAGCTTCTGACGGCCGAAGCCCCCTCGAAGTAGCGCCGGCCCGAGTTTCGCCCACATCGGGGAGAGGAGCGGGTGGCGGGAATCGAACCCGCGTAACTAGCTTGGAAGGCTAGGGCTCTACCATTGAGCTACACCCGCGGAACGCTGGGTACGGTAGCGAGATGCATCTCTCGGCGGAGGCCATCGGGCTCGCGCCGGCTCTCGCCGTCGGGCTGGTGCTCGCCTGCCGCTCAGGCCCGGTCTCGCGTCCCCGCCTCGTCGCCGGCGCCCTCGGCGTTGTCCTCATCTTTGTCGCGTTCGTCACGCAGCTCCAGCCGCTTGCGACCCACACGTTCCTCTGGGCGCATCTGCTGCAGAATGTGGTGCTCGCGGAGTGGGCTCCCGCGTTGCTCGTGCTCGCGGTCCCGCCGCGGCTCGCCGCCCGTGCCTCGGGATTCCCGCTCTTCCGGCCGTTCGTGGCGCTGCCGCTCTGGCTCGTCGCCTACTACACCTGGCACCTGCCCTGGATCTACGACACGGCGCTCCGCCATCCGCACTCGCTGCTCCATGTCGAGCACCTCACCTACCTCGCGGCGGGCATCTGCGTCTGGTGGCCGGTCGTGCACGGGAAGAGCTCGGCCGGAGCGAAGGCCGCCTACCTCTTCGCCGCCTTCGTGCTCGCCTCCCCACTCGGCCTTCTGATGGCGCTGATTCCGCGCGCGATCTATCCCTTCTACGTCCACGCGCCGCGCACGTGGGGGCCGGGGCCGCTCGCGGACCAGCAGATCGCCGGCGTGACGATGGCGGCCGAAGAGGCGATCGTCTTCTTCGGGGCCTTCACGGCCTATCTGCTCCGCTTCCTTGCCGACGAGCAGGCGAGCGGCCAGGTCAGGCTGAGCGGGACGAGACCTGCGGCTCGTGCTCGGCCGGCGCCCCTTCCCGCAGCTCCCGGCTCCGCTCCGCCTCGGCATTGAGCTCGGCGCCGAGGAGCAGCGCGACCGCCGCGAGCCAGAGCCAGGTGAGCATCACGATCACGGCCGCGAGCGATCCCCAGGTCTTGTTGTAGGAGCCGAACATCGACGTGTAGACGGCAAAGGCGCCGGACGCGGCGAGCCACACGACGGTCGCGAGGACCGAGCCCGGCGTGATGAACCGCCAGCGGGGATGGTCGACGTCCGGCCCGACGTAGAGGACGGTCGAGAACGCGGCCATGAGGCCCACGAGCAGGATGGGCCATTCGGCGACCCACCAGATCCAGCCGATCGCCCCGGACAGCGGACCGGCATGGGACGCGACGAGCGTCTCGAGCCCCGGGCCGAAGATGAGCAGGGTGGCGACGAGCAGGAAGGCGACGCCGATCGCCGCCACCATCCCGACCGCGACGAGGCGCTTGAGGGGGAACGAGCGGCGGTCCTTGCGCCCGTACGCGAGGTTGACGGCCGTCATGAAGGACGTCATGGCGCCAGTCGTCGACCAGATCGCCAGCACGAAGCCGACGACCGTCATCGCGATCCCCGTCGAGGGATGCTGGTCGAGGCGATGGAGACTGCCGCCGAGGAGACTCGTCGCCTGCGCCGGCATCACGGCGGAGAAGTGCGCCATCAGCGCCGAGATCGTCTCCGGGCCGACGAGCAGCGTGAAGACGCCGACCGCCACCAACAGAACCGATGGGATCGCAAAGAACGTCGAGTAGGCGAGCGCCGACGCGAGCATCGTCCCGTTGTCGTCGAGGAACTTCTTGCAGGCGCGCACGAAGATCGCCCGCCAGTCGCGGAACGAGAGGTCGCGCAGGCCCGGATCGCACAGCCGCGACTCGTGCCGCTCGGGCTGAGGCGTCAGCTCCGGCTCGAGCGGAGCCTCGTCCGGCAAAGGGCGCTCGACCGTCTCGCGGTGCTGCTCGCGCGTGCTCATGAAGGAGAAACGGCGCTCGGGAAGATCGAGTTGCGGAAAATCGGGGTGGGCAGACTCGAACTGCCGGCCTCCCGGACCCAAACCGGGTGCTCTACCAGGCTGAGCTACACCCCGAGGCGCACCAAGTGTAGGCCGACTACTCCGACTCGATCAGCGCGCGCAACTCGGCGAGCTTCTCACCGCGCAGCTCGTCGCGCTCCCCGCGGTCGATCCGAGCGAGCAGGTCGCGGACGAGCGGAGCGAGCTCGAGCGGGTTGAACGGTTTCGTGACGTAGTCGACGCCGCCGATGTCGAGCCCGCGCGCCCGGTCGCGGAACTCGGCGCGCGCGGTGAGGAAGATGATCGGGATCCCGCGCGTGCGGTCGTCCTCGAGCAGCTCCTCGGCGACCCGCCAGCCGTCGAGGCCCGGCATCATCACGTCGAGGAGTACGACGTCGGGTTGCTCGACCTGCGCGAGATCGAGCCCGGTCGTGCCGTCGGCGGCCTCGAGTACGTGGATTCCTTCGGCCTCGAGGTTGACGCGGCAGAGGAGCCGGATCGGCGCTTCGTCGTCGATCACCAGGACACGCGTCAGAGCCATATCCGGCACCGGCCGCGTATACCCATCCATATCTGCACTCATGCTCGCTCCTGGCCTCCGGTAACCGAATCGGCAGCAACGGCCGGTAACTCAAATGAGAAGCGGGAGCCTTCCCCTTCCCGGGACGAGACCCAGATCCTG
>DASXOM010000038.1:0-3115 GCA_036494245.1 Gaiellaceae bacterium
GACATCGTCATGACGAACGCGTCGAAGAACAAGGCCGCGGCGCTCACGTTCCTGCGCTACATGCTCGGGTACGGGACGCAGGCGCAGCTGGCCCTCGCAGGCCAGATGCCCGTGCTGAAGTCGTCGGCGAAGTGGCTGACCCGCGTGCATCCGTATTACTCGACGTACGTGAAGCAGCTCGCGACCGCGAGGCCGCGGACGCCGACGCCGAAGTGGACCCAGATCGACCAGGTGATCACCACCGACATCGCGAAGGCGTTCCAGGGCGAGTCGGTGCAGCAAGCCCTGAACGACGCAGCGCACCAGATTGACGGTCTCCTCAAATAGCACGACACCGGACTCCCTCGGGCGCAGCGCGAATGCGCTGCGCCCGAGTGTCCGAACGGCGAACGCTCGCCGGCGCAAGGAGATCTCCGCCGCGTACCTCTTCCTCGCGCCGGGGTTCCTGCTCTTCGCGCTGGTGATCCTGTACCCGATCGCCCGCGCGTTTCAGATCAGCCTCTACAGCTGGTCGATCGTGCCGGGTACGGCGAGCCGTTTCCTCGGCCTGCACAACTACGCGCGTGCGATTCACGACCCCATCTTCTGGCGCGCCCTCGAGAACACGGGCTTCTACATGGCCGTCACGGTCCCCGGGCAGATCGTGCTCGGGCTGGCCACCGCAGTCCTCCTCGACGCGCATCTGCCGGGGCGCGGGCTCTTCCGCACGCTCTACTACCTGCCGGTCGTCACGAGCTGGGTCGTCGTCTCGCTCCTCTTCCAGTACCTGTTCATCACCGACGGCGGGCTCGCCAACTGGATCCTCCACGACAACCTGCACCTCGTCGGCCACAACATCGACTGGCTCGGCACCCGCTGGACGGCGATGCTGTCGCTCAGCATCCTCGGCATCTGGAAGGGCGTCGGCTGGGCGATGGTGATCTTCCTCGCCGCCCTCCAGGGCGTTCCCGTGGAGCTGAAAGAGGCGTCGGCGGTCGACGGCGCCAAGGCATGGGCGCGCTTCCGCGCCGTGTCGCTGCCGGCGATCCGGCCGGTCGTCGCGTTCGTGACGGTGATGCTCGTCATCGGCAGCTTCAACGTCTTCATCTCCGTCTTCCTGATGACGAAGGGCGGCCCGCTCGACGAGACGCAGGTGTTGCTCACCTACATGTACCGCTGGGCGTTCTCGTATCTCGACTTCGGCTACGGCTCGGCGCTGAGCTTCATCCTGACGCTGATCGTCTTCGTCCTCGCCGTCGGACAGCTGCGCCTGTTCCGCCGGCCCGAGGAGGCGTCCGTCTGATGGTCGTCGGCAGCATCAGGCGGGCACGCACGCTCACCGGCGCGCGACTGGCGGTCCTCGCCGCAGGCGCGGCCGTGATGATCCTGCCGTTTGCGTACATGCTCTCGACCTCGTTCAAGCCGAACGAGCTCGTGCTGCAGATCCCGGTCAAGTTCTTCCCGCAGCAGGCGACGGCGACGACGTCGAACTACACGGGCGCGTGGAGCTCGAACGAGTTCGGCCACTACTTCCTCAACTCGGTGTTCGTCGCAGTGTTGACGACGATCGCCGCCGTGTTGCTCTCGGCGATGATGGCCTACGCGCTCGCGCGCTTCGACTTCCCGGGACGCACGGTCGCCTTCGTTCTCATCCTCGTCGGCCTGATGGTGCCGGGGATGATGATGCTCATCCCGCAGTTCCTCCTCGCGAAGAAGCTGCTCCTGCTCAACTCGCTGTGGGGCCTCGTCGTGTTCTACACGGGCGGAAACCTCGCGCTGAACACGTTCCTCCTGCGCAGCTTCTTCCAGGACATCCCGCGTGAGCTCGAGGAGGCGATGGTCGTGGACGGCGGTGGCCCGTGGACGCGCTTCTGGCGGCTGATCCTTCCGCTCTCCCGCCCGGCGCTCGCGGTCGTCGCGATCTTCTCGTTCCTCGCCAGCTGGGATGAGTTCACCTGGGCGCTGACGATCATCAACGACCCCAACAAGTACACGCTGCCGATCGGGATCGCGCTGTTCCAGGGGCAGCACGCAACGAGCTGGGGCCTCGTGTTCGCTGCGTCGGCGATCGCCATCGGACCGGTGATCGCGATCTTCGCCGTCTTCCAGCGGCAGTTCGTGTCCGGGATCGCGACCGGGGCGGTGAAGGCGTGATGGCGATCGCGACCGGCGACCTCATCGTCCGCCGCAGCGTCGAGGTCCTGAAGCAGGGCCAGGCGGAGAGCGGCGCGTTCATCGCGAGCCCGTCGTTCCCGACGTACCACTACGCGTGGCTCCGCGACGGTGCGTTCTGTGCGCACGCGCTCGACCTTTGCGGCGAGCCCGACGCGGCCGCCGCGTTCCATCGCTGGGTCGCGCGCAGCATCGAGGGTCATCGCGGGATGATCGAGCGTGCGATCGCCGCCATCGACGCAGGGACTCCGCCGCCCGCAGCGGAGATGCCGCCCGCCCGCTACACGCTCGACGGCTCGCTCGAGCAGCCCGACGGCGACGAGCCGTGGCCGAACTTCCAGGTGGACGGGTACGGCATGTGGCTCTGGGCGCTCGCCGAGCACCTCGCCGCACCGGCAGCGGCGGACGACCGCGCGACCGTCGAGCTCGTGGCGCAGTACGTCCGCGCGACCGCGCCGCTGAAGTCGTACAGCTGCTGGGAGGAATTCGACGGCGGCGAGCACGCGTCGACGCTCGGCGCCGCCGTCGCGGGGCTCGAGGCGGCTGCGCTGCTCCTCGACGAGCCGGCGTGGGGGGACGAAGCCAATCGCCTGCGCGCCCGGCTGCTCGAGCGGTTCGTGCGCGAGGGCCGCTTCATGCGCGGTGCCGCCGACGAGCGGGTCGACGGCAGCCTGCTGTGGCTCGGGGTTCCGTTCAGCGTGCTGCCGATCGACGATCCCCGCATGGAGGCGACGGTCGAGGCGGTTCGCCGCGACCTGCTGCGCCCGAACGGCGGCGTCTACCGCTATCTCGGCGACACGTACTACGGGGGTGGGGAATGGCTCCTGCTCGCGTGCTCGCTCGGCTGGTATGAAGTGCTACGCGGGAACGCCGACGCCGCGCTCCCGATTCGCGAGTGGGCGCGCGCACAGGCGCGCGCGAACGGCGACCTCCCCGAGCAGGTGTCCGAGCACGTGCAGTCGCC
>DASXOM010000039.1:0-2488 GCA_036494245.1 Gaiellaceae bacterium
CCAGGCGCCGAAGCCCGGGACGCACGTGCTCAACACGGGCAATCCGACCATCACGCTGCACCTCGTCCGCAAGGGCGCGCAGCTCGGCGAGCCGCAGAACCGGTCGCCCTACGGCGCCAGCCTGATCAAGCGCCCGGCGACACACGGCTCCAAGTAGCCCTTCTCACCTCGCGACAGACGCCGCAAGCCGCTCTCAAGCGGCGCCCCGCGAATGTCGATAAGAGACGGGATGACCTTCGTCGCCCCGCTCGTCTTCGTGCCCGGGCTCGCTCTGGGCAGCTTCCTCGGCGTCGTCGCGGCCCGCGTGCCGCTGCGCCGCTCGATCGTGCAGCCCGGCTCGGCCTGCATGAGCTGCGAGACGCCGCTCCACTGGTACGACAACGTGCCGGTGCTCTCTTATGCCGTGCTCCGCGGCCGCTGCCGCAAGTGCGGCGTTCGCATCCCGCCGCGCGACCTCGCCATCGAGCTCACGACGGCGCTCCTGCTCGTGGCCTGCGTGCTCGCGTTCGGGCTCACGCTGAGAACGGCTGCGGCCGCGATCGCCTGCGGCACGTTCGTCGTCGTGACCGCCACCGACATCGAGCGACGGATCGTCCCGAACCGTGTGGTGCTGCCGGCGGCGCTCGCCGTTCTCGTGCTCGACACCGTCTGGCATCCGTCGCCGGTGTGGGCTATCGGCGCCTTCGGCCTGGCGGGCTTCCTCTTCGTCGCAGCAGTCGCCTACCCCGGCGGCATGGGAATGGGAGACGTCAAGCTCGCGCTGCTGATCGGCGCACTCCTCGGCAGGACGACTCCGGTCGCGTTCATGCTGACGCTTCTCCTCGCCCTCGTCCCGACCGTCTTCCTCATCGCACGCCACGGTCGCGGCGCCAGGCGGCTCGCGATCCCGTTCGCGCCATTCCTCGCCGCGGGCGCCGTCATCACCCTCTTCGCCGGCAACGCCATCCTCGATGCCTACCTCCACCATCTGACCTGAGCTGAGGCGACTGCGGTGTCTGTTCAGCCAGTGACGCGTGACGGGAGCCCGGTGCCGCCGAAGGCCCCGGCCACTCCCGCGCCGATCTCGCAGCTCATGGGCGAGCTCGTTGTCGACCTGCTCGAGACGACGGGACTGATTCCCGAGGCGAAGTTCGAGATCCTCCGGGAGAAGGCGAAGACCACGCCTGTCGTGCAGGCGCTGATCGACGAAGGGCTGGCCTCGAGCGAGGCGATCGCCCGCATCGTCGCCGCACAGTACGGGCTTCCCGTGGTCGAGCTGGGGAGCGTCGGGATCGATCCGCTGGCCGCCGAGACCATCCCTCTCCATGTGCTCGAGCAGGTCAACGCGCTGCCGTACGCCTTCGAGGACGAGTCCCTCTGCGTCGCGATCTCCGACCCGCAGAACATCCACGGCATCGACGCCCTGCGCCTCGCCAGCCGCCATCCGATCGCGTTGCGCGTCGCCGCAAGCGAGGAGATCGCGAACGAGCTCGGACGGCTCGCGCGCACGGCCGAGGCGTTCGGGGCCCGCTCCGGCTACAGCGACGTCCCCGACCTGGAGGTGATCGACGAGGACGAGCTCGACGATCTCGAGGTCGACGACGGGATCTCCGACGCACCGCTCGTCCGGCTCGTCAACTCGATCATCTTCGAGGCTGCCGAGGACGGAGCGAGCGACGTCCACTTCGAGCCGCAGAGCGACTCGCTGGTGGTGCGCTTCCGGATCGACGGCGTTCTCCACGAAACGCAGCGGATCCCCAAGCGCAGTGCGATCGGCGTAACGACGCGCCTGAAGGTCCTGGCGAAGCTCGACATCGCCGAGCGCCGGAAACCGCAGGACGGCCGGATCTCTCTCTCCGCCTCCGCGGCAGGACGGATGCTCGACGTCCGCGTCGCCACACTGCCGACGGTCGAGGGCGAGTCGGTCGTGATGCGCCTCCTCGACAAGTCGAAGAAGCCGCCGACGATGGAAGAGGTCGGGCTCAGCCTCCCGATGCAGGAGCAACTAGTGGCGATGGTTCATCGACCCACCGGCGCGCTGCTCGTCACCGGGCCGACCGGCTCGGGCAAGTCGACCACGCTGTTCTCCGCGATGTCGGAGATCAACCGTCCCGAGATCAACGTGATCACCGTCGAAGATCCGGTCGAGTACCGTCTCCCGGGCCTCAACCAGGTGCAGATCAACCCGCGCGCGGGCCTGACGTTCGCCACCGCCCTGCGCTCGATCCTCCGCTCGGACCCCGACGTTGTGATGGTCGGCGAGATCCGTGACGTCGAGACGGCGAAGATCTCGATCGAGGCGGCGCTGACAGGCCATTTCGTCCTCTCGACCCTCCACACGAACGACGCCCCGTCGGCGCTTTCGCGGCTGAACGAGATGGGCGTGGAGCCGTTCCTCACGGGCGCAGCGGTCACCGGCGTGCTCGCTCAGCGCCTCGCGCGCCGTCTCTGTGAGCACTGCAAGGAGCTCTACACGCCGAACAAGCAGGAGCTCGACGCGGCGCGCGTC
>DASXOM010000040.1:0-2099 GCA_036494245.1 Gaiellaceae bacterium
CTCCATCGCAACGAGCACCGGGCCCGCAAGCAGCCGGCCGAGCCACACCGGGAAGTGGCGCGGCGGAGGCGCTCCCAACGCGTCGGCGAGGAAGGGCAGCCACTCGCACACCGGCGCAGGGTCGTCATCGACAATGTTGTACATGCCGGGCGCGCCGTGTTCGACGGCGATAGCGGTGGCGGCCGCTGCGTCATCGGCGTGCACGAACGACCAGACGCCGGTGCCGTCGCCCACGATCGGGAAGCGCCGCTTGAGGACCGCCTCGGCGTGCGCACCGCCGGCGGTGAGGGACGTGCCCGGGCCGTAGAGGCCGCCGTAGCGGAGCACGATGCCCTCGATGTCATCGGCGCCCGTCACCACCGACTCGACGTGCTTGATCGCGCTCATCGACTCGCCGGTGCCGGGCAGCGGGTCGGACTCGAGCGGGTCGTCCTCGGTCTTCACCATCTTGCCCGTGCGCGAGTTCGGCCCACCGGCGAAGCTCTGCGCCAGGAAGCGCCGCGCCCCGGCCGCGCGGGCGGCCTCGAGCAGGTGGTCGGTCCCCTCGGTCCGGAGCCGGTTGGTGAGCGCGAAATCGCGGTCGAACTTGCGCAGGTTGCCGCTCATCGCGGCGAGCGCCGTGGCCTCGTGGACCAGCACGTCGGGCTCGGCGCGCAGCACCGCCGCCATCACGGCGTTCCGGTCGAGCAGGTCGAGCACTACGGGCTCGGCCCCGGCGTCGCGCAGGACGGCCAGCTTCGCCTGCGACGTCGTGCTGGCGGTCACCTCGTGACCGTTCGCCACGAGCAGCCGCACGAGCCGGCTGCCTACAACTCCGGTTCCTCCTGCAACGAACACATTCATCTTGAGTCTCCTTTTCCGTACCCGGTTGGACCCTGAGACGAGCACGCCATCTGGCCTGTGACACGCGGGTGGTGTCACAGACGAGAGGTCTCTACCGTCTAAGGGGCCGATGACGGAAACAGAGGTCTACGAAGAGCTGCGACCACTCATGTTCTCGATCGCGTACCGGATGCTCGGGAGCGCGAGCGAGGCGGAGGACATCGTGCAGGACGCGTTCCTCCGCTTTCACCAGGCATCCAAGGATCAGGAGATCGGCAACGTGAAGGCATACCTCGCGCAGATCACGACGCGCCTGAGCATCGACCATCTGCGCTCGGCGCGCGTCCGGCGCGAGAGCTACACCGGCACCTGGCTGCCCGAGCCGCTGCTCACCGAGCAGGTGCCCGACGCCTCGCAGCACGCCGAGACCGCCGACTCGCTTTCGACGGCGTTCCTCGTCCTGCTCGAGAGCCTTTCGCCGGTCGAGCGGGCGGTGTTCCTGCTGCGCGAGGTGTTCGACTACCCGTACGAGGAGATCGCGGAGACGATCGGCAAGAGCGAGGACAACACGCGCCAGCTCGCCGTGCGCGCCCGCCGCCACGTCGAGGACCGGCGCCCGCGCTTCGAGGCCGACAAGAAGGCGCGCGACGAGCTCGCCGGGCGCTTCTTCGAGGCGGCCGAGGAGGGCGACACCGAGGGGCTGATGAAGCTGCTCGCGGACGACGTCGTCTTCTACGGCGACGGGGGCGGCAAGGGCCCCGCGATCGCGAAGCCGGTGTACGGGCGCGAGAAGGTGTTCCGCTTCCTGATGGGCCTGCTGACGCAGGTCGGGCGCATGAACGTGGTGCTCGAGCCGGCCGAGGTGAACGGCGGGCCGGGCGCCGTCAGCCGCGACCCCGAGGGCAACATCGTGAGCGTGCTCTCGATGCAGATCGCCGACGGGCAGATCCAGTCGATGAGCTCGGTCGTGAACCCGGACAAGCTCGCGCACCTCGGCCCGGTCGGCGACCTGGGCGAGCTGCTCCAGCGCTCGCGCGACGAGCGGCGCGAGCGCGCCGAGCGCTCCTAGCGCTCCTAGCGCTCTCTAGTCGAGCGCGTCGAGCACGGCGTCGAGCTCGTCGACGACGTCGCCCGGGAGCTTGACCTCGGCCTGCCGGTCGTACGGCGTGCGCCCCTGTGTGACGAGCGCGAGCCGGCCGCCGCCCTCGAGCGTCACGCCCGGCAGCGACGCCACCGGGTAGACCTCGAGCGACGAGCCGATCGCGAGCATCACGTCG
>DASXOM010000041.1:0-7084 GCA_036494245.1 Gaiellaceae bacterium
CGATCGGGTGTGGCAAGCGTTGCAGCGAGGACGAGCTTCGCCTCCTGGGAGAGCTGCGGGTGCATCAGCGCCCATTCCGTCAGCTTGAGGCCTGGATGCTTCATCCAGCTTCTTGGCGGTTTCGCATGGCGGTGTCCACGGCCTCGGCGATCCGGGAGTCGACCGTCCCGAACGTGACGAGACGCAAGCTCCGGCGAGCGTCGTCGGCAATCTGTGCGTGGAGCGGCGCTAGGAGGTGGGCCGAGTTGTGCTTTGCGCGTCTCGGCCCTTGCCGGCGCCGGGGGCTGACGGCAACCCGCGCTCGGGCCCTACCCCGAGCGCGGGCCCCCCGCTTGCAGCAGTCGTGACAAGCGACCGTGGGAGGAGTAGGGTCCTGCGATCCCGGACCGCTTCGGGCCGGCAGGGGAAATGGTGGAAACGATCACAGCGGCGGCCTCGCCCGCGCTCGACCACATCATCGAGCGCCCGCGGTTGATTGCACTGCTCGAGGAAGGAGGCGGTGCCCGCGTCTCGGTCTTGGCGGCTCCCGCCGGCTACGGCAAGACGACGCTCGCGCGACAGTGGTCGCAGCGGCAGGCGGCCCCGGTCGGGTGGTATCGCACGACGCGGGCGTCAGGAGACGTTGCGCTCCTCGCGGTGCAGCTCGACGATCTGCTCGCCTCGATCGCGCCGGATCTGCCGCGCGAGCCGGAGAAGGTCGCCACGATCGCGTCGGTCAACCCGAGCCCACAGCCGCTCGGTCGCGCGATCCTGCGGACGTTCGACGCGCTGTCTCCAGACGTCCTTCTCGTCATCGACGAATGGGAAGCTGCCGGTACCGACGAGGCCGAGGAGCTTCTCTCGATGCTAGTCGAGGGGCTTCGCATCCGGTTCCTGATCACGACGAGAACGCGGCCGGAGTGGTTCACGCCGCGTCTCGAGGTCTACGGCGAAGGGCTCGAGATCGGCGTAGACGCGCTCGCGATGACCGACGCGGAAGCGGCTCTCGTGGTCAACGCCGTCGGCGCCGTCGCAGGCAGAGCACGCCTGATGCGAACCGCGGACGGTTGGCCCGCCGTCCTCGGCCTCGCGGCCATGAGCGGCGACGTCGACTTCAGCTCGAGCCGTCTCCTGTCCCGGACGCTGTACGACTTTCTCGCGAGTGAGCTGCTCGCCGCTGCGACGGAGGAGACGCAGGCCGGGCTGATGCAGCTCGCAGTCGCGTCGGTCACCGACGTCGACGTCGCGCGCCGCATTCTCGAGGCATCCGCCAACGGCGTGATGGACGACGCCGTGGCACGCGGCCTGGTCGCGGTCACCGACCACAAGTCGCTCGCGCTCCATCCTCTTCTCCGAGAGCTCCTCACTCGTCGCTTCGAGGACGCAGATGACCAGACGCGGGAGGCGCTGCTCTCGCGAAGCCGGAAGCTGTTCGAGCTGCGCCGCTGGGACGAGGCGCTATGCGTTGCCGAGGTGGCGAAGGACGCGGCCTTCGCCACCGAGGCAATCGGAGCGGCCCTGGACGACCTCCTGACGGCCGGCCGCACGAGCAGCCTGCAGCGGTGGGTCGCTGCGGCACGGTCAGCGGGAGCGGAAGGCGGGCTCATCGACTACGCCGAGAGCGAGGCGCTACTCAGAGCGGACCAACTCGACGCGGCACTCGCCCTTGCCACGCAAGCTGCTCAGTCCCTCGACGGAGACCTAGCTGCGCGCGCGCACCTCGTCGCCGGCAGAGCAGCACATCTAACAGATCGCTGCGAGCTAGCCGAAGAGCACGCAGAGTCCGCAGCGGGACTTGCCAGCGCTCAGGAGACTCGCGACGGAGCGCTGTGGTTGCGCTGCCTCGTTGGATATGTGTCGGAAGCAGCCGATTTGCGAGATCGACTCGATCAATACCGATGCGGCGCAGCACCCGGCATTCGACATTCGCTCAACATGGCGTCAGGCGGCCTTTCGCTCGCCGAACTCGAAGGGAATTTCGAAGGAGCGATCGACGCCGCACGATCTGCCCTGTCGATAGCAAATGAAGGGGCGGATCCCTTCGCGCTCACCGGCCTCTTGAGTATGTACGGCTACGGGCTGATCCTGAGGTGCCGATATGAGGAGAGCCTCAAGCACATCGAATGGCTACTCCGAGTTGCGGAGAGTTGCGGCCTCGAGTTTCCCGTCCCCTACGCACAAGTCCACAGGGCAAAGGCACTTGTTGGGTTGGGCAAGTTCGCGCCTGCTGCTCGCACGCTTTCTGCGCTCGACCGTTATGTCCAGGATGAGCCTGGCAGCTTCTTCCGCGGCAGCCTTCCGGTTCAGCGCGCGCGACTCTACGCAAGTGTTGGTGATCTGGATCGAGCCCTAGATGTGTTGTCTCTGGGTCCTCATGCCGGCCTGAACAGAGCGGGGCGCGGTGAGTTCCTCGGGTGGCAAGCGTTGTTCCACGCGGTCGCTGGCGACGAGGCTCAAGCGCAGGTGTTGGCGGCCGAGGCTCGCCTTGCCAGTCGCAGCCTTGACGTTGCGGCGGTTTGGCTTCTCGCCGAAGGCATTGTTGCCCTCACAACTGACGACACGGTGGCGGCCGTTGCTCGCCTGAGACTCGTAATCGAGAACGGCATCTGGGACCCAGCGGTTATCGCTGTCCGTACTTCGCCACTGCTGGGTGAGTTCGTGGCGGAGCAGCCCGAATGGCGGAGCTGGCTTCAGCGGGTGCTTTCTGCTTCGTCGGACACATCCATCGCGAACAGACTCGGCCTTGGAGTGCCCCGTGCGGCCAGACGTGCCGCCACTCTGAGCAGGCGAGAAAGTGAAGTGCATGAGCTTCTCGCCCAAGGCCTGACGAACGAGGAAATCGCGAGACAGCTGTACATCAGCCTGTCAACGACAAAGGTGCACGTGAAGCACATCTACCAAAAGCTCGGGGTTCGCTCGCGACTCGAAGCAGCTCGTGCGCTACGTGATGATGTTTAGCGCTACAGCCATGCTTTCCCCATCCTGCTCGAGCTGCGCCCTTTCGCGCATGAACGAGGCACCCCGGCCGGAGCGGTAGTTCTCGTCGGCGGTTGCGAGTATGGCCTCGAACGCCGCCACGACCGCCGTGTCGAACTGCGTTCCAACCGCCTGGGCGAGACGCATGCGAGCGACCCGGCTCGGCAGCGCCTCGCGATAGGGGCGGTCCGAGGTCATGGCGTCGTACGCGTCGGCAACGCCGATGATCCTCGCAAGGAACGGGATCTCGTCGCCATCGATGCCATCCGGATAACCCATGCCGTCGATGCGCTCGTGGTGTGACCGGACGACGTCGGCGATCTCTGAGTAATCGTCGACGTTGCGCAGGATCCTTTCGCCGATTTCGGAGTGTTGCTCCATCTGCCGGCGCTCCTCAAGCGTCAGCGGCCCCGGCTTTTCGAGCAGACCCGCGGTCAGGCCGATCTTGCCGATGTCGTGCACGAGGCCGCAGAGATGGACTAGCTCCTGTTGCTCCTCAGACAATCCGATGCGCTTCGCGATGTCGCGCGCATAGATCGCGACAGCTGCTGAGTGACCTGCCGTGTACTGATCCCGGGCGTCGAGAGTCGCAACGAGTGCAGTGGCGAACGACAGGCTGGCCCTTCGAAGTCTCTCATTCGCCGCACCTAGGCGGTGTGTCGCCTCCTTCTCCTGTCGGTAGAGATGCGTCAGACGCTGGGCCGCCAGCGTCGGAACGAAGAACACGAGCACGAGTTCGAGCGAATAGGTGTGGTAGGCGTAGACAAAGAACGTCAGGACAGGGACGTAAAGCGGCACCGTGATCCAATAGAGCGATGCGAGCGTCTGGAGATGTGGGACAGGATTGATACCGCGCACGAAGCCGGTGGCGGCGGTGAAGAAAGCGTCTGCCGCGAGGAAGACCATGCAACCAAGCAGGCTGGCCAGTAGATATTGGCCGAGGTGACTGGGCTCTGGAACAAGCTTGGCCACGACGAGCCCGGCCGCGGCAGTCTGCAGCGCGCGGATAGGTGTGTACACGCTCCATTTGAGCGGTGACGTGCGTAGGTCAAGAGAGGTTGAGAGAGCGCCAACGACGAAGCCACCGAGCGGTCCAAACACGACGGCGGAGAAGACCAGCGGCATGAACGCAACTGACATCCAGGTGCGGTCGCCGATCGCGACGGTTTGCCGCTCTGCCACAGCGGCGATCCCGCCCAAAACAAAGAGGGCCCACAGATGCGGCAGCCGATAGCCATCGAGCCAGAGTGCGGCGACCGTGCCAATTGATAGCGCGGCCAGGACAAATGCCCAAGCGACAGATCGGCGGTCAGCCTTGTCCAGACCTTTGACCAGCCGGTCCAGCCTTGCGTATCCCCCAAACGGGGTATACGCTGGCGGGGCCGTCAGTCCCCGATCGATCGGAGTTCTCAATGCGCTCCTTTATTCGCCTCGCGTCCCGTGCAAGCATTGCCGGGGCATCGCGGCTCTGGTAGAGCCGTCGGATAGTCCGTTATCCACAGCCTCGGTTCATCCCCCGCGAGGGGGATCCGGGTTGAGGCTGGGAGACGGCTAGAGCGATTCACGGGCGCCGGGTGATCTTCACCCGGCGCTTCGTTTTTCCTCTGTCCACAACTGTGGACGATTCTCGTCAGCCGATGATGCCGCGGCGGAAGCCGACGGCCACCGCATGCGCGCGCGAGCGCGCCTGGAGCTTTGCGAGCAGGTGCCGCACGTGCGACTTGACTGTTTCTTCCGAGAGGAACAACTTTTGTCCGATTTCCCGGTTCACGAGGCCGTCGGAGATCAGCTGCAGCACCTCGACCTCACGCGTCGTCGGCTCCTGCTCGAGCTCCCGCAGGGGGTTCTGCAGCGGGATCACATCGGCCCCGCCGGTACCGCGACGCCGCGCCGCAACTTCCTCGAAGCGGCGCGAGTGAGTCAAGTACCGGCTGAGGATCTCCTTGCGCTCAGCAGCATCCACGCCCCGTGTATCGGCGCGTCAACCAAGCCGCTTTAGCGGTTCGGCCTACCTCGAATGGGTGTCAGGCAGAGCAGCCGGGTTCGAGCTGCCCGAGGTGTCCTGGGGGAGCGCCCCGGAATCGGCCGCAGCCGGCGTTTGCCGCTCTGCGACTCCAACCCGCTGCAGCGTGGCTTGATCCACGTTGAGCGGGTGATGGCAGGCTGCGAGATGCCCGTTTCCGTAGTCCACGAGCGGAGGCTCCAGCTGTTGGCACACATCCGTGGCGTAGCGGCAACGGGGATGGAAGCGGCAGCCGCTTGGCGGATTGATCGGGCTCGGGACGTCGCCCTCGAGCACGATTCGCTCGCGCTTCGCGGCGAGGTCCGGATCCGGGATCGGGACCGCCGAAAGCAGCGCCTCGGTGTACGGCATGATCGGCCTCGTGTAGAGCTCGTCGGCCGGCGAGAGCTCGACGAGCTTGCCGAGGTACATCACGGCAATGCGATCGCTCACGTGACGGACGACTCCCAGGTCGTGTGCGATGAAGAGGAAGGTGAGCCGGAACTCGTTCTGCAGGTCGTCGAGCAGGTTGAGCATCTGCGACTGGATGGAGACGTCGAGGGCGGAGACGGGCTCGTCCGCGACGATCAGCTTCGGCCGCAGGGCGAGCGCGCGCGCGATCCCGATCCGCTGCCGCTGGCCGCCGGAGAACTCGTGCGGGAAGCGGTTGTAGTGCTCCGGCGAGAGGCCGACGGTCTCGAGGATCTCCCCGACGCGCCGCTTCTGCTCGGCCCGGCTACCCAGGTCGTGGATGCGCATCGGGTCGGAGACGATCGTCCCCACCCGCTTGCGCGGATTGAGCGACGCGTACGGATCCTGGAACACCATCTGCATCTCGCGGCGGAGAGGACGCAATTGCCGCGTTCCAAGATGCCCGATCTGCCTTCCCTGGAAAATGACCTCGCCGTCGGTCGGCTCGAGCAGCCGGACGATCGTGCGGCCCAGCGTCGACTTGCCGCAGCCGGATTCACCCACGAGCCCGAGCGTCTCTCCTTCATGAACCGCAAAGCTCACGTCGTCGACGGCGTGCACGCGCGCCACCTCGCGCTGCAGGACCCCTGACCGGATCGGGAAGTACTTCTTGACGTGGCGGACTTCGAGAAGAGGGGTCTCGCCCGACTCTGCGCCCTCGTCGTAGGCCGTCACGCCGCCTCTTCCGAGCCGGGGGAGATCGTCTCGTCGCGATGGGCGCGCTTGAACTCGACGTCGAGCCAGCAACGGTCGAGATGGCCGGGCGTACCGACGCGGTTCTCGAGCCCGGGCTCCTGCCTGCACTTCTCGAAGGCGTGCGGGCAGCGCGGCCGGAACTTGCAGCCCTCGGGCGGGTTGATGAGCGACGGCGGCATCCCTTCGATCGTGTGCAGGCGCTCGACCCGCGGCCGGTCGAGACGGGGGATCGAGCCGAGAAGACCCCACGTGTACGGCATCTGCGGGTCGTAGAAGAGGTCCCGCGTCGAGCCGCGCTCGACGACGCGGCCGGCATACATGACGATGATCTCGTCTGCGATTTCGGCGATCACGCCGAGATCGTGGGTGATGAAGATCACGGCGGAGTTGAAGTCGTCCTTGAGCGTGTTGATCAGCTCGACGATCTGCGCCTGAATCGTCACGTCGAGAGCCGTCGTCGGCTCGTCGGCGATGAGGATCGAGGGGTTGCAGGACAGCGCCATCGCGATCATCGCGCGCTGCCGCATCCCGCCCGAGAACTCGTGGGGGAAGTTGTCGACGCGGGTCTCCGGGTTCGGAATGCCGACCTGCCGCAGCAGCTCGACCGTGCGCGCCCGTGCGGTGCGCTTGTCGACGCTCTCGTGCGCCTGGATCGACTCGACGATCTGCTCGCCGATCCGGTAGACGGGGTTCAGCGAGGTCATCGGGTCCTGGAAGATCATCCCGAGCTCGTTGCCGCGGTAGTTCTGCATCTCGGTGTCCGAGACCTCGAGGAGATCGGTTCCCTTGTAGAGCACCTCGCCCTCGAAGCGCGCGTTGACGCCGCGGGTCAGCCCCATCAACGTCATCGCGGTCACGCTCTTGCCGGAGCCCGACTCGCCGACGATGCCGAGCACCTTGCCGCGCTCGAGCTCCAGCGAGATGCCGTCGACCGCGCGCACGATCCCGTCCTCGGTCGCG
>DASXOM010000042.1:0-17324 GCA_036494245.1 Gaiellaceae bacterium
AGCCGCGCGAAGGAGCGGATCTTCTCCTTCCGCGACGACTTCGGCCAGTGGAACCCGCGCGCGCAGCGGCCCGAGCTGTGGAACCTCTACAACGCGCGCGTCCGCAAGGGCGAGCACGTCCGCGTCTTCCCGATCTCGAACTGGACCGAGCTCGACGTCTGGCAGTACGTCGCGCGCGAGCAGCTCGAGCTGCCTCCCATCTACTTCGCGCACCAGCGCGAGGTCTTCCGCCGCGACGGGATGCTGTACGCGGCCTCGGAGTACATCGAGCGGATGGAGGGCGAGGAGCCGTTCACCACGTCGGTCCGCTTCCGCACCGTCGGCGACATGACGTGCACCGGCGGCGTCGAGTCGACGGCGTCGACGATCGAGGCGGTCGTGGAGGAGATCGCGGCGACGCGCGTCACCGAGCGCGGCGAGACCCGAGCCGACGACCGCTTCAGCGAGGCGGCCATGGAGGACCGCAAACGCGTTGGCTACTTCTGAGCAAGCCCAATCGACCGACCTCCTCCGCCTCGTCACGTGCGGCTCGGTCGACGACGGCAAATCGACCCTGATCGGCCGGCTGCTCTACGACACGAAGCAGATCTTCGTCGACCAGCTCGAGCACATCGAGGACGTCTCGCGCCGCCGCGGCCACGGGTACGTCGACCTCGCACTGCTCACCGACGGCCTGCGCGCCGAGCGCGAGCAGGGGATCACGATCGACGTCGCCTATCGCTCGTTCGTCACGCCGAAGCGGCGCTTCCAGCTCGCCGACGCCCCGGGCCACGTGCAGTACACGCGCAACATGGTCACGGGCGCCTCGACCGCCGAGCTTGGGATCGTGCTCGTCGACGCCCGCCAGGGCGTGGTCGAGCAGACCCGGCGCCACGCGTACATCCTCTCGATTCTCCGCGTCCCGCACGCCGTCGTCGCCGTGAACAAGATGGATCTCGTCGATTGGTCGCAGCAGCGGTTCGACGAGATCACCGCCGAGCTCGAAGGGCTCGGTCTTCCCGACCTGGTCGTGATCCCGATCTCGGCGTTGCAGGGCGACAACGTCGTCGACCGCTCGGAGAACATGCCGTGGTACGACGGGCCGCTCATGCTCGAGCACCTCGAGAGCGTGGAGATCGCCTCCGACCGCGATCTCGACAGCAGGCGCTTCCCCGTCCAGTGGGTGATCCGTCCCCGGTCCGACGAGCACCACGACTTTCGCGGCTACGGCGGCCAGGTCGCGGGCGGCGTCTGGAGCGCCGGCGACGAGGTCGTTGTCCTGCCGGCCGGCCTGAAGACACAGGTCGATTCGGTGGAGACGATCGACGGGCCGCTCGAGACCGCGATCCCGCCGATGTCCGTCACCATCCGCCTCACCGACGACGTCGACGTCTCGCGCGGCGACATGCTCGCCGACCCCGCCGATCCGCCCACGGTCGCGCGAGAGCTCCAGGCGCGCGTCTGCTGGATGAGCGACAAGCCGCTCGAGCCGCGCGCGCGGCTCGCGGTGAAGCAGACCACGCGCTCGGTGCGCGCGATCGCCGACGAGCTCGTCTCCCGCGTCGACGTCCACACCATCGAGGACATCCCCGCGCCCGAGCAGCTCGGGCTGAACGACATCGGCGTCGTGCACCTCCGGCTCTCGGAGCCCCTGTGCGTCGATCCCTACGAGGAGAACCGCACGACGGGCGCGTTCGTGCTGATCGACGAGGCGACGAACGAGACCGTCGGTGCGGGGATGGTCCTCTCGGCTTCGTCATGACCTGGCAGTTCACGCTGACCGGGCTGGGCCTGGGCCTGATCGTCGGCCTCACCGGCGTCGGCGGCGGCTCGCTGATGACGCCGATCCTGATCATCGTTTTCGGCTTCAAGCCCTCGTACGCGGTCGGAACAGACATCTTCCACGGCGCGATCTTCAAGTCGTTCGGGGCGATCCGGCACCGACGGCTCAGCACGGTGCACGGCCACCTCGCGCTCTGGCTGTTTGCCGGCTCGGGGCCGCTGGCGATCGCCGGCGTCGTGGTCTCGTACGTGCTCCGGAACTCGATCTCGAACGCGCAGACGGTCCTCAGCTACGCGATCGGCGTGGCGCTCATCGGCGGTGGCGCGGGCTTCCTCGCCAAGTCGTTCGTGAAACGGGGCGTGCAGCCGAGCGACGCGCCGTTCATCATGAGCCGCCGCGACAAGCTGATCGCACTCGGCACCGGCGCGGTCTTCGGCTTCATCGTGGGGATCACGTCGGTCGGCAGCGGCACGTACTTCGGGCTGATGATGGTGCTCGTCTACCCGCTCACGATGCCGCGGATCGTCGGCACGGACATCTTCCACGCCGCCGCGCTCCTCTGGGTTGCCAGCGCCGGCCATCTCATCATCGGCGACGTCGACCTTCACGCGACCGCGTGGCTGCTCCTCGGTTCGGTGCCGGGGATCCTCATCTCGAGCCGGTACACGGTGAAGGTCCCGGACATGACGATTCGCTGCGGTCTCGGCGGAATCCTGATCATCAGCGGGATCAAGCTCCTCAACACGCCCGGGGCGAACTGGATCCTCGGCGGCGGCCTCATCGCTCTTCTCGTCGTGCTCACGATCTACACCGTGAACGTGATGGTGAGCGAGTCCCGCGCCACGGCCCAGTCGCGTGCGACGGCCGAGCCCGCGGAGCCCCTGCACCTTCGTTAGAGGTTCCTTAACCAGAGCCCCGTAGAATCGGCGGGCTTTGCAGCGGGTTCTCACGTCGGTCACCCTTCTGGGCCTGCTGGTGGCCACCGCTGCCGCCTTTGCGATCACCGAGCACCTGAAGCTGCAGAAGAGCCCCCTCTACGCGGTGCAGGTCTCGGCCGGGGCGGAACCTCCGCTCCATCCGCAACCGGTCGTGTTCTCGCCGGTCTGCCACTGCCAGACGAGCGTCGCCAGGATCGGGATCAGGCTTCGTCATCCCGACCGTGTCACGGTGACGATCGTCGACTCGGACGGCAATACGGTCGCGACGATCGCCGATGATCGTCGGTTGGGTGCGCACAGTCCGCAGCACTTCGTCTGGGACGGCCGCACCGAGGCCGGAGCCCTGGTGCCCGACGGTGTTTACTACCCGTCGGTTTACCTGGGGAACGAGCGCCACAAGTTCCAGTTCGCGAACAAGATCACCGTCGATACACGGTCGCCCAGTGTGCTCTCCGCGACCGGCCTCAAGCCCGTCCTCCAGGCTGGACCCGGCCGGTCGGTCGCGGTCAAGTACAGCGTCAACGAGAAGGCTCACGCGCTCCTCTACCTCGGCCACCGCCTGATCAGGGTCGGCCGCCGGACCGGGCTCAGCGACAAGATCAAGTGGAACGGCCGGCTCGAGCATCGGCAGCTTCCGGCGGGAAGGTACGTCCTCTCGATCGGCGCGCGGGATCTCGCCGGCAACGAGACGCCGGCCGGTCAGCGCAAGCACGTCACGGTTGTTCTTCGCTACATCGACGTCACCCCGGGACAGATCACGGTCCGCAGCGGCCGGCCGTTCACGGTGCACGTCGAGACGGCCTCCAAGCGCTACACGTGGCGCCTCGGCCATAGGCACGGCGAGCGGCGCGGGAAGCGGCTGCGGTTGCGTGCGCCGGCCACGCCGGGCACGTACCACCTCGTCGTGACCGAGAACGGACACGCCGCTACCGCGGTCGTGCGGGTGCGCGCGAAGTGATCGGGCTTGCGGAGATCGCCGGCCCGATCGCCTGCATCGGCCTCGCCGTACTCCTCCTCGCGCGCACGCGCCGGAACCGGATCGCCGGCCTCTGCTACGCCGGAGTCGGCACCGTCCTGCTCGCGGTCTCACTGGCTCCGTCGGACGCGGCGGAGGTCGGAGCGGCCGTCGTCGGAGTGATCGTGCTCGGGCCGCTGCTCGCCTGGCTCTTTCGCCGCGAGCCGTGGCTCGTCGCCTTCGCGACGCTCGCGTTCATCCCGTTCCGCATCGGCTTCCTCGGCCACTCGCTCCTCGTGCCGCTATACGCCGTCGCGCTCGGGGCCGCGGGCCTGCTGCTCTGGGAGCTCGTGGACGGGGACGAGCGGGCGCGTGAGCTCGGCATCGTCTCGTGGCCGCTCGCGCTCTACCTCGTCTGGATCGGGCTCTCGATCTCGTGGAGCGGCGACGTGCACACGGCGGCGATCGACCTGCTCGCGTTCTACGTCCCGTTCACGATCCTCGCCGTCTCGATCGCGCGCCTGCCGTGGCTGCAGTCGCGCGTCCGGATCTTCTACGGCGAGCTCGCTGCCATGGCGCTGGCCTTCGCGCTCGTCGGCTTCTACCAGTACGAGACCAAGACCATCTTCCAGAACGCGAAGCTGAACCAGAGCAACATCTTCGAGGCTCTCTTCCGCGTCAACTCCGTCTTCTACGACCCGTCGATCTACGGGCGCTTCCTCGTCGTCGCGCTGATCGCGACCGCGGTGCTCATCGTCCGCGGCAGGCTGTCTCTGCCCGCAGGCGTGGCGGCGCTGGCGTTCCTCGCGGTCGTGTGGCTCGGGCTTATGATCTCGTTCTCCCAGTCGAGCTTCGCGGCGCTGCTCGTGGCCGTGTTCGCGCTCTCGGCGGTCGTCTGGCGCTGGAAGTCGCTGTTCGCCCTGGTGGCGCTTCTCGTCGTCGCGGCCGCGATCGCCGTGACCCAGCCTAAGGTGATGCACGCGCTCCGCCGCCACACGACGTCAGGCCTCAACCACGCCACGAGTGGACGGGCGACCCTGATCGCGGTGGGGATCAAGATCGCCAGGGCGCACCCGTCGCACGGCGTCGGCCTCGGCGGGTTCGAGCACGCGTACTCGAAACGCGAAGGCAAGAAGCCGAAGCAGAGCGCCTCGCACAACACACCGGTGACCGTCGCCGCAGAGGAGGGCGGTCCAGGCCTGCTCATCTTCTTCTGGCTCGTCGGTGCCCTGCTCCTCGCCGCCTACCGGCGGATCAACCACCGCATCTACGGGCTGCTGGCGCTCGCAACAGGTCTTGCGCTGCTCGCGATCTTCGTCCACTCACTCGCGTACAACGACTTCTTCGAGGATCCGACCACCTGGGTGCTGATCGGCCTGGTCGGGCTAGTCTCGCCGGTGCGCGTCCCGGCACGCGCGGCACGATCGGTGGAGACCGCCGACGAGCCCGTGCCTGCGATGATCGGCCGATGATCGAGCAGTGGAAGAAAGCGCTCGTCCTGGCGCCGCACACCGACGACGGCGAGTTCGGGTGCGGCGGGACGATGGCCCGCCTCGTCGAGGCCGGCTGCGACGTCCGTTACGTCGCGTTCTCGATCGCGACGCGCTCGCTGCCGCCGGGCTTCCCGCCGGACACGCTGGCACGTGAGGTAGCCGAGGCGACGGCTGAGCTCGGCATCCCCGCCGAGTCGCTCACGGTGCACGACTTCGACGTCCGCACGTTCCCCGAGCGGCGCCAGGACATCCTCGAGCTGCTCGTCGCACTCTGGGAGGAGTGGGAGCCGGACGTCGTGTTCCAACCAAGCCTTCACGACGTCCACCAGGACCACCGCACGGTCGCCGAGGAGGGATTGCGCGCCTTCAAGCGCACGACGATCCTCGGCTACGAGATTCCGTGGAACAACTTCGACTTCGAGTACCAGTGGTACGTCGCGCTCGAGGAGCGGCACGTCGCGCTCAAGATCGCCGCGCTCGAGAAGTACGCGTCGCAGCAGCATCGCCGCTACGCGAACGCCGAGTACGTCCACAACCTCGCCCGCATGCACGGCGTGAACGTCAACCGCGAGTTCGCCGAGGTCTTCCAGGTCTACCGCGTCATCGCTTGAGCTTCGGCGCGTCGCGGCCGATATCGCCTGGATGCTTCGCGTGCTCAGCATTCCAGCCATCCTCATCACGCTGTTCGTCGGCGGCTACCTCTCCACGCAGCAGATGCGATCGAACGGCCCGACCTCCCCGGCCGGGCAGCAGGAGATCGGGCAGGCGCACTCCGCGACGGCGGGGTTGGACTTCAGCCAGGCCGCACCCGCGCTGCAGGCGTACTTCGACGAGAACCACACCTATGTCGGCGCGACGCTCCCGCCGGGCAGCCACGTCACGCTCGCAGTCGCCGGCGCGACCTCGTACTGCTTGCAGTCCGGGAACGAGCACGAGCTCGGCCCCGGCGGCACGCCTCAGCCGGGCAACTGCTAGCCCAGCACCGGGTGCGAGCGTCGCCAGAGCGGCGAGCGCTGGTAAGCCGCGGCGGTCGCGTTCCAGCTCTTGCTGAGCGCGGCGAAGCGGGCGAGCTCGCGTCGTCCGGCCGTCGACGGGTAGCTCGCGCCGGGCGCGAGCAGCTCGTAGCCGGAG
Organism: Gaiellaceae bacterium; assembly: GCA_036494245.1. Classification (GTDB taxonomy): domain Bacteria; phylum Actinomycetota; class Thermoleophilia; order Gaiellales; family Gaiellaceae; genus Palsa-739. The sequence continues at coordinate 6,280 of DASXOM010000042.1, forward strand.
CCGCGTAGGACGTCGCCTGCGACCTGCTCGAAGGCGAGCGCGTCCTCGCGGCTCATCTGGGTGCGCCAGTCGCGCAGCCCCGGCGTCGGCGGCTGCGCGAGGTTCTTGTGCTCGGGCATCGCGGCCACATCGGAGGTGCCCGCGTAGTCGAGCATCCCCGGCTCCCACGGCAGCGACGTGTGCGCGCACACGCGCTGCAGCTCGCGCTCGGGCTCCGTCACGAGATCTTCGTAGCGCAACTCGAGGTAGCGGCCGCCGACGTGCGCCCCGAGACGCCGAGCGGCCAGGATCTCGGTGCGCCAGCGTGCGGCGAATTGCGCGGCGGTCCGCGGCAGCGCCCACGTCTTGCCCGAGAAACCCTCCGGCAGGGAGAGGAACGAGAGCGCGGCGTCGCGGCCGTCGCGGACCAGATGGATCCAGAGCGCGTCCGGGAAGAGTCGCTCGAGCGTTGGCAGATGCTGCATGTAGAGCGGCGTCTTGTCGCCCCAGCGCGGCTTCCCCTCGTGCTCTGCGTACACCTCGAAGACGGCGGCGATCGCCTCGCCCGTCGTCATTCCCTCCCGCAGCTTCGGGCGAACGTCGGCGGGAGAGATGCCCCACTCGTACAGCTGGTAGAAGCGCCCGAGGTCGTCGAGGAAGTCGTCGAGGTTCGGCCGGCGGCCGTGCCGGTGAGCGAGAGGCGTGACGAAGAACGACTCGTACGGGATCGCGATCTCGCTGCTCCGGTCGAGCATCACGCGCAGGAGCGTCGTCCCCGAGCGGCCGACGCCGAGGACGATGACGGGCGGAGCCACGGCCCGAGACTAGAGGACGAGCTCCGCCAGCGTCTTCAGCGCCTCGGGTTGCGTCGTGCCGAGGACGAGCGTCGTCACGGGCGTCTCGCGCCAGGCCTCGAGCCGCTCGGCGATCCGCTCCTTCGGCCCGATCAGCGAGACGGCGTCGACGAGGTCGTCGGGCACCGCGGCGATCGCCTCCCGCTGCTTGCCGCCGAGGTAGAGCTCCTGGATCCGCCCGGCGTCCTCCTCCCAGCCGTAGCGGCGGACGAGCGAGTTGTAGAAGTTGCGGCCCTTCGCGCCCATGCCGCCGACATAGAGCGCGACGTACGGCCGGAGCGCATCACGCAGCGCGGGCACGTCGTCGCCCACGAACACGCTCGCCGTCGCGGCGATCTCGAAGCCGGCCGGTGCGGCCGCGAGACTCGGCCCGAAGGCCTCGTCGAAGCGCTCCGGTGCGACGAAGATCGGCAGCCAGCCGTCGGCGATCTCCGTCGCGAGCGCAATGCTCTTCGGCCCGAGCGCCGCGATATAGATCGGGATCTCGGCGCGCAGCGGGCGCAGCATCAGCTTCAGCGGCTTGCCGAGGCCGGTCGCGCCCGGGCCGTCCCATGGGATCCGGTAGTGCTCGCCGTCGTGCTCGACGACCTCGCGCGCGAGCGCTGCCCGGACGATCTCGACGTACTCGCGCGTCTTGCCGAGCGGCTTCCCCCACGGTTGCCCGTGCCAGCCCTCGACCACCTGCGGCCCGGAGTTTCCGAGCCCCAGCAGGAAGCGGCCGTCCGAGAGGAGGTCGAGCGTCGCCGCCGTCATCGCCGTGTTCGCCGGCGTGCGGCCGGGGATCTGCATGATCGCCGAGCCGAGCTTGATCCGCTCGGTTCGCGCGGCGAGCCAGCCGAGGACGCTGACCGCGTCGGTGCCCCAGGCCTCCGCGACCCAGACCGAGTCGAAGCCGAGCCGCTCCGCCTCCTGCACGAGCGGAAAGAGGTCGGCGGGATTCGTGCCGGGCGGCGCGTAACCGAGGCTGAGACCGAGCTTCACTTGGGGGATGATGACGGTCGTGAGCGAGTGGGAGTGGGATCCGGACACCTACCTCGCCGAGATGGCCGACGAGATCCCCGGCTACGAAGAGCTGCAGGAGGCGGTCACGGCGGCGACCGCGGGTGCCCGCGCCACGCGCGTGCTCGAGCTGGGCACGGGCACCGGTGAGACCGCGCTGCGCGTACGGCCGAGTCATCCCGAGGCAAGCTGGGTCGGGATCGACGCGAGCGAGGCCATGCTCGCCCGGGCGCGCGAACGGCTGCCGGACGCCGACCTGCGGCTGCAGCGGCTCGAGGACGAGCTGCCCTCGGGGCCGTTCGACCTCGTCCTCTCCGCGCTCGCCGTGCATCACCTCGACGGTGCGGGCAAGCAGGGTCTCTTCTCGCGCGTCGCCGACGTGCTGCGGCCGGGCGGCGTGTTCGTCCTTGGCGACGTCGTGGTTCCCGAGGCGGGACAGGAAGGCCCGATCTACATCGACTGGGTCATGGACAAGCCCGACAGCGTGGAGGACCAGCTGGCCTGGCTCCGCGAGGCAGGCTTCGAGGCTGAGGCCTCATCCGTCCGTGTCGACCTCGCCGTGTTCCGCGCTAGGCTCAGCAGCCCGTGACGCACCCGGAGCTCGCAGCCGAGCAGGCCTACGTCGACCACGCCTACGACCAGCTCGACCACATGCGGTCGACGGTCGCGCGCACGCAGGAGGCGATGGCCACCGAGTGGGCCGCACTGAACATGGAGGCGTGGGTCAAGCGGCGCATGCGCACCTTCGAGGATGCCGAGCGGGGCCTCGTCTTCGGTCGCCTGACGCTGGACGGGACGCCGCGCCCGCTCTACGTCGGCCGACGCTGGGTGCACGACGACGAGCACGAGTCGCTCGTCGTCAACTGGCAGGCGCCCGCGGCTCGGCCGTTCTACACGGCGACGCCCCAGACGCCGCACGGCGTGCAGCAGCGGCGCCGCTTCCGCTCCGAGGGCAGGCGCCTCACCGACATCTCGGACGAGGCGCTCGACGGCAGCGCGGTCGAGGGCGCGAGCGTCTCCGACTTCCTGCTCGAGGAGCTCGAGCGCCGGCGCGACGTGCGCATGCGCGACATCGTCGCCACGATCCAGTCGGATCAGTACCGCCTGATCACGGCCGACCCAGAAGGCGCGCTCGTCGTGCAAGGCGGTCCCGGCACCGGCAAGACGGCGGTCGGCCTCCATCGCGCTTCCTGGCTCCTCTACACGCATCGCGAGAAGCTGCGGCGGGTGCTCGTCGTCGGGCCGAACCCGACCTTCATGGACTACGTCTCGCACGTCCTGCCGACGCTCGGAGAGGAGGCGGTCGAGCAGCGGGCCGTCACCGAGCTGGTCGACGGGATCGAGGCCCTTCGCGAGGAGGAGCCGGACGTGGCGCGGCTGAAGGGCGATCCGCGGCTGCGCGAGGTCGTGGCGCGCGCGGTCGAGATCGCGGTCGTGCCGGCTCCGGAGGAGCTCGTCACGCTGGTCGACGGCGTCTACGTGCGGGTGCGGGAGCGGGACGTCGCGGCCTTGCTCGCGGAGGCATTGGAGGCGGGCGACCCGCTGGGGCTGGCGCGCGACCGGTTCCGCATGGGCGTGCTCCGTCGCTTCTACGAGCGCTACGGCGAGCTGTTCGGCCCGCGCGCGCTGCGGAGCTTCGACGAGCTCGAGGGCGCGCTTCGGCGCGGCGGCTTCCTCACGCGCTGGCTCGACCGCGTTCTGCCGTTGCCGCAGCCCAAGAAGCTCGTGGCGCGGCTCCTCACGTCGCCGGCCGCCCTTGAGGCCGCGTCCGTGGACGTTCTCGACGACGACGAGCGGAAGCTCCTGCTGCGCGACCGGCCGCGCCGCATGTCAGACCTGCGCTGGAGCGACCAGGACGTGCCGCTCCTCGACGAGGCGCAGGCGCTGCTCGACGGCGCGCCACGGTCGTACGGGCACGTGATCGTCGACGAGGCCCAGGATCTCTCGCCGATGCAGCTGCTCGCGATCTCACGCCGCGCGGTCGACGGCTCGCTCACCATTCTCGGCGACGTCGCGCAGGCGACCGGCCCCGTGGTCTACCGGCGCTGGCAGGAGCTCCAGCCGTACCTGCCTGACGAGGCGGAGATGGAGATCGAGGAGCTGCGGCACGCCTACCGCGTCCCGGCCGAGATCATGGACTTCGCGCTTCCGCTGCTCGACCGGATCGCGCCGGAGGTCGAGCCGCCGCTCGCCTACCGCAGGGGCGGCGACCCGCCGCGGCTCGTGCGGGTGGGCGAGGAGGAGCTGCTCGCTGCGGCGCTCCGCGAGGCCGCCGCGCTGGCGGAGCAGGACGGGCTGCTCGCGGTGATCGTCCCGCGCTCGCTGGCCGGCTCGCTACCGCAAGGCGAGCTCTTCGACGAGATTTCCGTCCCCGTGCTGACGCCCCGGCAGGCGAAGGGCCTCGAGTTCGACCACGTCGTGGTCGTCGAGCCGGCGTCGATTGCAGACGACGGCGACCGCGGGCTCCGCGAGCTCTACGTCGCGCTCACGCGGCCGACGACGACGCTCGTCGTCGTGCACGCGCGGCCGCTTCCGGACGGTCTACCCGGTTAGCGCCCCCGGAATGCTGGCATCTCGGCGAGCCAGCCGCCCACCTCACGCGCGACATCGACCGGAGCGTCCCGGAGAAGGTCGTGGCCGGACGAGGTGAGTTGGACGATCTCGCTCTGCGGAACGAGGCGGCGTAGCCGCTCAACCTCGGCCAGCGGCTCTTCAAGACTTGCGCCGACGAAGAGCACTGGCGTCCTCGACGCAGCAAGCCGCGCATACGACGCTGTTGCCGGCTCGCTGCAGAGGCCATGGACCATCGCTCCGGCGACGGCCGGCGTGTGGCTGCCGAAGCCTGCTCTTTCGCTGGTCGCCACGGCCTCCGCCTCCGCGACGAGCTCAGCCAGCGTGCGGTCTGTGCGGAAGCCGGGGAGGTCGGCGAAATCGAAGTGGCCGCCCTCGACGAGTGCGAGTGCGAGCGTTCGCTCGGGGTACAGCGCGCCGAGCCAGCAGCCGACCGTGGCTCCCCAGGAGAAGCCGACGATGACAGCCTGCTCTGCATCCAGCTCATCGAGGATCTCGACCGCCACCATCGCCAGCGCCGATGGCATGAATGCTTCTGGCGGGAGTCCAGATGACTGTGAATGTCCGGGCGCGTCGATGGCGACGACACGTGCGTTGAGGCCTTCGGCAAGGTCGGGGGCAATCTGCGCGTAGTCCGCCGAGCTTCCACCGGCGCCGTGCCAGCAGAGGACGGTCGGGCCGTTCGGCATTCCCCAGGATCGCGCGAAGATCGTGCCGCCACGGAGCATCATCGGCTTCCAGGAGCGCGCTCCGGCGAAAGCAGGCTGTAGCCGTAGCGTCGCACGCGGCGCTCGTACCGAAGTGAGACGAGGTCGAGGTACGCGCGCATCCGCAGATCGCGCTTCAGGTCCTGCCATTGGCCGAAGTACTTCTCGTTCGCTCCGCCCTCGACGGGCTCGCTCGGCGCGATCGGGTCGAGCTCGAGGAACTCGAAGATCCCGCGCAACACACCGTCCGGGTCTCGCACCAGCTGTTCGTACGTGAGGACGTGCGCTCGCCCGAGGTGCACGCGGTCGGCTTCGAACAGCTCGTGGCAGCGGAGCCAGTGCTCGAACATCCGGTCGTAGCGCCGCGTGCCGCGCCACCTCGCGGTCGGGATCGAGACGGGAATCGGGTGGCGGACGACGACCACGAACGCCGAGCCGGGGAAGAGCGCCTGCAGAAACCGTGTCTTGAGCAAGTTCGGCGGCGACTTCTCGAGCAGCAGCGGACGCGAGAGGTCCCAGTGCGGCGACCACTCCTCGAACAGCTTTCGCCCGCTCTCCTCGGAGGCGAGTGCCGAGCTCTCGGTCAGGTGCGACTCGGGCGCGAAGCCGAAGCGCCCCGGGCCGCCGTACTCACTGGCCGCGGGATAGACGCTCTGGAGATGCTGGCCCTCGTCAGCCGGCACGCCGGTTCCCGAGAAGCCGCTGATCTCGGGGTGCGCGGCGAGCAGCCGCGCGAGCAGCGTCGTGCCGCTGCGGTGCAGCCCGGCGAGGAAGACGAAGCGACGCTCCACGGCGCGCCATCGTATGTGGCGCTTCGAGTAGCGTCGGGGACATGCGCACACGCCTCCTCGGCGAGGGCGGTCCGGAAGTCTCGGTCGTCGGCCTCGGCACGAACAACTTCGGCGGCCGGATCGACTACGAGCAGTCGCTGGCGGTGATCGACGCCGCGCTCGACGCCGGCGTGACACTGATCGACACGGCCGACATCTACGGCCAGGGCACGAGCGAGGAGTTCATCGGCCGCGCGCTCGACGGCCGGCGCGACCGCGTCCTCATCGCGACGAAGTTCGGCAGCGAGATGAACGAGCGGCCGGAGGAGCGGCGCGGCAACCCCGACTACATCCGGTGGGCGGTCGAGGGCTCGCTGCGCCGGCTGCGCACCGACGTGATCGACGTCTACCAGATGCACCAGCCCGATCCGGTGACGCCGATCGAGGAGACCCTCGGCGCGCTGAACGACCTCGTCCACGACGGCAAGGTGCGCTGGATCGGCTCCTCGAACTTCTCGGCCGAGCAGATCGAAGCCGCAGAAGAGGTCTCGCGCGGCGCCGGCTTCCACCGCTTCGTCTCGGCGCAGAACCACTACTCGCTGGTGGAGCGCGAGGCCGAGGACGAGGTCCTGCCCACCTGCGAGAAGCTCGGCATCGGCTTCCTGCCGTACTTCCCGCTCGCGAGCGGCCTGCTCACGGGCAAGTACACACGCGGCAAGGAGGCGACCGAGGGGCGGCTCGCCGGACGCGAGATCCCCGAGCAGCGGTGGGACCGGGCCGAGGCGCTGCAGAGTTACGCCGAGGAGCGCGGTATCTCGCTCCTCGACGTTGCGGTCGGCGGCCTGCTCGCGATGCCCGCGGTGAGCTGCGTGATCGCCGGCGCCACCAAGCCCGAGCAGGTGCGAGCGAACGTCGCCGCCGGCGCCTGGGAGCCGAGCGCAGACGACGTAGAGGCGCTGCGGGCGCTCGGCTGATCTCCGAGGCGGGCGCGCGCTCGGCGCGATGTCCTGCGACTACCTCACCTGCTAGGTCCAGAGGGTTGGTTCAGCGGCATTGACCGCCTCATCGCAGGAGCAGATACTGCGCAGTACCTAGCCGCTCGGCTGACGGAAGGGGGTGGTCAGCAGCCAGTAAAGCGAATCGCTCGTCTATCGCCCCACTTCCGAGGAGGGGAACGATGCTTCGCATGAAGTGGTTCGTGGCGGCCTTGATCGCTGTTGCAGCGGCCGCAGTCCCAGGGACAGCTTCGGCTATGCCGCCAACGAGTGCTGACTACAGCTTCTCAGCGAGTGTCACGCTCCCGGCGGGAGTGCTCTGTAGCTTCCCGATCGAACTGGACGGCATGCAGTCGGGGACGACCACAATGTTCTATGACCGGAACGGCGTGATCACCCAGCGCGACATTCATGCCTTCGAACAGGACACGTTCACCGCCAACGGCAAGACGCTCCAGAGCGACCCGTACTCGTTCAGTCTCTTCCACGATTACGTGGATGGTGTGCAGGTGACGTCCTACGGCACAGGCGTAGCCGAGCGGGTGCCTCTCCCTAACGGCAGCGTGTACATCGTCGCCGGGCGCGTGGATTTCTTCACGCTCCCACCAGCGCCGATCCTGTTTGTCGATTCCGGTAACCCCGGAAACAACCTAGACGCCTTCTGCGCAGCACTTAGCTAAGGCTCGATCAGCACGACCGCGAGGGCGGGAGCGGGCTGGGCAGCAATACCGGGCCGCCTCCGCCCCTGCCTCGCTCCTCATGGGACGAGCGATCGCTCGAGCCGCTCGAGCGTTTCGGTCCAGCCGTCACGATGAAGTTCCAGACGTGCGGAGGTCTTGAATGGTCCTTGATCAAGGATGACGCGGGTACCCGCATCCGCCGGCGCAAAGGTCAGCGTGACCAGCGTCTCCTGGTCGTCGGGATCGGGTTCTTCATAGATGAACGTGAAGACGAGGCGGCGTGGAGTCTCGACAGCACCGAAGGTGCCGCGGATGTGGAAGACATCCCCATCTGGCGGCTGCATGACGATTCGGTAATTCACTCCCTCGACCGCATCGAACTGAAGGCGCGGAATCGTGAATCCGGCAGGCCCCCACCAACGCCGGACCTGCTCAGCGTCAACGAACGCAGCGAAGACACGCTCCGGGGGCACGACGAGGACCTTCTCCAGATGCAGTCGCGTCCCGCTCGCCTCGTCTGCCTCGTCCACGCGGTCGATCATGTCAAGAGAACGGCCCGGCAACGGGGACTCGAGCGTTCCCTAGACGGATCGGAGCCGCGTAGACGACTGCTTGCCGCCGGGTGATCCCGTCTCACCCCACGACCGCGAACCGCCGGTCATCGCCCCGACACCGGCTACGCACGCTGCCGCAAGTGCAAGCTCGATTCCCGCGAGTTGGTTGTCGGATGCGATCGCCACTGGAAGGGCGAGGAGAAGGAGCACCACGGCGAGGACCACCGCATGCCGCTCGATGACATGGGAGCGCGCGACTCCGAGGAGGTAGAGCGCGAACCCGAGCAGAACCAAGACAGCGCCTATGCCGAAGAACAGGGTCCACCAGCCGACAACGAAGAGGGGTACGCCGATCAGCGGGAGCCAGGATCCCGCCTTCGCTGCTGCTCCCGCAGTGGCGACCACGGCGAGGGCAAGGACGGCTCCCCCCGCAACGCAAAGCGAGGAAAAGGGTGGTGTGAGGTTCGAGCGCCACAAGTATTCGAACGCCCCCGCGCCGGCCCCGAGGCCGCCCAAGATCCACATCCCACCGATCGTTCGCACTTCTCTAGAACCGTGGCACGGCGTGCTCGGTTGCGCGCCTCAGGCAGCCGCGACGTCGCCGAGCCGGTAGCGCAGGTCGTTCAGCCGGTCGTGCCAGTCGTCCGAGAGCGCCGCGACGCACTTCATCGAGCGGCACGCGAGATCGACGAGCTCCGTCGGCGGGATGCCGTGCTGCTCGGCCCAGGCGCGGTCCTCGTCCGAGAGGTCGTCGGGGGGCTCCCCGGCGGTCGAGGCGACGAGCTCGGCAGCCCGTACCGCGCGCTCTGCCGTCTCCGGGTCCGGCTCCTCGCACGCCGCGGCGAGCGTCTCCTCGAGCGATTTCCAATCCATCACGGGTCCCATTCCACCTGCTCGAAGTAACGAAGCACCGTGTGGCCGGGCCTTACACGATCCTGCAGCGCGCGCAGCTTGTCGTCGGAGGCCTCGCCCAGCGCCCGCTTGACCGCGAGCCAGGGGAGGTTGAAGTCCTCCTGGATCATCATCGTCGAGATGCGGGGGTTGATCTCGATCACCTTCTCGCCCATGAACTGGATGCTGAAGAACCACTCGAGGCCGAACTCGGCAACGACGCGCTCCGACGCCGTGACGAGCTCGGGTGCGTCGAGCGTGACGAAGTACATCCCGAGCCCGCAGCGCACAGACTCGCGCGTGCGCGTGGCTTGCAGGACGATGCGGCTGCCGTCCGCGATCCCGTCCACGGTCCGCTCGGGCTCGGTGAGAAACTCCATCACGAGCAGGTCGAGGCCGTCCTCCGGCAGCAGCTCGACCGCCTCCTCGAGCCGCATCGCCAGCGCGCCGGGCCGCTCGTTGAGGAGCTGGTGCGTGCGGTCGACGCTGGGGTCGAGCACACGGAATCCTCGTGAGCCGGAGGAGAAGACCGGCTTGAAGCAGACTGGCCGATCCGGGTAGCCGAGCTCGCGCGCGGCCGCCTCGACACCGGCCGCGCCGGTCACGCGGCGGAAGTCCGGCGCGCCGACGCCGATGCGCTGCATGGCCGCGAACGTCTCACCCTTGTCGTTCGAGCGCTGCTCCGCTTCCGGCCCGCAGATCATCACGGGCACCGGGAACTCGCCGCGCCGCGGCGCTAGATGGTGCAGGTCGTGCGACGACTCCGGCAGGACGACGTCGACGCCCTCCTGCTCGACGAGCTTGAGCAACGCGTCGGGAAAAGTCGGGTCCGCGCCCGGTGGGACGAGATGGAACGTGTCGCACAGGTGGCGGCCGATCGCCCGCTCGGACATGTCCACGCCGACGAGGCGGATCTCCCGCTCGCCGTTCTCGCGCAGCGCCCGCAGGAGCCGCGCTGCTCCGGGCGCGCCGCACGCGGTGACGAGGATCGTCGTCACGCCTGCGCGAGCACCCACTGGAACCGTTCCGGGCCGTCGGGCGACTCCCACGCGGCGAGCTCGTCCCGCTCGATCGTGAATCCCGCTTCCCGTACGAGCTGCGAGTTGATCTTGGGCGGGAAGCTCGCGAAGAAGGTCTGCGCACCGAGCCACTCGCCGGTCCAGCCCGGGTTGTCCGACTGGCCGAACGCAGTCAGCAGCCAGCCGCCCGGGACGAGCCAGCCGTGGATGCTCGCTAGCAGTGGTGCGAGCAGCTCGCGGGGCACGTGGTTGAACACGTAGAAGGAGCAGACCGCGTCGAACGAGGCGGCCGGCAGCTCGAGGTCGGTGAAGTCGGCGCAGACGAACGTCGCCTCGGGAATCGCCGCGCGGGCGCGCTCCACCTGGTGCGGCGAGATGTCCACCCCGGTCACGGCGAAGCGCTGCGCGAGCCGCCTCGTCTCCGGGGATCCTCCTCCGCAACCGAGCTCGAGCACGCGAGCACCGTCGTTCAGCCGCGAGACGAGCTCGTCCTCCCATTCGCGGCGCGGGTCGCCGACCGCCTCCTCGCGCCAGGCGGCGAAGGTCTCGCCCACGGCGTCGTAGCCGTCGGCGACGATCTGCGTCCGAGGATCGGGCACGGCGCGATGGTACTTCTGAGAGGCCCACTACACTCGCGGACGGGGTGAAGCAGGTGGCCAAGACATGAGGCGTCCGCGCGCGTTACGTGCTACCGGGACGCTCGTCGTCACCGGCCTCGCCGTCGCCTACATCCTGTGGCGCGTCGACCTCGGCGAGACGGTCCACGTCCTGGCGAACGCGAGCGCAGGCTGGTGGCTCGCGTCGTTCGGGATCTGGGTCGTCACGGTCTGGCCGCTCTGCTGGCGCTGGCAGAGACTGCTCGCGTCGAGCGGCATCCACGAGCGGCTCGGCTGGCTCGTGCGGACGACGTTCGTCGCCTACGCCGCCGCCCAGGTGCTGCCGACCTCGCTCGGCGGCGACGCGTCGAGGATCTACGAGACCGCCCGGCGCCACCCCGGCTCGCGCGGCCCGGTGGCCGGCACGGTC
>DASXOM010000043.1:0-8592 GCA_036494245.1 Gaiellaceae bacterium
CACGTAGGCGCCGCCTGCGGTGCACGAGCCCATCACGACCGCGATCTGCGGGATCCCCTGCGCGGACATCTGCGCCTGGTTGAAGAAGATCCGGCCGAAGTGCTCGCGGTCGGGGAAGACCTCGGCCTGCAGCGGCAGGAACGCGCCGCCTGAGTCGACGAGGTAAAGGCACGAGAGCCGGTTCTGCTCCGCCACCTCCTGCGCGCGTAGGTGCTTCTTCACGGTCAGCGGGAAGTACGAGCCGCCCTTGACGGTCGCGTCGTTCGCGACGATCACGCACTCGCGGCCCTCGACGACGCCGATGCCCGTCACGATCCCGGCGCTCGGCGCGCCGCCGTCGTAGAGCTCCCACGCCGCGAGCGCGCTCAGCTCGAGGAAGGCGGTTCCGGGGTCGACGAGGCGGTCGACCCGCTCCCGGGCGGGCAGCTTGCCGCGCGAGCGGTGGCGCTCCGTCGCCTTCTCACCGCCGCCGCGCGCGATCAGCGCCGTCCGCTCGCGCAGCTCGGCGACGAGCCCAGCCATCCGCTCCTGCCGGTGCGCGAACTCACCGGCGTCGCGGTCGAGCTGCGAGGTGAGGACGGCCATCGGGGGCAGAGCCTAGCGCCGGGACTTCGGCGAGCACGCTCCGGTCGCGCCACAAAGGAAGCACGAAGTACGCGACGAATCTCCTTGACCGCAGCTCGTGCATGTGCGCACGATCGACGCTTCACGACCACCACAAGGAGGACGGATGGACGTTCAGCCCGGGCAGGACGTCGCGGTCGACAGCGACGTTCGCTATCTCGAGCGCCTCGGCTACCGGCAGCAGCTCAGCCGGGTGATGGGCATCTGGCCGAACTTCGCGCTCGGCTTCACCTACCTGTCGCCGGTCGTAGGCATCTACACGCTCTTCGCGTACGCGCTCGCCACAGGCGGCGGCGCGTCGTTCTGGGCGATACCGATCGTGGTTGCCGGCCAGCTGATGGTCGTCCTCGTCTTCGGCGAGGTCGTCTCCCAGTTCCCGATCGCGGGCGGCATCTACCAGTGGGCGCGCCGGTTGAACAGCCGGGGCTACGGCTGGTTCACCGGCTGGATGTACACGTGGGCGCTGCTCGTCACCGTGGCGGCGGTCTCCTATGGCGCCGGGCCGTACGTCGCCGACTTGTTCGGCGCAAACGCGTCGAAGTGGTTCGTCATCGGGACGGCGATCGTCCTGATCGCAATCGCCTCCACGATTAATCTCTTCGGCGCCCGGCTACTTTCGAAGGCGGCACTCATCGGTCTCGTGGCCGAGATCATCGGCGCGGTCGTGATCGGCCTCTACCTCTTGATCTTCGAGCACAAGCAGCCGTGGAGCGTGCTCGTCCATCACCAGGGCGCAGTGACAGGGAGCGGCGGCTATCTCGGCGCCTTCCTCGCGGCCGCCCTGATGGCGATCTGGATCTTCTACGGCTTCGAGGCCTGCGGCGACGTCGCCGAGGAAGTCAAGGACCCGTCGCGCCGGATCCCGCGCGCGATGCTCATGACCCTTGGCGTCGGCGCCGCCGTGTCGGCGCTCCTCGTGCTCGCGCTGACGCTGTCGGTGCCGAGCATCACCGCCGTGACGAGCGGCGCCGACGCCGACCCGGTCAACACGGTGTTCACGGCGTCGTTCGGGAACGTCGCGCACAAGTTCGCGCTGCTCGTGATCGTGCTTGCCTTCATCAGCTGCACATTGGCCATCCAGGCGGCGGCCGCTCGGCTGCTCTTCTCGCAGGGCCGCGACGGCGTCCTGCCGGGAAGCTCGCTCCTGTCGCGGGTCTCACCCCGATTCCACATGTCGCCGTGGGCGGTCGCGGTCGCGTTCGTCGTACCCGCGGCGATCATCCTCGCGACGTACAGCAGGCCCGATGCCCTGACGAAGATCATCGACTTCGCGACGGTCGGGATCTACATCGGCTTCCAGCTGGTCGTGCTCGCGGCGCTGCTGGCGCGGACGCGCGGATGGAAGCCGACAGGGGCGTTCAGCCTCGGCGGGTGGGGCCTGCCGGTGAACATCATCGCGCTCGCCTACGGCGTCGGCGCGATCGTCAACCTCTCATGGCCACGGAGCCCCGGAACGCCGTGGTACGACAACTACATCGTCATCGTCTCGGCGCTCGTCGTCGCGGCAGTCGGTATCGCGTACATGCTCCTGCTGCGGCCGCACGAGAAGGGCGACGCGCCGGCGGGCGATGCGGTGCCGTCCGTCTCCACTGCGGCTCCTGCGTCCCCCTGAGTCACTGAGTCGAGGGGGCGCCGTCCCCGGCGCCCCCTCACTCCAGCACGCGCTGCATGAGCCCGACGTCGAGCGCGGGGACGATCTCGTCCGCAGCCGCGAGCCGCGCCGGCGCGAGCGTCCCGAGCACGGCAATGCACCGCATTCCCGCCGTCTTGGCCGCGGCGATGCCTGCTTCCGCGTCCTCCAGCACGAGGACGTCGGATGCGAGGAGCTCCCCGTCGAGCAGCTCGAGCGCGCGGAGGTAGCCGTCCGGGGCCGGCTTCCCGAGGGGCACGTCCTCGGCAGCGACGACCACGCGCAGGTGACCGGCGAGCCCGGCCGCCTCGAGCACCGGTTCGATCTCGACCCGGGCGGCGCCGGAGACGACCGCCACAGGAACGCGCTCGGTGGCGTAGCGCACCGCCTCGCGCACCTCCTCCGGGACCGTCGAGCCGTCGGCGGCGAGCTCGCGGTAGCGCGTGATCCTGCGCTCGATCACCTCGCCGACCGCGGGATGATCCGCTCCGAGCCAGGCGCGCACGATCTCCGGGTCGGAGAGCCCGGCGAGCTGGTCGAAGTACTCCTCGGCCGAGAGGGGCCTGCCGTATTCCGCGAAGAGCTCCTGGAAGATCGCGAGGAGGATCGGCTCGTCCTGCGAGAGCGTTCCGTTGAAGTCGAAGATGACTGCCCGAGCTCGCACGGCGCCGAGGGATTATCGTCGCACGGGTGAAGCCCTCCGCCCGTGCAGTCGTGATCGGGGGCGGAGTGGGGGGCTGCTCGATCCTCTACTGGCTCGCACGCCTGGGCTGGGACGACGTCGTCCTGTGCGAGCGCGCCGACCTCACGAGTGGCTCGACGTTCCACTCGGCGGGCCTCGTCGGCCAGCTCCGCGGCTCGCTCAGCCTGACCAGGATGATGATGGACTCGGTCGAGCTCTACCGCCGGCTGGGAGACGAGGTCGGCCTCGAGACCGGCTGGCACGAGGTCGGCTCGCTCCGCCTCGCTTCGTCGCAGGAGCGCATGGAGGAGCTCGCACGCCAGGCCGGCTGGGCGAAGACCTTCGGCCTGCCGCTCGAGCTCGTCTCGGCCGAGGAGGCGCAGCGACTCTTTCCGCCGATGTCGGTCGACGGCGTCCTCGGCGCCGCGTATCTGCCGACTGACGGCTACATCGATCCGTCGCAGCTCACACAGGCGCTCGCCGAAGGCGCGCGCCGGCGGGGCGCCGAGATCTACACGAACACGCGTGTCACGGAGATCACGGTCGAGCGAGGCCGAGTCAGCGGCGTCGTCACGGACAAGGGCGAGATCGAGACCGAGATCGTCGTCAACGCGGGCGGAATGTTCGCGGGTGAGGTCGGCCGGCTCGCGGGCGTCAACGTCCCAGTGATCCCGATGGCGCACGAGTACCTGATCACGAAGCCGTCCGGTGTCCCGCTCGACGTGCCGACGATGCGCGATCCCTCGCTGCTCGTCTACTTCCGCGGCGAGTCGGGCGGGCTCGTGATGGGCGGTTATGAGCGCCATCCTGCGCCGTGGTCGCTCGACGGGATCCCGGCCGACTTCAACGGGAAGCTCCTGGCCGAGGACTGGCCGCGCTTCGAGGAGCTGATGGTCAACGCGATCGAGCGCGTGCCCGACCTCGGGGATGCCGAGGTGATTCGCCTGATCAACGGGCCCGAGGCGTTCACTCCCGACGGCGAGTTCATCCTCGGCCCCTCCGATGTCCGCGGCTTCTGGGTCGCGGCCGGCTTCTGCGCGCACGGCCTCGCCGGCGCCGGCGGCATGGGCCGGCTGGTCGCGGAGTGGATCGTGGAGGGAGTGCCCAGCCTCGACGTGTGGGAGATGGACTCCCGCCGTTTCGGGCGTCACTACGAGAGCCGCGAGTACACGCTCGAGCGCACGGTCGAGATCTACTCGACCTACTACGACGTCAAGTACCCCGGCCACGAGCGTCAGGCAGGCCGGCCCTTGCGGACGTCGGCGACGTACGCACGCACGCAGGAGCTCGGCGCAGCCTTCGGCGAGAAGTCCGGCTGGGAGCGGGTCAACTGGTTCGAGCCGAACGCCGCGCGGGGAGACGAGTCGCTGCGTCCGCGGGGCTGGGCCGGACGGCTCTGGTCGCCGGCGATCGGCGCCGAGCACGTCGCCTGCCGCACGACGGCGGCAGTGTTCGACGAGACCTCGTTCGCGAAGATCGAGATCGCCGGCGGCGACGCGGCCGAGTTCCTCGAGCGCATGTGCGCCAACCGCGTCGCGCGCGACGTCGGCGCGATCACGTACGCGCAGATGCTGAACCCACGCGGCGGCGTCGAGTGCGACTTCACCGTGACGCGACTCGCGGAGGACCGCTTTCGCATCGTCACGGGCACGGCATTCGGGCGGCACGATCTCGCGTGGATGCGGATGCACGCCCCGGACACCGTGCAGGTCGAGGACGTCACCTCGAAGTACGCCTGCCTCGGATTGTGGGGACCGGCCGCCCGCAAGATCCTGCAGCCGCTGACGACCGAGGAGCTGTCGTTCTCGTATATGCGCGCGCGGGAGCTCGCCGTCGGTTCCGTTCCCTGCCTCGCCTTGCGGGTCACCTACGTCGGCGAGCTCGGCTGGGAGCTCTATTGCCCGATGGAGTTCGGGCTCCGCCTCTGGGACACGATCTGGGAGGCCGGTCGCGAGCACGGCCTCGTCGCTGGCGGCTACAAGGCGATCGACTCGTTGCGACTCGAGAAGGGCTACCGCGTCTGGGGCTCCGACGTGACGCCCGAGGACACGCCCTTCGAAGCGGGGCTGGGCTTCGCGGTCAAGCTCGACAAGAGCGAGTTCATCGGCCGCGAGGCGCTCCTCGAGCGAGCCGAGCCTGAGCGCCGTCTCGCGTGCCTCGTGCTCGACGATCCGCGGGCGGTGGCGCTCGGGTCGGAGCCCGTCCGCGTCGGCGGCGAGCTCGTCGGCCGCGTCACGAGCGGCGGCTACGGCTACACGGTCGAGCGCTCGATCGCGTACGCGTATCTGCCTTCGTCGGCCGCAGAGCCGGGAACCGGCGTCGAGGTCGAGATCTTCGGCAAGTGGATCGTCGGCAGCGTCGCCGAGGAGCCCCTGTTCGACCCGAAGGGCGAACGGATCCGAGGCTAGGCATGGAGCCGTCCCAGATCGTCGAGCGCGTCTGGCCGGGCCAGGCCGCGACTCTCGAGCCGCTCGGCGGCGGCATCACCAATCGCAACTTCCGGGTCGAGGTCGGCGGCGAGACCTTCGTGCTGCGGATCGGCGGCGAGGACACGCAGCTGCTGGGCATCGACCGCGAATCGGAGCACGCTGCCTCGCGCGTCGCGGCGGAGCTCGGGCTCGCGCCGGAGGTGGTCGCCTTCCTCGAGCCGGAGGGGTACCTCGTCACGCGGTTCGTCGAGGGCGAGGTCGGAACGGTGGACGTGCCGCAGGTGGGCTCCGCACTACGGCGGCTGCACAACGGCCCTGCGATCCCGAGCCGCTTCGACAGCTTCCGAGTGGTCGAGGCCTATCGCACGCTTGCCGACGAGCGTGGAGTCGCCATTCCGCCGCTCTACGGCTGGGCGAGCGAGATCGCCCAGCGGATCGAGGAGCGGCGGCGAGGAGCGCCGAGTCTTCCGTGTCACAACGACCTGCTGAGCGCGAACTTCATCGCCGCCGGCGACCGGCTCTGGATCGTCGATTGGGAGTACGCCGGCATGGGCGACCCGTTCTTCGACCTCGGCAACTTCGCCGTCAACCACGAGCTCGATGTCCAGGACGAGCGGCTGCTGCTCGAGAGCTACGGCGGCAGCGACCACGAGGCGCTGATCCTGATGCGCTTCATGTCCGACTTCCGCGAAGCGATGTGGGGCGTCGTCCAGCAGGCGATCTCGACGCTCGAGTTCGACTTCCGCGCCTACGCCGACGAGCATTTCGAGCGCCTCGAGCGCACGGCCGCGGAGCCGCGCTTCCGCGCTGCGCTGGGCTAGGTGCGCCGTCCCCGGCGAGCCGTACATTTGTTCGTGTGATCGTCGCGCACCTCGATCTCGACGCGTTCTACGCCGCCGTGGAGGAGCTGGAGAGCCCGGAGCTCCGCACCCAGCCGCTCGTCGTCGGCGGTGACCCGCGTGGGCGCGGAGTCGTCGCGACCGCGAACTACGTCGCACGCCGCTTCGGCATCCACTCCGCCATGAGCTGTGCCGAGGCGCTGCGCCGCTGCCCGCAGGCCGTCTTCGTCCGGCCGCGGCACACGCTCTACCGCGAGTACTCGCGCAGCGTCTGGGAGACCGTGCGCGGCGTCGTCCCGACGGTCGAGCAGACCGGCATGGACGAGGGTTACCTCGACGTTGGCGAGGTGGCGGCCGACTTCCTCGCGGCGCGCGCGGTCGCCGAGGCGGTGCGGACGGCCGTGCGTGCAGGGACGAGCCTCACATGCTCGCTCGGAGTCGCGCCGTGCAAGGTCGTCGCCAAGGTCGCGAGCGACGCGCGCAAGCCCGGCGGGCTCGTGGTGGTTCCGTCCGGAAAGGAAGCAGCGTTCCTGGCTCCGCTCGCCGTGCGCCGGCTGCCCGGTGTCGGGCCGAAGGCCGAGGAGCGGCTGCGCGCCGCCGAGATCGAGACGATCGGCGACCTCGCCGCTCTCACCGACGACGATCTGCGCCGCCTGCTCCCGGGCAGCGTCGGGACGATGCTCCGCGACCGCGCCCGCGGCATCGACCCGCGCGAGCTCGAGCTCGACAGCGAGCGGATCTCGATCAGCGTCGAGAACACGTTCGAACGGGACATCTCCGACCGCGAGCGGCTCCACGACGAGCTGCGCGGGATGGCCGCCGAGGTCGCCGGGGCGCTGCAGCGCAGCGGCCAGGTCGCCCGCACGGTGACCACCAAGCTCCGCTACGCGGACTTCTCCATTCGCAGTCGCTCGACCTCGCTGGCGACGGGAATCGACGAGCCCGACAGAATCGCCGATCTCGCCTGCCGCCTGTTGGACCGCGGCCTGCGCGACCGCCCGGGTGCGCTGCGTCTGGTCGGCGTGGGCGTTTCCGGCCTCGCCGACTTCCGCCAGCTCTCGCTCGAAGCGGTCTGAGCAGCAGGGGCGGAGGGACTCGAACCCCCGACCTACGGTTTTGGAGACCGCCGCTCTACCAACTGAGCTACGCCCCTGTGTCGGTTGGCCAGTGTACCGAGCGATTTTCGCCCGAACCCGGGTGCGGCAGTAGGCTCGGCGCGTGCAGCGGCACGCGCTCGGGTTGCTGTTCGCCGTTCTCGCGGCC
This sequence comes from Gaiellaceae bacterium, assembly GCA_036494245.1. Taxonomy (GTDB): domain Bacteria; phylum Actinomycetota; class Thermoleophilia; order Gaiellales; family Gaiellaceae; genus Palsa-739. The sequence goes on from DASXOM010000043.1 coordinate 7,468, forward strand.
GCGTTGGCGGTCGTTGCCGCGTACGCGTTCGCGGGTGCCGAGGGGGCCGGCCGCTTCGTCGTCGGTGCCGCCGCTCTCGCCGTCGCGGCGTGGCTCGCGACGCTCTCCGCGAGCGCCTTCCGCCGCCGTAGGCGCTGACTCACTGAGGAGTCCGCCGGGAAACGCCGTATTCTCCCGGGCGTGACGACGCGGGCCGACGAGACACAGACGCTGTGGCTCGACTACAGGCGTACAGGGGATCAGAAGATCCGCGACCGCCTCATCCTCACGTACGCGCCGCTCGTGAAGTACGTCGCCGGCCGGCTCGGTTCCGGGCTGCCCGCCCACGTGGACGAGGGAGACCTCACCTCGTACGGCCTGCTGGGACTGATCGGTGCGATCGAGCGCTACGACCCGTCGCGCGACGTGAAGTTCGAGACGTACGCGATGGCCCGGATCAAGGGTCAGATCATCGACGAGCTCCGCTCGATGGACTGGGTGCCGCGCTCCGTCCGCGCCCGTGCCCGCCACATCGAGCGGGCGATCGGCGAGCTCGAGGCGCGGGTCGGCCGTGCGCCGACCGACGAGGAGATCGCGAAGAAGCTCGGCATCACCGAGGAAGAGCTCGAGGAGAGCCTCAGTGAGATTGCGCGCTCCTCGATCGCCGCGCTCGACGAGCTCTGGACCGTCTCCGGCTCCGGCGGCGACCAGGTTGCGCTGATCGACACCATCGAGGACGAGGACGCTCCCGATCCGCAAGGCACGCTCTCGGTGACCGAGCAGAAGGAGGCTCTCGCCGAAGCGATCCAGCGCTTGCCCGAGCGCGAGAAGCTCGTCGTCACCCTCTACTACTACGAGGAGCTGACCCTGCGCGAGATCGGCGAGGTGCTCGGAGTGACCGAGTCGCGCGTCTCGCAGCTCCACACGAAGGCGATCCTTCGGCTCAAGGCGCACATCGCCTCGGCCGGCGGCTCCGCCGCCGCGTAGCTCCAACTCGGCTCCACCGCAGGGATACGATGCGGCTCGAACCGACCGAGGAGGACGAGTCCCGTATGGCTGCCACCGAGCCCACGAAGATCCGCAACATCGCCGTCGCCGGTCACCGCGGCGTCGGGAAGACGTCACTTCTCGAGGCGCTGCTCTTCG
>DASXOM010000044.1:0-4890 GCA_036494245.1 Gaiellaceae bacterium
CCATTTCGGCGACGACGACATCCAGACCGAGTACTCGGCGCTCATGTCGAAGGTCATGGCGGACGGAAGCGGCAAGGTCAAGTTCCCGATCAACGAGCCGGCCGAGGGCAAGCGCAAGAGCCAGATCCAGGAGTACCTCGATTTCTACGGCAGCGCCGGCGCACAGCACATCGCGCTCGCGACGACCGACATCGTCGGCACCGTCCAGAACCTCAAGGAGCGCGGCTTCGTCTTCCTCGACACGCCCGACTCGTACTACGAGGAGGCGCCCGGCCGGGTCGGGGAGATCGCCGAGGACTACACCGTGCTGCAGGACAACAAGATCCTGGTCGACCGCGACGACGACGGCTACCTGCTCCAGATCTTCACGAAGACGGCGCAGGATCGGCCGACGGTCTTCTTCGAGGTGATCGAGCGGCACGGCGCGACGACCTTTGGCGAGGGCAACTTCAAGGCTCTGTTCGAGGCGATCGAGCGCGAGCAGGCATTGCGCGGCAACCTCTAGGGGTCGTAACGGACCTTTTCGACGACGCGAGGGCTGCGAGCCGGCAGGCGCGCTCGCTGCGCAGCGTCGGCCACCGTCCGTTCCCGCTGCCCGAGAGCCGCTGGACGCTCGGCCAGACCTGGGAGCATGTGTTCTTGGCGCACTGGCCCGTGCCCATCGCGGATGTCCGGGTCCGAGTCCCCGACGAGCTCGAGATCGAGGAGCACGACGGCACCGCCTGGCTGAGCGTCGTGTTCTTCCGCGTGCGCGCGTTGCGAGCTCGCGGTGTGCTGCCGGTACCCGGGATCTCGACCTTCCTGCAGCTGAACGTCCGCACGTACGTCCGCGGCCCTGACGGCCTGCCCGGCGTCTGGTTCTTCAGCATCGACGCTTCGAGCCGCCTGGCTGCGCTCGGAGTGCGGCGGATTTACCACGTGCCCGCCTTCCACGCGCGGATGACGCTGGATTCCGTGGGCGAGTGGCAGGAGGTCGAGTGCGTTCGGGTCGGAGAGCCGGGCCGTGTGTTCGCCGCGCGCTATCAGGCCACCGACGAGACCATCCACGCGGAGCCGGGCTCGCTCGAGTTCTTCCTGACCGAGCGGTACCGCCTGTTCGCCGCCGAGGCGAGAGCCGAGATGCACCACGACCGCTGGCTGCTCAGCCCGGCGCAGGCCGAGGTCGAGCTGGCCTCGATCGCGCCGTTCGCGCTCGGCGAGCCGCGCTGCTGCCACTTCGCCTTCCGGCAGGACGCGCTCATCTGGCCGCCGGAGCCCATCGCGTCCTGACCTAGCACCGACGTACGCTTCCCGCGTGGAGCCCCAGAGGAAGGCGGCGCTCTGGTCGGTGTTCGCGGCGGTCGCGCTCATCGCGCTCAAGCTCGGCACCGGGCTCGCGACCCACAGCCTCGGCCTCATCTCGGCCTCGGCCGACTCGGGCACGGATCTCATCGCCGCGCTGCTGACGTTCTTCGCAGTCGGCGTGGCCGTGCGGCCGGCCGACCCGGGCCACCAGTACGGCCACGGCAAAGCCGAGCACCTCGCGGCGCTCGCCGAGGGCGCGATCCTCGTCGTCGCGAGCGTCTTCATCGTCTGGCATGCGATCTCGCGGCTCGTTCACGGCGGGACGACCGCGAATGCCACCTGGTACGCGTTTCTCGTCGTCGGCCTCGTCATCTGCATCGACGTCGCCCGCACCACCGCGTCGTGGCGGGCTGCGCGCGCGTACTCGAGCCCGGCGCTCGCGTCGAACGCCGTCCATTTCGGCAGCGACCTCGGCGGCTCCGTCGCGGTGCTCGTCGGTCTGCTCTTCGTGCGCGGCGGCCATCCGGGTGCGGACTCCGTCGCCGCGCTCTTCGTCGCTGCGCTCGTGCTGCTCGCGGCGGCGCGGCTGATGCGGCGGAACGTCGACGTGCTGATGGACCGCGCGCCGGCGGACGCGGAGGAGGCGGCACGGCAGGCGATCGTCCGTGTCCGGCCTCCAGTGCAGCTGCGGCGGCTCCGCATGCGGCAGGCGGCGGGACGCTTCTTCGCAGACGTCGTGATCGGCGTCGACTACGACGCTGCCGTGGGGCAGGGCCATGCCGCGGCCGATGCGGTGGAGCGCGCCGTGCAGGCCGCGCTGCCGGAGGCGGACGTCGTCGTCCACGTCGAGCCGGCCGGCGCCGCCGACGCCGATGTGCGCGAGCGCGCGCATGCGGCGGCGCTCAACGTTCCCCGCGTGCGCGAGGTGCACAACGTCTCCGTCCTCTCAGTCGACAGCGGCACCCGGCTCTCGCTCCACCTCAAGCTTCCCGGTGGACTTTCGCTCGAGGAGGCGCATGCGATCGCCGAGGAGGTCGAGAAGGCGATCGAGCGCGCGGTCCCCGAGGTGTCGTCGGTGCAGACGCATCTCGAGCCGCTCGGCGAGGAGGCCGCCGGGACCGAGGTCGCCGGCGATGCCGCGACGGTACGCCGCATCGTCCGTACCGAGCTCGGCGTCGATCCCGTCGAGCTGCGGTTCGTCGACACCGAGGACGGGCTGGTCGCGTACCTGACGTTGCGTCTCGGCGCGGACACCCTCGCCGCCGCGCACGCCGACGCGAGCCGGATCGAGGAGCTGATCCGGCGTGAGCGGCCTGAGATCGCCGATGTCGTGGTACACACCGAACCACGATGAAGCTCTGCATGTTCTCGCCGAGCGACCAGGATCTGGACCGCGGCTGGCCGGGGCGGATCGAGGGTGAGAAGGTGATCCAGCTCGCGGCGCAGACGCTGCAGGCGTTCTTCACGGGCGGCGGACAGGCACGCGAGCACGCCGAATATCCGCTCGCCGACGTCGTCTTCCGCGCGCCCGTGCTGCACCCGCCTTCGATCCGGATCTTCGACGACGCCGGCGACTTCGCGTTCGCGAATCCGGCTGCGATCAAGGCCGCGGACGAGGACCCTGGCGTGCCGGGCGCCGAGCGGGTGGAGCGCGTGGCAGGGATCATCGGAGCCGACGGGGCGATCGGCGGCTTCACGCCGCTCATCGAGTGGGTTGCGCCACAGCTCCACGGCGCGAAGCAGCGCGACTTCGCGCTCACGCTCGGCCCGGTCGTGACGACACCTGACGAGGGGTTCCCGCCCGGGGTGGAGTGGGAACGGCTCGTTTCGCATGCGGCGGCGAACACGGCGCTCTTTCCCGGAGACCTGATCGTCCGGTGAGAGTGGCCATCGTCGGTGCGGGGGTGATGGGTTGCGCGACGGCGTGGGCGCTCAGCCAGCGCGGCGCCGAGGTCACGTTGCACGAGCAGTTCGGGCTCGACCACGACCGCGGCTCGAGCCACGGTCGGACGCGCATCTTCCGGGTCGCGTATCCCGAGCAGTTCTGGGTCCGGTTCGCGCAGGAGGCGTACGCCGGCTGGCAAGAGCTCGACCCGAGCCTGCTCGGCCTCTACGGGCTCATCGAGCTGGTGGCCGACCCTGCGCTCACCTCGGCGCGGGCGCTCGACGAGTGCGGCGTGCCGTACCGGCTCCTCGACCAGGACGAAGTCCGGGCGTACGGCGCAAGTCTCCCGGAGGGCTGGGCGGCTCTCTACGTCGCCGACGCAGGCGTCGTCTTTGCCGACCGAGCGCGCCACGCCTTCCTCGAGGCCGCCGGCGTCGAAGTTGAGACGAACCGGCGCATCGGGTCGACCGAGGAGCTCGACGCGGACGTCGTCGTCGTCACCGCGGGCTCCTGGATTCGCCGTATCGTTCCCGACGTGCCGGTGCAGGTGGCGCGTGAGACGGTCGCGTACTTCAAGCGCGAGGGTCCGCCTCCGCCGTCGATCGTGGACCTCGACGCCGAGACGGGCGGTCACGGGATGTACTCGCTCGCCGATCCGGTGTACGGGCTGAAGGCCGGCGCGCATCACGCCGGCGCCGAGGCCGACCCGGACACCGAGGCGCCGCCCGACCCCGCGATCGTCGAGCGGATCTCCGCCTGGGTGAGCGAGCGGTTCCCGGACGTCGACCCCGACCCCGTGGAGGCGCAGTCCTGCCTCTACACCACGACGGCCGACGAGCACTTCGTCCTCGAGCGCCGCGGCCGGATCGTCGTCGGGTCCGCGTGCTCCGGGCACGGCTTCAAGTTCGCGCCGGCGGTCGGCCGCAGGCTGGCGGAGCTGGCCCTGAGCTAGGCGATACGCTGTCGCCATGCCGTTCTACCAGCGTCTCGGCGACGTCCCGCGCAAGCGCCACGTCCAGTTCCGCGACAACGGGACGCTCCTCACCGAGGAGGTCATGGGCCTCGAGGGCTTCACCGGCAACGAGTCGATCCTCTACCACCTCCAGTCGCCCTGCCGCGTCATGGAGCTCGGCGGCTTCGAGCCGATCGAGCGCGACGAGTGGGTGCCGGAGCAGCACACGCACCTGCATTTCAAGACGTTCGAGACCGCGCCCGAGGGTGACGAGATCACCGGGCGCCGGCTGCTCATGTGGAACAACGACGTCGAGATCTCGCTCTGCCGGCCGTCCGGGTCGATGGACTACTTCTTCCGCAACGGCGAGGGCGACGAGGTCATCTTCGTCCACGAGGGCTCCGGCACGCTGGAGACGATCTTCGGCGACCTCCCCTACAAGGACGGTGATTACGTCGTCGTCCCGCGCGGCACGACCTACCGCTTCAAGCCCGAGGGGCCTCAGCGGTACCTCGTGTTCGAGACGCCCGGCCTGATCGAGATCCCGCGGCGCTATCGCAACCAGTACGGCCAGCTGGTGGAGGGGGCGCCGTACTACCACCGCGACATCCACCCGCCGACCGAGCTGCACACCGTGCGCGAGCGCGGGGAGTACCCGGTCAAGGTTCGCGTCCGCGACGGCTACCAGACCTACGTCGTCGACTACCACCCGTTCGACGTCGTCGGCTGGGACGGCTACCTCTATCCGTGGACGTTCTCGATCCACGAC
>DASXOM010000045.1:0-3825 GCA_036494245.1 Gaiellaceae bacterium
GAGATCGGCGAGGAGGCATACGTCGGCGCCGGCGCGGTCGTGACGAAGGACGTCGAGCCGCGGATGCTCGTCGTCGGCAACCCCGCGCGCGTGATGCGAGGCGTGCTCGAGGACGAGCTGCTCGAGAACCAGTAGCGCTAGGAGCTCTTGGTCAGGTCCAGCGCGTAGCGGCCGCCGCCGTGGCGCGCGATTCGCAGCTTGAGGTCGTACCAGCCGCCGCGCGGAGCCCTGTACGAGAGCCGCTGCATTCTGCCGGGACGCGCCGTCCGAGCTACAAGGCTCGGCCGCCCGTGTTTCGACTTCGGCCCCGGCCGCAACAGCGTCAAGCCGACGGAGGCGTTCGCCCACCCGGCCGCGAGCCGCACGTGCAGGCGCTGACCGCGCTCGAGCCTCACCCGGTAGACGTCCACCGGATCGTCCCAGAAGTCGAGGGTCGCGCCCAGCCTCGGCCGGTTGCCCCACAGCTTGCGCGCCTGCGAGGGGCTGTCATTCGGCTCGAGGCGATCGGACGGCGGCAGCGTGCCCGAGCTGAGGAAGTCGACGGCCTTGGTCACGTCGAGACGGCCCCAGCCGCTGTAGTTGTCGCGTCCGTCGGGACACTCGTCGCAGCCGTTCGCGGCGTTGACGTCGTCGGTGTGCCGCTCGAGGATCCTCGTGACCTGGCTGCTCGTGAGCGACGGGTCGACGCCGAGGAGCACGGCTGCGGCCGCCGACACCTGCGGTGCTGCGAACGACGTGCCCTCCGGGTGGCGGTAGTCGCCGATCGCGCAGTCGGTGTAGCCCTGCTCATCGCAGGCCGGCTGGGCAGACGTCAGATCCTTCGGGTAGGTGGAGAAGATCCCGACCCCCGGCGCGGCGATGTCGACGAAGATCGGATCCTGGTCCGAGAAGTCCGGGACGTTGCCCGAGCGGGTCAAAGCGCTGACTCCGAGGACATGGGGCAGCGCGGCCGGCCAGCTCGCGTATGGCCACGGAGTCGTGTACGCCTCGTCCGAGTTCCCGGCCGCGGCGACGACGACAGCTCCCTTCTTCACGGCGTAGGCGACGGCCTGGGCCTCGACCTTGGAGTACGAGTCCAGGCTGCGCTCGTTCGGATCACGGACGGCGCCGAAGCTGAGATTGACCACCTTGGCGCCCTGATTGACGGCCCAGCGGATGCCTGCCGCCTCGGCCTTCAGCGGGATCGTGCCGTCGTTCGCCACGACCTTCGCCACGAGCAGCCGGGATGAGTAGGCGAGACCGACGACACCGGCCGTGCCCAGAGCGCCGGCGATCTCCCCCGCGACGATCGTGCCGTGCCCCTGGATGTCCTTGCACGCACTGCCGCCGACGAAGGTCTTGACCTTGGCAATCTGCTGGTCGAGATCGGGCAGCGTGCAGTCGACGCCGGAGTCGACGATCGCGACCTTCACCGGGGCGAGATCCAGCGGCGGCGAGGACCACGCGTCGAACGCGTTGTCCATGCCGAGATACCACTGCTTGGCGTAGTACTGGTTCGCCGGCGTGAACGCCGCCGCAGAGGACGTCACGAAAAGCGCGGCCACCACCGCGCCGAACAGCGCGAACCGCAGCTTGTTCACTACCGCACGGTAGCCGTCTGCACCCGGATCCGCACGGGCGCGGCTGCGTCACTCTGGGTCGCAAGCCGATACTCCGTGGTCAGCTTCGGCTTGACCGAGAGACGGAACGCGCCGGTCTTGGCAATCGACCGGAGCTGCGTCCACGGCGCGCCGGCGATGGATCTCTGCAGGACGACGCCGTTGACGCCTCTCACGACGCCGCTCAAGGTGACTCTCGTGCCGGAGTGGACCGCAGGATTCGGCGAGGGCGGCTGCAGCGAGAGGACGCCAACACTGAACCACGTCGAGCGGAGGCCGAGCGACGACGCAACCGTCGCGGCGCCGAGGGTGGCCGTGAGGTGCTGGCCGCGCGAGAGCGACGTGACCTTGAGCGTCTTCGCGCGCCGCGACGGGTTGCGCTTGACCGTGGCGTCCAGGACGCCGCCTACCACGCCGACCGCCTTCGCCAGCGTCGTCCCCGTCACCGGCACCGGCCCCCAGTCGTGGTACGGGGAGATCGAGTCGTAGGGATCACGGACCGAGACGAGATAGGGGCGGCCCGGGGAGCCGAAGGCGTCGGCCGCCGACTGCGTCCAGCCGCCGGTGCTGGAGGAGAACAGCGTCAGCGCCACGTCGCCGTTGTAGAGCAGCACCTCACCTGCGGTCGCGTCCACAGCTTGCCTGCCGGCCGGCGTCTCGGCGGAGACACCGAGGTAGGTCTCGCTACGACCGTCCGCGTAGACGTCGAACGGCGCGCCGGCCTGTCGGCTCGCGAGCGCATACGAGCGCGCAGCGACCGCCTGCGCCTGGAGCGCGGCAGGAAGCCAGCCGGCCGGCATCTCCGCCGTCACCACGCCGTAGAGGTATTGCTGGAGCGGGAGGACGTCGATCGCCTGGAGCTTCTTGCTCGGCACGTCGACGACGATCTTGCCCCGAAACTGCCGGCCGAGCGTGAGGGTCGATCCAGCCGCCGGCGAGAAGGTGAGCGGTGGATCCAGAGCCTGAGCAGGTCCGCCGTCGACCGCGAGCTTGAGCGCCGGCGTGAGCGCCGTACTGCCCGCCGGGAGCGTGTGGTCGATGCCGTCTCCGTCCTCGACGGCGATCGGCTTCTTCGACGAGATGGCCAGATTCTTCTTCCCGCTCGCGAGGAGAACGCGGATCGACGTCTTCGCCGTGTCGCCCAGCGTCGTACCCGGGTAGTAGGCCTCGAGGATCTGGTCGTACGTGTAGCCGTGCTGCGCGTAGCCCTGGGCTCCCCACTGACCCATCCCCACGCCGTGCCCGTTGCCGTGGCCGCTGACGAGGAAAAGCGCCCCGGATTTCGCCGGCGCGACGTATTGCGGGCCCGCTGACGGCGCCGCGTGCGACGCCGACACGAGCAGGACCGCGACAGCGCAGACGGAGAGGGCGGCGAGCGAGCGAAGCAAGCGGCTCGGAGGGTAGCTTCCGGTCCGTCCGCACGGCGTGTAAAATCCCGGACGACATCGCGAGGCGACGGAGCCTCGGCGGGCACACAAGGTGCTGGCCGGGGCTTTTTTGCGTTCAAGGAGGGAGAATGGCGTACGTGGAGAGCAGGAACCGGGCGACTTCGGACCCGGAGACGCGCAGAGAAGTGCTCGCGGAGATCGAGTCCCGCGGCATCGAGGACGTGCTCCTCTGGTTCACCGATCTCGAGGGGCACCTGAAGAGCTTCTCGATCACGCGGAGCGAGCTCGAGGGCGCGCTCGACGACGGAATGGGCTTCGACGGCTCGTCGATCACCGGCTTCAACGCGATCGAGGAGTCGGACATGGTCGCGATCCCGGATCCCGAGACCTTCCGGGTGCTGCCCGACGGCGAGACCGGACGGATGATCTGCGACATCGTCACGCCCGACGGAGAGCCGTACGACGGCGACCCGCGCTTCGCGCTCAGGCGGGCCCTCGATCGTATGGAGGCCATGGGCTTCGACACATTCAACGTCGGCCCCGAGGCCGAGTACTTCCTGTTCAAGGACGAGAAGGGCACGGAGACGCTCGACGAGGGCGGCTACTTCGCCCAGACGACACTCGACGCCGCCACCGGCGTCCGCCGCGACACGATCCGCGCGCTCGAGTCGATGGGCATCCCGGTCGAGTACCACCATCACGAGGTCGGCCCCTCGCAGCACGAGATCGACATCCGCTACGCGGGCGCGCTCGACATGGCCGACTTCATGCTCACGTACCGGCTCGTGGTCAAGGAGGTCGCGAAGCAGCACGGCTACCACGCGACCTTCATGCCGAAG
>DASXOM010000046.1:0-1617 GCA_036494245.1 Gaiellaceae bacterium
CTCGTCCAGGTGCACGGCGACCGGCCGGTCGCCGAGGTCTGGGCCGAGGTCTCCGAGGCGCTCTCCGCCGTGGAGGCGCGCGCGTGATCATCCGCAAGTCCGCCGCCGAGATCGAAGGGATGGCGCGCGCCGGCGAGCTCGTGCACGAGACGCTGCAGCTCGTCGCCGAGCATCTCGAGCCGGGCATCTCGATGCTCGAGCTCGACCGCATCGCCGACGAGCACATCGTCGCGCACGGCGGCCAGCCGACCTCGAAGGGCTACAAGGGCTTTCCCGCCGCGCTCTGCATCTCGCCGAACTCGATGGTCGTGCACGGCATCCCCACCGAGTACCGCGCCCAGGAAGGCGACCTCATCTCGGTCGACCTCGGGGTGACGCTGCACGGGCTCGTCGCCGACAGCGCGGTGACGCTGCCGGTGGGGGAGATCGACCCCGAGGCGCAGCGGCTCCTCGACGTCTGCCAGGAGGCGCTCGCCGCCGGGATCGAGCAGGCACGGTCGGACAACCACCTGTCGGACATCTCCCACGCCGTCCAGACGGTGGTGGAGGAGGCCGGCTTCTCCATCGTCCGGAGCCTCGTCGGGCACGGGGTCGGCCGCAGCTACCACGAGGACCCGCAGATCCCGAACTACGGCCCGCCCGGGCGCGGCCCCGTGCTCCAGCCGGGGATGACCCTGGCGATCGAGCCGATGATCACGGCGGGCGCCCCGGACGTGTACGTCCACGACGACGACTGGTCGATCTCCTCGGTCGACTCGTCGCTCGCGGCCCACTTCGAGCACACCGTCGCGGTGACCGCCGAAGGGCCCAGGATCCTCACGAAAACCGGGGCTGCTCTGCTACGATGACCCCTCGCCGCGCACCGGCTTTGCCGTGCGCGCGAGTCCCTTTGGACGAAGAAAGGTTCGGCACTCCTGACATGAAAGTACGCCCATCCGTCAAGCCCATGTGTGAGCGCTGCCGCGTGATCAAGCGGCACGGGACGACCATGGTCATCTGTACGAATCCTCGTCACAAGCAGAGGCAGGGGTAAATGGCGCGCATCGCCGGGGTCAACCTCCCCAACCAGAAGCGGCTCGAGATCGGCCTGACGTACATCTACGGCATCGGCCAGCCGACGGCGCGCAAGGTCGCAGCCGAGCTCGGCCTCTCGCCTGACACGAAGATCAAGGACCTCACCGACGACGAGGTGACGAAGCTCCGCACCTACATCGACGGCCAGCTCGAGGTCGAGGGTGACCTCCGCCGCGAGCGGCAGCAGGCGATCAAGCGCCTGTCGGAGATCGGCGCCTATCGCGGCGTCCGCCATCGCCGCGGCCTGCCGGTGAACGGCCAGCGCACGAAGACGAACGCCCGCACGCGCAAGGGCCCGAAGAAGACCGTCGGGCGCGGCAAGAGCAAGGCGGCGAAGTAAGTGGCTCCTCCTCGCCGTCAAGCGGCCACGCGCGGCCGCACTCGCCGCAAGGTCCGGAAGAACATCGCCATCGGCCAGGCGCACATCAAGACGAGCTTCAACAACACGATCGTCGCGCTGACCGACAAGGAAGGGAACGTGATCGCGTGGGAGTCGGCCGGCTCCGCGGGCTTCAAGGGCTCGCGCAAGTCGACGCCGTTCGC
>DASXOM010000047.1:0-16857 GCA_036494245.1 Gaiellaceae bacterium
GACGCCGTCGAAGCAGTGAAGCGGCTCTCGGACGAGGGCTTCGGCGTGTGGGCGCACGACAACTGGTACTCGCTCGGGCTGCGGGAGAAGCTCCCGTACCCGGACAGCGCGATCCGCGTCGGCCTGATCCACTACAACACCGCGGACGAGATCGACCGATTCAACGCGGCTCTCGCGGCGCTTTAGTACGGTAGCGAACATATGTTCGTGCTGCACGCGGATGCGGACGCGTTCTTCGCGTCGGTCGAGCAGCGGGACGACCCGCGGCTCCGCGGCCGGCCGGTCATCGTCGGCGGCGGCGTCGTGCTGGCGGCGAGCTACGAGGCGAAGGCATACGGCATCCGCACCGCCATGGGCGGGCGGCAGGCGCGCCGGCTCTGCCCCGACGCGATCGTCGTCCGGCCGCGGCACGAGGCGTACACCGAGGCGAGCCGTGCGATGTTCGCCGTCTTCGAGGACGCCTCACCCGTCGTGGAGGGGCTGTCGATCGACGAGGCGTTCCTCGACGTGCGCGGGATGGAGCGGATCACGGGGACGCCTGTCGAGATCGCCGTGCGTCTGCGAGCCGCGGTGCGCGAGCGCGTCGGTCTGCCCGTCACGGTGGGCATTGCGCGGACGAAATTCCTGGCGAAAGTCGCGAGCGGCGTCGCCAAGCCGGACGGCCTGGTCGCGGTGCCGCCCGACCGGGAGCTTGCGTTCCTGCACCCGCTGCCGGTCGAGTGCGTCTGGGGCGTCGGCCCGGCGACGGCGAAGCGGCTGCAAGCGTGGAACGTGCGGACGGTCGGCGAGCTCGCCGCCCTCTCGGAGTCGACGCTCGTCGCGATGCTCGGTCAGGCGATGGGCCGCCGGCTCAGCGCGCTCGCGCACAACCGCGACTTCCGGCGCGTCGAGCCCGGCAAGCGGCGCGGGTCAATCGGCTCGCAGCGCGCACTCGGGCGCGGGCGGCACTCGCCCGAGGCGATCGACGCGGCGCTGGTGGGCATCGTCGACCGGATCACACGGCGCCTGCGCGCCGCACGTCGGGTCGGGCGGACGGTCGTCCTGCGCCTCCGCTTCGGCGACTTCGAGCGCGCGACACGCTCGCACACGCTTCCGTTCGCGACCGCCAACACGCAGGCGATCCTCGTCACGGCTCGCGCGCTCCTCGCGACCGCGACGCCGTTGATCGAGCGGCGCGGGATCACACTGGTGGGCTGCTCCGTGGCCATGCTCGAGGCCGAACGGCCACGTCAGCTCCTGCTCGGACCGGAGGAGTCGCTGGACGCCGCGGTGGACGCGATCCGCGACCGCTACGGCAGCGCGGCGATCACGCGCGCCGTCCTGCTCGGCCGCGACCCCGGCTTCTCTATGCCGCTGCTGCCGGACTGACGATCCCGGCGTACACGTCGAGGTCGATGTTCCCGCCGCTGACGATGCAGACGCAGCGGTCGTCCCGCCGCAGTGCGGCGGCGAGCGCGAGGGCTCCGGCCCCTTCCGCGACGACGTGAGCGCGCGAGGCGAGCAGGCGCATTGCCTCGGCTGCGTCCTCGAGCGGCACCGCGACCGCCTCGTCGACGAGCCCCTGAGCCCGCTCCCACATCCCCGGCAGAAGCGCGCGGCCGCCGGCGCCGTCGACCCACGAGGGTGTGAACTCGATCTCGAGCGGCTCGCCGGCGGCGAATGCCGCGGCGAGGGGAGCGCCGGTCTCCGGCTCGGCCGTCACGACGCGCACCCCGGGCCGTAGCGCCTTCAGCGCGCTCGCGATGCCCGTGGTCAGCCCGCCGCCGCCCCAGGGGACGATCACCGTGTCGAACTCCGGCGCGTCCTCTGCGATCTCGAGGCCGATCGTCCCGTTGCCGGCCATCACGGCGTCCTCGGCGGCGGGAGCGACGAACAGCCCCTCGACCCCCTCCCGGCCCCGGTCGACCATCGCCTGCCACCACTCCTCGTGCGTGACGGGTACGACCTCGGCGCCGAGCGCCTCGATCCGGTCGAGCTTCGCACGGGGAGCATCCGCGGGGACGATCACGCGCGCCGGCACGCCGGACTCGCGCGCAACCCAGGCGACACCCTGACCCATGTTCCCGGCGCTCGCGGTGACGACTCCGTCGGCGAGCTCCTGCGTGGAGGCCGCACGAATCGCGGAAAAGGCACCGCGCAACTTGAACGAGCCGATCGGGTGGAGGCACTCGAGCTTGAGCCGGATCCGTTCGTCGGAGCCGAGCGGGGCGAGCGGCGTGCGCATGACCTCGTCGCCGATCCGCTCGCGCGCCCGGCGGATCTCGTCGAGCGCGATCACGGGCCGTCAGTCGCTCTCCTTGGCCAGTTCGGTCAGGTCCGTGCGCACCGTCCAGAGCTCGGGGAACAGCTTGTACTTGATCAGCCCCGCAAGCAGCTCGACCGGGGTGCCCTGCGTCCCGACGACGTCCTCGCCGATGACGCGGCCGACCATCTTCACGTGGCGGAAGCGCCAGACGCCGACCTGCTCGTCCCAGTCGATAAGCGCCTCGGCGAGCTGGTACAGGTCCTCGTGCTCGCGGCCCTGCGTGTAGACCTCGATCAGCGTCAGCCCGCGCTCGCGGCGCAACGCGTCGAAGGCGGCGTAGAGGCCGGGCGAGACCTCTCGGATCCCGCGGAAGCCGGGCGAGTCGAAGCCCGAGCCGTGGCCGAGTACGCGGCGCACCTCCTGGTACTCCCACGGCGACATCAGCTCGAGGTGCTCGAGGAACGAGATGACGTAGCGCATGGCGTGGTTCGCGCGGCCGAGCAGCCGCAGCGCCCCGGCGACGTCGCGCGCCTCGATCAGCCGCGTCGCCTCCTCCACCTCCATCCAGGCGTGCTTCAGCCACAGTTCCGACGACTGGTGGACGGTCTGGAAGAGGAGCTCGTCGCGGTGCACCCACTCGTCCGGCCCCTTCTGGAGCGCGAGGAGCTCGTCGGTGCGGAGGTAGCGCTCGTAATCGCTCGCCCCCTCGCCGGGCAGGACCGGCTGGAACTCGTCCGCGTTCGGAGCGCTCACCAGATCCGCATCTCCAGTCCGGCGAGCGGAACGCCACCGTCCTCCGTCACGAGCCATGTGTCCTGCATGTAGAGACATTCTCGGCCATCGGCTGCGATCGCGTGCGGATGCATCGAGAAGACCATGTTCGCGGCGAGCTCGGTCTCGATGCCCTCGCCGATCCGCGGGTGCTCGATCATCGTCATCCCGATCGAGTGGCCGGTCACGTGGCCGAGGTGGTAGCCGCGCTGTGTGAAGCCGGCCGAGACCGCACGGTGGACGTCGTGCGCCGTCGCGCCCGCGTGCAGCGCCGTTTGCGCGACCTCGTAGTACTCCTCGTACGCCTCGACCATCCTCTGCACCTCGGCGCTCGGCGTGCCGAGCGCGCGCGAGACTTCGACCCAGTGGCCTCCCGGCCCGGCGATCTCGAGCGACGGGATCGTGAACGCGCCGAAGACCGTGTCGTCACGCGCGATCGCGAACTCGGCGCCGACGAGCACCATGTTCATCGTCAGCCGCCCGCAGCCGCGCTCGACGAACAGCTCCTCCGCCGGCGCGAGCACATCGGCGGCGGTGCGGCCCGGAGCCCACGCCCGGTGGAAGGCGTGGAAGCCAGCGACGTTGATCTCGACGCTTTCGCGTACCGACTCGAGCTCGGCATCGGACTTGACCGCCCGAGCCAGGTCGAACTGCTCGTCCCACGGCACGAGCTCGGCGGCGCCGGCGAGCGCCGCGTAGTCACGGACGGTCAGCACGTAGTCGAGCCCGTAGACGCCGACCCGCTGCCCGCGCAGCCGCTCGGCCAGCCACTCTCCCGGCCGGTCGGCGAAGACCTGGTCTGCGATCTGGGAGTCGCCGTGCTCGCCGACGTAGCGCGCCTCGGCCGGGAAGACGATCGCCGGCTCGCCCTCCCTCGGCACCACGACGTACGCGTAGCGATGGACGATCTGGAAGCCCGAGAGATAAGTGACGGCGCCCTCGAAGCCGGTGTACTCGGAGCCGCACACCAGCGCGGCATCGAGCCGGTCGCGCTCGAGCGCCTCGCGCACCCGCGCGTGACGAGAACTCAGCTCTGCATCCACGAAGCCTCCACTCCTTTCACGAGCGCCTGGATCGCGGCGTTGAGCGTTGTCGGAACACCGTGCTCCGCCCCGAAGCGGACGATGCCGCCGTTCAGGTAGTCGACCTCCGTCTGCCGCCGCGCCTCGACGTCCTGGAGCATCGACGCCTTGTGGTCGTAGGCGACTTCCGGCCTGGCCGCGTGGTCGATCAGCTCCTCAGGATCGGCGTCGAGCTCGATGCCCTGCGCCGCTGCGACCGCCTTGCCCTCGTCGACGAGGCCCGTGACGAGAGCGCGCAAGTCGGGCCGCTCGCACACCCGGCCGTGGGTGAGGCCGGTGAGCGCGCCGATCGGATTGGTGGACGCATTGAAGATGACCTTGCGCCACTGCGGCCCCCGCGCGTCCTCGACCGCGTTCGCCGGCATCCCGGCGCGCGTGCACGCGTCGGCGAAACGCTCGACCTCGGCGAACGGCGTCCGCTCGTCATAGGGGCCGAACGTGGTGTCGCCCTGGACGTCCCACTGCACGTGGCCCGGCTCGAGCAGCTTCCCGGCGGGGAAGGTCGTGCCGCGGATCACGCGGTCGACATGCCCGGCGATCGTCTCCTCGTTGCCGAGCCCGTTCTGAACCGTCGCAACACAGCCATCGGCGAAGGCGTGCGCCGTCGCAGCGATCGCCGCCTCGGTGTGCATCGCCTTCGTCGCCACGATGCCGAAGTCGCACGCCGGGATCACGGCCGCGTCGCTCGTCGCCCGCGGATGCCCGACCACGTTCCCGGCGCCGGACAGCCGCAGGCCGCCGCGGTTGATCGCGGCGACGTGCAGCTCGTTCAGGTCGAACGCCCAGACCTCGACGTCGTCGAGCAGCGACAGGTTCGCCGCGAACAGCGACCCCACCGCCCCACACCCCACGACCGCAATCCTCATTCGGAGTAGCTCGCCTCCCTCGCCTTGACGAGCCTATAGAGCGCGGTCTGGAGGGGCACCTCTACACCGCGCTGCTCGGCCTCGCGCACGAGAGCGCCGTTGATCAGCTCGACCTCGGTCGGCCGCCCCGCCTCGACGTCCTCGAGCATCGAGGGGAAGTGCCGGTGGCCGCGCTGGGTCGCGAGCACGTTCATCTCCCACGGGTCGTCGTGGAGCTCGACACCCGCCGCGGCGGCGACCGCCTTGCCCTCGTCGACGAGGTCACGGACGAGGTGGCCGAGGTCAGAGAGCCCCTCGGTCTGGGCGAAGTGGAAGTCGTGCGGAAGCCCGGTCAGCGCGGCGACGCCGTTCACCGTCGCGTTGAAGACCAGCTTCGACCACTGCGCCGGGCGCAGATCGGGGAAGGCCTCGGCCTTCAGCCCGGCCGCCACGATCAGCTCCGCGACCCGGTGCGCGTCCGCCTCCGTCGTGCCGCGATACGGCCCGATCCAGGTGGCGGTGTCGAGGACGTACTCGACGTGCGCGTCGCCATGACGGGTGCCGCTCATGAACGTGACCGCGGAGAGGATCGGCCACTCGCCGTGCCGCGCCACGATCTCCTCAGCGCCGAGCCCGTTCTGGATCGTCATCACGGTCGCATCCGGGAGCGCACCTTCGAGCTGCGCGGCGAGCGGCTCGAGGTCGGTGCTCTTGCAGGCGAGGATCGTGAGCTCGGCGTCCACCGGCAGCGCGGCGGGGTCAGCGGTCGCGGCGAGCCGCGCCGTGAAGTCGCCGCGCCCGGAGACGCGGAGCCCCTGCTCGCGCAGCGCGGCGGCGTGCTCCTCCCGCCGGGTCAGCACGGTGACGTCGGCGACCTGCGCGAGGTGCGCCGCGAAAAGGGAGCCGATCGAGCCGGCGCCCGCTACGACGACCTTCGTCATGCCTCGACCGCGACCGGCCCGGTCTCGCGCTGGATCACGGGAATGACGTGGTCGGCGAACAGCTCCTGTGCCTTGATCGCCTTCCAGTGCTCGACGCCGCCGGGGTTCGTCGTGATCGCGATCTCGGTCACGCCCTCGCAGACCTCGAGCGTCTCGCGGATCCGCTGGATCACGTCCTCCGGCGTTCCGACCCAGACGATGTCGCCGGCGACCATCTCGTCGTACGGCGTCGCGGCGAGCTTCTCCATGATCCCCGCCGCGTAGAAGCCGTAGCCGGCTGCGTTGAGCGCGTCGGCGGGCGGCGCGGGGTGGTCGGTGAGCGGCGACGCGTTCCCCGCGAGAAAGCCCCGCATGTGCTGCTCCGCCTCGCGCAGCGCGAGGTCACGATCGTCGTCGATGTAGCAGGCGTGGATCCAGATGATGTCCGGCGTTGTGCCGTACTCCGCGCACTTCGCCCGGTAGAGGTCGAGCTGCTCGGAGAGCGCGACGTACGGCAGGAGCGGCGGTACCGCGACCGCCCAGCCGTGCTTCGCCGCAAGGTCGTACGTGCGATCCGAGGTCCCGCCGAGCACGACGCGGAACTTGTGCCCGCTGAACGGGACGACCTGACTGTCCTTCACGTTCCAGTACTCGCCCTCGAAACTGACGACGTCGTTGTGCAGCGCCTCGACGAACAGGTCGAGCGCCTCCTCGTAGCGCGGCCGCGCGGTCTCGTCGAGCGGCATTCCTGCGGGCAGCGGGATCCAGCCGTGGCCGCGGCCGACGCCGAACTCGTAGCGGCCGCCGGTGAGCAGCGAGAACTCGTGGATCATCGCGGCCAGCACGAGCGGGTTGTGGTACGGGAGCACGTGGAGCATCGTCCGGAACTTGATGTGCCGCGTGCGCGCGGCGGCCATCCCGAACAGCCCGAACGGGTTCGCCGACGCCGAGAACTTCGGGAAGAAGAAGTGCTCGACCGTGGCGTAGGCGTCGTAGCCGAGCCGGTCGGCGTTCTCGATCTGCTCGAGCACCTCGCCGTACAGCCGGTCGGGCGACTTCCCGGGCCAGCTCTGAACCTCCGTGTAGATGCTGAACCTCATGTCGTGGCCCTCGTTTTCTCGAGGTCGGCCACGGGGCGCCGCCGCCGTGGCAGGGAGAACTCGCGGCCGCCGGTGATGCCGTTGGGCCGGAAGATGAGCACGAGCAGCATCAGCACGCCGAGCACGATGTCCGCCGTCCCGGCCCGGACCTGCAGGTGCCACCCGAAGACGTCGACCTTGTTCACCGCGGCGGTGAAGAAGGTGTAGATGCCGTTGATCGCGAGCGCGCCGACGACCGCGCCGAGCAGGCTCCCGGAGCCCCCGACCACCAGCATCGCGAGCGTGATGAACGTCAGATCGAGATACAGGTCGTTGGCCGCTAGCGGCTGCAGGTGGACGTAGAGACCGCCGGCGAAGCCCGCGAGCGCGCCGGCGAGGGTGAAGGCGATCAACCGCTGCCGGTGGATAGAGATCCCGGCCGCCGCAGCGGCCGCCGGATCCTCACGCGTCGCCCGCAGCATCCGGCCGAAGCGAGTGCGCTGGTAGGCGTACGCGACCGCGATGCAGATGAGAGCGCCGATCGTTGCCTGCCAGATCCCGGTCGTCGACGGAACCGACGAGAAGCCGTTCAACGCCGGCCCGATCGCCCCGTCGTAACCGAGCACGTTGTTCGTGATCTCGAGCACGGCGAAGGTGGCGATCCCGGCGGCGAGGCCCGAGAGCCGCATCAACGGCAACCCGACCGCGAGCGCAAAGACGCCGCCGATGGCCGCAGCCAGGGCGAGCGATGCGACGTTGCCGACGTTCGTGGTGACGAGGAAGTGCGCAAGGCCGGGGAAAGCAATCGGCTTCTCGGCCCTCGGCACCGTGAGCACCCCGGCGGTCCACGCACCCACTGCGACGAAGCTGATCTGCCCGAACGACAGGACGCCGGAGTTGCCGACGAAGACGTAGAGCCCGACGACGATCGCGACCTTGACCAGCGTGACGACGAAGTACCCCTCGAGATAGCTCGAGACCGCGAGCCCGAGGAACGCGGTCGCCAGGACGAGCAGCGCCGGGACCAGCACTTCCGGTAGCCGCCGAGGGAGACTCATACGCGCTCCACCGCACCGCCGCCGCGGGTGAAGAGCCCGTTCGGCCGCACGAGCAGCACCACGATCACGGCCGCGAAGATGAAGCTCGTCAGGTACTGGGTCTTGTCCGCCGGCAGCACGCCGCCGAGGATCCCGGTGGCGAAGCCGATCGAGAAGCCGCCGAGCGTCGCCGGGATCGGCCGGTTCATCCCGCCGACCACCACCCCGGCGAGCACGATGATCGTGTCCTGGAGGCCGAACGAGGACGAGATGCTGTTCTCCTGCACGCTCAGGAACACCGCGGACGTGGCGGCGAGCAGCCCCGAGATGATCACGGCCGCCCCGATCACGCGGTTCGCGCGAACGCCTAGCAGCCGAGCGGTCCGGAAGTCCATCGCCGCGGCCCGCATGTGCAGCCCGAGCGGCGTGCGAGTGAGCAGCAACTGGAGGATGGCGAGGCAGCCCACCGCGGTGCCGACCGCAAGCACCGCGATCTCCTTGATCTGCACGCCGAAGATGTCCCAGGGCGCGTTGAGCTGCGCGAGCGGGCCGACGCTCTTCGAGAGCGAACCGAACTTCAGCAACGCGATGTTCTGCAGCAGGAACGCGACTGCGAACGTCGCCACGAGCATCACGGTCGGAGAGCTCGTGCGCAGCGGCCGGAAGACGAGTCGGTCCATCAGGATCGACAGCACCAGCACGACGCCGAAGCAGAGCAGGATCGACTCCCACGTCGCAAAGTTCCAGAGCGCGCCGTACGCGAGGGCGTAGCCGCCGGCCATGATCAGCTGCCCGTAGGCGAAGTTGACGAGCCGGAGCACGCCGAAGACGAGGCCGATCCCCACCGCCATGAGCGCGTAGACGCCGCCGAGCGCGAGCGCGGTTGCGACCGTGGGCCAGGTGAGAGGCTGGAGGCTGAGTAACCCGAGGATCATGCGAGGTACGCGGCCACGAGGCGGTCGGTGTCAGCCGCATCCTTCGGGCCCAGAGTCAGGCGGAGCTCGCCGTTCGCGAGCACGTGGGACTCGTCGGCGAGCGCGACGGTGCGCTGTGCGCGCTGCTCGACGAGGAGGACGGCGAGACCGGCGTCCCTGATCTTCGTCAGCGCTTCGAACACGACGTCGACGATCTTCGGAGCCAGCCCGAGAGACGGCTCGTCGAGCAACAGGATCTCGGGGTCGGCCGCCAGGGCGCGCCCGATCGCGAGCTGCTGCTGCTGCCCGCCCGACAGGACGCCGGCCTGGCGCGAGCGGAACTCGCGCAGGATCGGAAAGAGCTCGTTGGCCCGTGCCAGGCCGTCGCCGTTCCTCCCTGCTCTCCGCCCGGCGAGGCCGAGGCGAAGGTTCTCCTCCACCGTGAGCTCGCCGAAGATGCGACGCCCCTCGGGCACGAGCGCGATGCCCCGGCGCGCCACGTCTTCCGGCGAACGCCCGAGGATCGAGGCGCCGTCGAGCCGGACGTCGCCCCCGGTGATCGGCGCCGAGCCCATGATCGCGTGGAGCGTCGACGACTTCCCGGCGCCGTTCGGACCGATCAGGCCGACGATCTGGCCCGGCCGGACCTCCAGCGACAGGCCGCGCACGGCCTCGACCGCGCCGTAGCGGACCGAGAGGTTCTCGACCAGCAGGGCGGTCACTCGAGATCCTCCGCGGCGCTCTCGCCGAGGTAGGCAGCGGCCACTCCGAGATGGGAGCGGATCTCGGCGGGGGTGCCCTCGGCCAGCGTCGTTCCCTGGTCGAGCACGTGGATCCGTTCGCACACCTCGAGGACGAGAGCGACGTTGTGGTCGACGAGCAGCACACCGGCGCCGCGCTCGCGGACGGTGCCGACGGCCGCTGCGAAACGGGGTATCTCGGCCTCGGGGAGGCCGGCCGCGGGTTCGTCCATGAGGACGAATCGTGGTTCGGTCGCCAGGGCCTGGGCCACCCCCAGCCTCCGCTCGTCGCCGTGTGGAAGCGAGGAGGCCGCCTGGTCGGCGTGCTTCGAGAGACCGAGCAGTCCGAGCAGCTCGTTCGCACGACTCCTCGCCTCTCGCTGGGAAGCCCCGACTCCGAGCGCAGAAACCTCGACGTTCTCCCGCACCGAGAGGCCGCCGAAGGCGTGGCTGTGCTGGAACGTGCGCGCGAGCCCTCGCCGGCCTCGCCGGAACGCGGGGGAGCGTGTCACGTCCTGATCCTCGAGCAGCACACGGCCGCTCGTCGGACGGTCGAACCCGCTCAGAATGTTGACGAGCGTCGACTTGCCCGCCCCGTTCGGCCCGATCAGCCCGACGACCTCGCCCTGCCGTAGCTCGAGCGAGACGTCGCGCAGGGCCTGGACGCCCGCGAAGGAGCGTGACACTGAGGAGGCCCGGAGCGATCCTCCGGGCCTCCCCTGCGTTTCGGTCTGAGAGACCGCCGCCAAGCCCTACGGCTGATCCGGGCTGTGCGGGACCTTCTTCGCGACGATCGTGCCCTTCGCGGTCACCGTCTTGTCGTGGAGCTCAATCACGCGGTAGGCCCGACCGAACACCGAGTGGAGGCTCGGCGAGAAGCTGACCTTGCCCGAGATCGTGGGCACCTTGTGGAACTTCTGCATCACGGCCGCGAGCTTCGAGCCGACGAGCGAGCCGTTCGCCCGCTTGATCGCCAGGACGACGCCGTCGATAGCGGCCGGCCCGGTGATGAACCCGCCCGTCGCGGGATGGGGATTCAATGCCTTCGCGAGCCCGTTCACGGCCTTGCTCGGGTCGTGACCAAAGGCATTCGCGTACGTCACGAACCAGTAGTTCGTGACGTTCTGATCCGTCCAGTAGGTCCCGTCACCGGCCCACGAGTTGAGCACCGGCGTCTTGACGTTGGCCGTCCGCAGGTCGTCCATGAACGGCCCGAGAGCCCCGTACGCGCCGGCGGTCGCCGTGACGATGACCTTTGCGGGGTGCGCGATCATTGCCGCCGCCGCCGCGTGGTAGTTGACCGAGCCGGGGTGGACGGTGGGATCCTGGTACGTCGTCTCGAACTTGATCTTGCCGCCGAGCTGCTTGAACCGCGCCTTGAAGGCGTTGATGACGGCGTCGAAGTAGATGATCGTGTTGTCCTTCGCGAGGTCGGCTGTCTTCCAGCCGTGGTTCCAGGCGACCTGAGCCATCGCCGAGCCCTCGTCCTGCGCGACGTTGCCGAAGCTGAAGCAGAGCTTGGTTCCACCGCAGAAGGGGAACTTCGGTGACATCTGATCGGTGCCGATGCACGGTGCGACCGTGAGCAGGTGGTTCTTGCTCGCCGACTCCTGGATGACCGGCGAGGCGTAGTTGACATCACATGTCGTGAAGATGATCTTCGCGCCCTGGCTGATCAGTTGGTCGGCGCATGCCTTAGCGGCCGACGAGTCGTTGCCCTGGGTATCGCAGGTCTTGATCACGACTTTGCGGCCGTTCACGCCCTTCTTGTTGACCTTCTTGAGCTCGAGCTTCGCCGCAGCGAGGGCCGGCCCGTCGAACGGCCCCATCGCACCCGTGCTGTCGTGCGCCCAGCCGATGACGATCGGCCCCTTCGCCGTTGCATGTGTGCGAGCCGCCGCAGCCGCGGCGAAGACCAGCGCCGCAGCCGCCACGACCACGAGCGCCCAACGCGCCCCCTTGCCTACCCTCATGTTTCTCCTCTCCGGCCCGCGGCTTCTGCCGGGACCCTCCCTTTCGACCAGGTGTGGATGAAAGCGTCCCGACCCCGACGGGCCAGCTCGGCAGCGTCGAGATCCCAGAGCGAGTCGGGATACGCGCTGCCGAAGGCGCCGTTGTCGGAAAAGATCTCGAGGTCGTAGAAGCCGTCCCAGCCCACTTCTTCTAAGACGCCGAGGATCGCGGACAAGTCTGCGGCGCCGTCGCCCGGCAGCACCCGGTCCGCCCAGCCGCGCGTCGGCTCACGCCAGTCGCTCACGTGCACGCCGGCGATGAGGTGGGCGTAGCGCGGGATCTCTTCGAGCACATCTGCCGTGTTCCATAGGTGCCAGACGTCGAATTGGATTCCGACGGCGTCGCTGCCGACCTCGTCCACGAACTCCGCGGCATCGCCGAGCGTGTTCAGGATCGACCAGCTCTCGATCCCCGCCAGCTGGAACGGCTCGACGGCCAGCCGCAGGCCGAGCCGCTCTGCCTCGCGCGCGACCTCGCGCACGCCGCGGACCGCCGTCTCACGGTCGCCGGGACCGGTGAAGCAGAGGATCGCCGGAGGCTCGTACGGCGCGAGGATCTCCAGCGAGCGCAGCAGCGTGTCGACACGCTCGCGCACGGTGTCGGGGCCGGGAAGCAGCGGCAGCGGGTGCACCGACGGAACAGCGGGAACCGCAGTCGCCGATCCCAGCCCGCTCGCGCGGAACTCGTCGAGCGAGCCGTCGCCGAGCTTGATCTCCCAGACTCCGATCCCGTCGACGCCGGCCTCCGTATATGCGCGCACGTCGTCCGCGAAGCTCGCGGACAGCGTGCTCACTTGCGAGATTGAGAACGGAGGAACCCTCGACACCTGTGTACGGATGGTGTCATTCGGCGGATTCCTGAGCAAGCAGCTACGCCCACCGGGCGGCGAGAGCACGGGCGCGCGCCGCGGCCCGCTGCGTCAGCGGCGGCTCGAGGAGCTTCCGCGCGACGATCGTCCCGGAGCCGGCGCCGAGACCGGGGCCGGGCCAGGTGCTCGCCCCGATCTGCCACAGCCGCTCGACGGGCGTCGTGTGGCCGGGACTGCTCCCGAACGGCCGCCAGAGGAAGTTCTGGTCGAGGGCGAGCGAACCGCCGTAGGGATCGCCGTGCCGCAGGTTGACGTTGGCCCGCTGCAGGTCGTGAGGGCCGAGCGCGACCCGCTTAAGGATCGACGACTCGAGGTTCGGGATGTGCTGAGCCAGGCGCGCCTGGATCCGATCCGCGTAGTGCTCGCGCCACGCATCAGTCCACTCCCCGCGGCCGAAGTAGCTCCCGCCGCCGGCGTCGCCCTTGACCCGCCACGGCAGATCCTGGAGCTGGATCCAGAGCAGGCCGCGCCCGTCCGGTGCCCGCGACGGGTCGAGCGTCAGCGGCTGGCCCACGACGATCGTGGCCTCCGCCGGCAGCAGCCCACGCTCGGCCTCGTTCACGGCGCGCGAGACCCCGTCGAGGCCGGGCGTGACGTGGACGATCGCCGTGCTCGCGAGGCGCTCGTCACCGTCCCAGCGCGGCGGCTCGGAGAGCGCGTAGTGGATCTGCATCTCCGCGCGGCCGTAGCGGAAGCGCCGCGCACCCTCCGCGACCGGCGCGGGCATGTCGACGTCCGCCAGCAGGCGCTCGTGGAGCTGCGTCGGCGTCACACTTGCGACGACCGCGCGCTCGGCCTCGATCGTCTCGCCGTCGATGAGGCGCACGCCGACCGCGCGGCCGGAGCGCACGAGCACGCGCTCGACGTCGCGGTCGGTCTCGCAGACGCCGCCGTGGTCGCGGATCAGCTGCACGAGCGAGTCGGCCAGCTTCGCGCCGCCGCCGCGCGGCACGGGCAGCCCGCCCTCCTGCACCGCGACCGCGATCACCTGCGTCATGAAGCCGGACGTCGCCTGGTCGGGGCCGAGCCCGGTATGGAGGACCCACGGCGCGAGCAGGCCGTGCGCGCGCTCCGAGGCGAAGGTCGTCTCGAGCCAGTCGCGGCTCGACTGCAGAGCTTCGCCCAGGAACGCGAGCGCGCCCGCGCGGCCGAGCCGCCGCACGGCCTTCGCGGCGAGCGCGAGCCCTGCCGGCGACCAGAGCTCGGTGCCGAGGGCGCCGAAAGCGAGGTCGCTATTGGGCAAGAACGCTTCGAGCATGCCCGGCCACTCCGGGCCGAGCTCCTCCGTATTGCCCTCCGCCGTGCGGAGGAGGAAGGCCGCCCCGCCGTCCGGGAACGCAGTCGCGCTCGGCAGCTCGGTGTTGAGGTACTCGAGCCCGCGCGCCTCGAGCTCGTCGCCGAGCTCGGCGTGCGCGGCGCCCCCCACCCAGAGCGGGTGCCACGCGCTGAAGACGTCGTGGAGGAATCCCGGCTCTGTCAGCTCCTCGGTCTTGATCGCGCCGCCGAACCAGTCGTTGCGCTCGAGCACGCAGACCCGCCAGTCGGCGCGCGCGAGCAGCGCCGCACACGCGAGGGAGTTGATCCCGCTGCCGACGATGACCGCGTCGTACTCAGCCACCTGCCAGCTCCCGCAGCTCGTCGTCGGTGACGAGGCCGCGCTTGCGCGTCCCGAGCTCCTTGACCTGCGCGAGCAGTTCGGGCCACCGCTCCTCGGGAACGTCGAGGCCGAGCTCGGAGACCTTGATCCGGATCGAGTCGAGACCGCTCTTCTTGCCGAGCACGATCGCGCGCTCGGCGCCGACGAGCTCGGAGGAGTATGGCTCAATGGACGGCGGGTCGTGGAACTGCGAAGCGACGGCACCCGACTCGCGGCGGAACAGCGTCTCGCCCGTGAGCGGCTTCCACGGCGCGAGCCCGTAGCCCGACAGCTCCTGGACGCGGGCGGCGGCGGCGCGGATCCGGTCGAAGCGGAGGCCCGTCTCGACGCCGTAGAGGGCGCGCAGCGCGAGCGCGATCTCGCCGAGGTCGGCGTTCCCCGCGCGCTCGCCCATCCCGTTGATCGTGCCGTGGATCCATGTCGCGCCCGCACGCACGGCCGCGACCGCGGAGGCTGTGGCGAGCCCGAAGTCGTTGTGGCCATGGAAGTGCACCGGCGCCCCGTCGACGTACTGGAGCGTTGCGCCGACGAGATCCGCGACGGCTTCGGGAGACGCGATCCCGAGCGTGTCGACGACTGCGACCTCCTTCGCCCCCGCCTCGACGGCCGTCTCGTACACCTGCCGGTAGAAGTCCGGCTCGGCGCGCGTCGAATCGACGCCGAAGAAGGCCGCGCGGATCCCGTGCTCGTCGGCGAAGCGCATGGCGCTCGCGATGCGCTCGAGCATCTTCTCGCGCGAGACGCCGATCGCATCGAGCTTGAGGTCTGAGATCGGCGACTCGATCACCGAGGCCTCGACGCCGAGCTCGACGAGGAGCTCGAGGTCGGCCGGGACGGCGCGCGAGAAACCCCAGACCTCCGCGCCCAGCCCGGCGTCGGCGATCAGCTCGACCGCGCGACGGTCGTCCTCCGACACGCGCGGGAAGCCGGCCTCGATGCGCTCGATCCCGAGCGCGTCGAGTAGCCGCGCGATCTCCAGCTTCTCCTCCGGCGAGAGGACGACGCCGACCGTTTGCTCGCCGTCTCGCAGCGTCGTGTCGTACAGGCCGACCTCGCCTCGGATTGCGTAGCGGTCGTTCAGCGATCCCGTCCAGATCAGGTCGGACATCGCACCACCCCGTCGGGGAACGAGGAGAGCTTCTCGACGCCGCCGCTCGTGACCAGGAAGTTGTCCTCGACGCGCAGCCCGCCGCCTCCAGGCCAGTAGACGCCGGGCTCGATCGCGAGCACCATCCGCTCCTCGAACTCGCCGCCGCCGGCCTGGTGGGGATACGGCGGCTCGTGCGCCCGTGCGCCGACACCGTGACAGATCGGGTGCGTCGGCTGCCCCGCGTAACCGGCCTCGTGCAGTTGCTCGCGAACCCGGCGATCGAGCCCGGCCATCGGGGCACCCGGCCGGATGTATTCGAGCGCGCCGTCGTAGACGTCCATCAGCGCGGTCTCGAGCTCGGCATATTCAGGCTTGAGCTCGCCGACGACGAGATTCTTCGTGTGGTCGGCCCAGTAGCCGTCGGCGCAGACCCAGATCTCGAACAGGACGGGCTCGCCCTCGACGACCGGCAGGTCGCCGGTGGCGGTGAAGGTCTTGATGCCGCGACCGGCCCAGATCAGCGAGAACGGGAGCGCGAGCTCGACCTGGCCGTGGTAGCCCGTGCCTTCGCCGTGCACGAACCCTTGCCAGAGCGCGGCCACCTGCGCCTCCCGCATCCCGGGACGGAGCAGCTCGCGGACGTGGTCCATCGCCGCCGCCGCGAGCTCGTTCGCGAGCCGCAGCCGCTCGAGCTCCTGCTCGGTCTTGAGCGAGCGCGCGCGGACGAGGAGCGGCGTCGCGTCGGCGGCCTCGGGGAAGGCGTCGAACCAGGCTGCGGTGAAGGTCGTGGGCTCGCCGACCATGCGGTCAGACGCCTGCGTGCCCAGCGAGAGCTCGAGCCCGACGCGCTCGTAGTCGCGTGCCGCGGCGACTGCCGCTTCGAGCGTCCGCGCGAGCGGCGGCCGCGGGTCCTCCGGGTCGTAGCCGCGGATCAGCCGCACGTCCTCGGTCCAGGCCGTGCGCGCGGCGTCCTCCTCCGACGCCTCGATCGTGATCAGGACGGGCTCGCCCTCACGTGGGAAGACGCACGCGTCGTAGCCCTTCATCCCCCAGAAGTTCGTCAAGTAGAGGACGTTGTCGGGTGCGCGGGCGACGAGCGCGTCGAGCTCCGCCTCGGCCATGAGCTCGCGGACCCGCGCGAGCTTGGCGTCGTCGCGCGGCCAGCTCATGCGTCGTCCCCCCAGGGACGGATGCGCGGCGGCGCCGGCTCGCCGTGGCCCTCCTCCCACGAGACGACCGGGTTGCGCAGCACGCCGATCCCCTCGATCTCGGCCTCGACCACGTCGCCGGGCTTGAGATAGAGCCGCCTGCGCTCCTCCTCCGACTTGAAGCCCGCAACCCCCGCGACGGTGCCGGTCGACAAGACGTCGCCCGCGCTGTAGCCGAGCGCGGAGAAGTTGCTGAGGATCTCGGGGATCGTCACGCTCATGTGGCTCGTGTTGGACTCCTGCCGCTGCTCGCCGTTGACGCGCAGCTCCATCGCGAGGTCGTGCGGGTCGGGGATCTCGTCCGGGGTCACGATCCACGGCCCGAGCGGGCAGAAGGTGTCGATCGCCTTGCAGAAGCTGAACACGCCCGAGCGCATCTCGCCGCGCT
>DASXOM010000048.1:0-3147 GCA_036494245.1 Gaiellaceae bacterium
CGGCAGCTGTAGCCCCACTCGTTGTCGTACCAGGAGAAGACCTTGACGAGATTGCCGTTCGCCATCGTGAGGTCGCTGTCGAAGATCGACGAGTACGACGAGTGGACGATGTCGCTCGAGACGATCGGCTCGTCGGTGTACTGGAGGATCCCTTCGAGGTCGCCCGTGTCGGCCTTCCCCCGGAAGAGCTCGTTGATCTCGTCCGCGGTCGGCTCGGAATCGACCTGGACGACGAGGTCGACGATCGAGCCGATCGGCACCGGCGCGCGCATCGACATCCCGTCCACCTTCCCCTTGAGCTCGGGGAGCACAAGCCCGATCGCGCGGGCGGCGCCCGTCGACGTCGGAATGAGGTTGATCGCGGCTGCGCGGGCGCGGCGCAGGTCCTTGTGCGGCAGGTCGAGAGTCTGCTGGTCGTTCGTGTACGCGTGGATCGTGGTCATGAAGCCGCGCTCGATCCTGTACGCCTCGTGCAGGATCTTGGCGACCGGCGCGACGCAGTTCGTCGTGCACGACGCGTTCGAGACGATGTTGTGTTCCTCCGGGTCGTACTCGCGGTCGTTGACGCCGAGGACGATCGTGAGGTCCGGATCGGTGGCGGGAGCGGAGATCACGACTTTCTTCGCGCCCGCCTGGAGGTGCTTCTCGGCGTTCGGGCGATCGGTGAACAACCCAGTCGACTCAACCGCGATCTCGACGCCGAGGTCCGCCCACGGAAGGTTCGCGGGGTCGCGCTCGGAGCAGAATTTGATCTCGCGGCCGTCCACGGTGATCGAGTCTTCGCCTGCCTCGACCGGCACGTCGAGATTGCCGAGCACGGAGTCGTGCCTGAGCAGGTGCGCCATCGTCTTCGTGTCGCCGATGTCGTTCGCGGCCACGATCTCGAAGTCGCCGCCGTGCTGGAGTTGGGCCCGCAGGAAGTTCCTGCCGATGCGGCCGAAGCCGTTGATCCCCACCCTGGTCTTCGCCATCTCGAAGCCCCTCTCGTCGTCGCTTGCCATTCGAGTCTAACCGCGCCGGTACGGGAGAAATCCGTAGCTCTCCGCAGTCTTGGCGCGGCTTCCGCGCGGGTAGGCGGGCGGACCGGGAAGCTCCGAGGACGACCCTCCCGGTCCCTGACCTGCCCGAGACCTGACGGCAGACGGGGTCTGAATCCGCCGCCGGACGAACAGGAACCCGCCGAGCCGAGTATGACTCTTGCGTTGTTGCCGCGCTAGGCGACTTGCAACGGATAACGAGCTTGTTAGGACTGCGAAAGTTCCTGCAAACGGCGGAGCCGGCGGTAGGCGGCCGCCTTCGAGAGGGCGGGCTTGCAGCGGCGCGCCAGCTCCGCCGTCGACGCGGTCGGATGGCGCAGGCGGAGGAGCGCGATCTCGTGCAGATCGTCGGGAAGCGCGTCGACGTCGAGACGGTGGAGCGCTTCGAGCTGGGCGTGCGCGGCCCGGCCTGTGCGCACGAGATTGGCGTGGTCGGCGTTGGCGAGCCGGTTCGCATCGGCACGCGTCGCGGCAACCACGGCCTGCTCCTCGAGCGCGAGCACGAGGTCGACGGCACCGGCGGCGACCAGGACGTCGGCGATTGCCTCCGTTCCCTTGGCGTAGGCGGTGGCGTGAGAGCTCCGCTCCTGCACGTGGAGCTCGCCGCCGAGGCGCTCCGCGATGTCGGCGAGGAAGCGCGCCCCGTCGGCTTCGGCGGTCCGGATCTCGAGGTGCGGGTCTCGCGGCCCGCTGAGCGTTCCTGAGCCGAGCAGCGCACCGCGGAGGTAGGCGGCGGCGCAACAGCGCCGTGCGACCACGCGGCTCGGCGGCCGGCCGAGCGGCCGGTGCGAGCGGTCGAGCACGCCGGCCCGATGCAACGTCGCGTGGGCGTCCTCCGAGCCCTCCACGTGGAGCTGGTAGCGGGTCGCGCGGTCGAAAGCCCGCTGCGGGTAGGTGCGGATCTCCGAACGGACATCGGCTGCGCGCAACAGGACGAAAGCGCGACGCGCCACCGTCGAGCTCGAGACGTCGAGGTGGACGTCGACGGTGCCACGGCCGCGAAGATGCGCGCGACCGGCAACGTGGAAGAGACCGGAGAGCTCGGCGAGGCGGTCGCATTCGCTCGTCGGCGAGATCGCCGCGAGCTGTTCACGCAAATCGTCAGAGAGCGGCATGACCCTCGAGGGCGAGCAGGCGCCGCTTGTAGCCGGTGCCATAGGAGCCGTACGAGCCGAGACCGCCGGCCGAGACGACCCGGTGGCACGGGACGAAGATGGAGAGGCGACTGCGCGCACAGAAGCTCCCGGCTGCGCGGGCCGCACCGGGTGCCCCGGCAAGCGCCGCGAGCTCGCCGTAGGTGACGACTTCGCCTCGCGCGATCGTGCGGAGCGCCGCCGCGCAACGCGTAAGAAACGGGGTCTCGTAGTCGAGGTCGACGGGCACGTCCTCGAGCGGCACCAACTCGCCGTCGAAGTAGGCCCGCAGCAACTGCACGACTTCCGCCACGAAGCCGCGATCTCCGTTTGACGCCTTCCGTGATAGGACGGAGCTGTGCCCCAGCCCCGGGTGGGTGGGGGTTTGGGATGGGTCCTGGGCAGAAGCCGCTCCGTCCGGCGCGCGCCGCTCCGCGCGCGGCCACGGCAGTTCGTGCCAGACGACGCGGCCGTCGGCGACCACGAGCTCACCGATGCCCCAGCCCTCGACCTCGTAGGCGACCTGCGTCACGGCCACGACCACGAATCCTAGGGAGGCGCAGTGACTGTGACGAGCACCGCCCCGCTACCCCTCCCTAGAATCGCACCAAGTGACCGATCACGGCATCTTCCGCGTCCCCGAGCCGCACAACGAGCCGGTGCTGGGCTACGAGCCCGGCAGTCCTGAGCGCGAGGAGCTCCGGCGCCGCGTCGACGAGCTCTCTTCCGAGCGCCTCGCGATCCCGCTCGTGATCGGCGGTGAGGACGTCAAGACCGGCGACACGTACGAAGCGGTCATTCCGCACAAGCGCAGCCACGTCCTCGCCGACGTCCAGAAGGGCGGTGCCGCCGAGGTCGACCGCGCCATCGCCGCCGCGGCCGACGCCTGGGAGGACTGGTCGCGCACGCCGTGGGAGGACCGTGCCGCCGTCTTCCTCCGCGCCGCCGAGCTCCTCGCAGGCCCGTGGCGCCAGACC
>DASXOM010000049.1:0-17216 GCA_036494245.1 Gaiellaceae bacterium
GCCGGCCGCGCCGAGCTCGAGGCGTCCGGCGGCGTCTCGCTCGGCACGGTGCGCGCCTACGCCGAGACCGGCGTCGACTTCGTCTCCGTCGGCGCCCTCACCCATTCCGCCCGCTCGCTCCACGTCTCACTGGAGGTCCGATGACCGTCGCCCCGTCCCCCACTCTCCACGAGGAGGTCCGCGCTCTCGCGGCGGAGAAGAACGCCGTGATCCTCGCCCACAACTACCAGCGGCCCGAGGTGCAGGACGTCGCGGACTACGTCGGCGACTCGCTCGGCCTCTCGCGCCAGGCGGCAGCTGCCGACGCCGAGACGATCGTCTTCTGCGGCGTCCACTTCATGGCCGAGACGGCAGCGATCCTCAGCCCCGAGAAGACGGTCCTCCTCCCCGACCTGGGCGCCGGCTGCTCGCTCGCGGCGTCGATCGACGCCGACCAGCTGCGCGAGTGGAAGGCGCAACACCCGGGCGCCGTCGTCGTCTCCTACGTGAACACGACGGCGGAGGTGAAGGCGGAGAGCGACTACTGCTGCACGTCCGGGAACGCGAAGTCCGTGATCGAGGCGATTCCCCCGGAGCAGGAGATCCTGTTCCTGCCGGACATGTACCTCGGTCTCTGGCTCGAGAAGGTGACCGGCCGGAAGCTGACGATCTGGCTCGGCGAGTGCCACGTGCACGCCGGGATCCGCCCCGCCGACATCGAGCGCTGGCAGGCGGAGGCGCCGGACGCAGAGCTGCTCGTCCATCCCGAGTGCGGCTGCGCGAGCCAGGCGATGGCGTTCGGCAACGAGCGGACGCAGATCCTCTCGACCGAGAAGATGATCGACTTCGCCAAGCGCTCGCCGAAGCAGCGCTTCCTCGTCGCGACCGAGACCGGGATCCTCCACCGGCTCAAGCAGGAAGCGCCCGGGAAGCGGTTCGAGGCCGTGCGCGACGACGCCGAGTGCCGCTACATGAAGGTGACGACGCTCGAGAAGGTGCGCGACTCGCTGCGGGACGGCAAGCACCGCATCACGGTGGAGCCCGAGCTCGCCGACCGCGCGCGCCTCGCCATCGAGCGCATGGTCTCGATCACGTAACTACTGCTTCGCGTACGGCTTTCCGTCCGCGGCCGGGGCGACGGTGCGGCCGATCACGCCGGCGACCGCGACGAGCGTGAGGGCGTACGGGAGGATCTGGAACAGCGTCGAAGCCTGCGGGTTGTAGACCTGGAGCTTGAGTGCGAGCGCGCTCGAGAAGCCGAACAGGACAGCGGCTCCGAACGCGCCCGCCGGGCGCCAGTTGCCGAAGATCATCGCGGCGAGAGCGATGAAGCCCTTGCCGCTCGTCATGTCGAAGATGAACGTCCCGTTCCCCTGCGGGCCGAGCGAGAGATAGACGCCGCCGATCGCCACGAGCAGGCCCGAGAGCACGACGCATCCGTACCGGATGGCGTAGACGTTGATGCCGACGGTGTCCGCGGCGCGCGGGTGCTCGCCGCAGGCGCGTATGCGCAGCCCGATCGGTGTCTTGAAGAGCACCACGTAAGCGAGGATCACGAGCGCGAAGCTCGCCCAGGTGAGAAGGCTCAGGTTGCCGATCGAGCCTTCGAGGAAGTGCCCCAGGCCTGCGATATGAAGATTCGGCACGGTCGATACGTTGCCCGAGACCTGGCCGTTGTAGACCAGCTGGAAGAAGTACCCGGTGATGCCGACGGCGAGGAAGTTGACGGCTGTGCCGCCGACGATCTGATCGGCGCGGAGGTGGATCGCGAAGAACGCGTAGACCAGCGCGAGCAGGCCACCGGACGCCATGCCGATCAGCAGCCCGACGACCCAGGTGCCGCCCTTGTCCGCCCCGTAGACGCCGAAGAAGGCGCCCATCAGCATCATCCCCTCCAGCCCGATGTTGATGACGCCGCTGCGCTCGGCGAACATGCCGGCGATTGCGCCGAAGACGAGCGGCGTCGCCAGTCCGAACGTCTGGTCGATCAGCGTCGCGTCGAAGACCGTCTCGAGGTTCCCGGTGCCTGAGTGGGTCGCGAGAACTCCGAGGCCGATCCCCAGCAGTCCGGCGACGACCGCGCCCCAGCCGAGCCTTCGCCGGCCACGAGTCGCCGTCCAGATCCCGAGCGCGATGGCCACGATGCCGACGGCAACCGGCCAGGTGGGTGAGCGAGCCTCGATCGGCGGGATCGCGAGGAAGGCGGCGAAGGCGCCGAGGGCAAGCGCGACATAGCCGGTGGTGGCGGGATCGCGCAGCCGTTCACTGACGGGGTTCTCCAGACGCCCGCCCCAGGTGGTCATGCCGCAGCCTTCGCGGGAGCCGGGGGCGTCGGCGGCTGCCGGCGCAGCCGCTTACGCGAGTTCCAGACGTAGAGGATGAGGATGTCCGCACCGATGAACAGCACGACGAGCCCCTGGATGATCAACGTCACGTTCGAGGCGAGCTCCGGCTGGATCACGTTCGAGCTCAGGCCCTGCGTCGTCCCGTAGATGAGGCCGCCGAAGAGCACCGACCCCAGGAAGACGCCGACGGCCGTGTTGCGGCCGAGGAGGGCCACCGCGATGCCGATGAAGCCGACGCCGCCGGCGGCCGAGTTCTGGACATCGAGCGAGCCGTAGTGGTAGAGGTAGCCGAGCATGTCGACGGCTCCTCCCATGCCCGCGAAGGCACCGGAGATCGCCATCGCGCGGATGAGGTTCTTCTTCACGTTGATGCCGCCGTACGCGGCTGCGTCCGGGTTGAAGCCGACAGCACGAACCTCGTAGCCGAGCGTCGTGCGGTTGATCACCGCCCAGAAGACGACGAGCGCGCCGATCGCGAGGAGGAAGCCGATGTCGAGGCCCTGGAACCCCTTCGTCCCCCAGATGACCGGCAGCTGCGCACTACTCGCGACGTCCTTGGACACCGGCACCGTCGGCTGGCTCCCCTGCAACGGCCCGCCGTCTCCGAAGAGCCAGACAGCCGTGTAGATCGCGATCCAGTTGAGCATGATCGTCGAGATCACCTCGTGCGCCCCGGTCGTCGCCTTGAGGACACCGGCGATGCCCGCCCACGCAGCCCCGGCGAGCGTCGCGCCGACGATCGCGAGCAGGACGTGCGGCAGGGTGCTCATGCCGGCGAAGCTGACGCCGATCCAGTTCGCCACGACCAGGCCGACGATGTACTGGCCCTCGCCGCCGATGTTGAACATCCCGCAGCGGAAGGCGAAGGCGACGGCGAGCCCGGTGAAGATGAGCGTTGTCGACTGCAGCAGCGTCTGGGTGAGGTTGTAGGCGGCAACGGAGCCCTGGGTGTCCGTGGTCGGGTGGAAGATCCAGTTCAGCCCGGCGCCGTTGAAGATGTCGCGGTAGGCGAGCAGCGGGTTGTGGCCCGTCGCGAGGACGACCAGGCCGCCGATCAGGAAGGCGAGGACGACCGTCAGCACCGGCACGACGACGCCGCCGGCGCGCTGGCTGAGCGACAGGCGGGCGGCGAGGGTTCCGGTCGACGCCGCCTGTTCAGGCGGCTGGATGAGGTTTTTCTCCGGGTCGCTCATGCGGGAACTTTCTTCTGGACGCCGACCATCTCGAAGCCGATCTGTTCCTCCGAGACATCCCCTGTGTGCTCGCCCACGATCTGGCCCTCGTAGATGACGAGGATCCGATCCGAAAGCGAGAAGATCTCGTCGAGCTCGAGCGAGACGAGCAGAATCGCGCGGCCCTCGTCGCGTTCGCTCACGAGTCGGCGGTGCAGGTACTCGATGGCCCCGACGTCGAGACCGCGCGTGGGCTGCGCTGCTATCAGCGCCTTCGGGTCTCGGGAGATCTCGCGCGCGGCAACGAGCTTCTGCTGGTTGCCGCCCGAGAGCGCGCCTGCCGGCGTGAGCGGTCCCCCGCCGCGCACGTCGAATTCCTGAATCAGGCCCCGCGCACGCTCGACGAGTCGCTTCGGAAACAGCCATCCCCACTTCGAGTCCGGCGGCGTCGAGTAGTCGTGGAGCGCAACGTTCTCCGCCAGCGAGAACTCGAGCACGAGCCCGAACCGCTGGCGGTCTTCGGGAATGTGGCCGAGTCCCGCATCGAGGACGTGGCGCGGCGAGGCGTGGTGGAGCTCACGGCCACCGACTCGAACGACGCCGCGGTCCGCGTGACGCAGGCCGGTGAGCGCGTCGATCAGCTCGGTCTGGCCGTTCCCGTCGACTCCGGCAATGCCGACGATCTCGCCGGCGCGCACCTGAAAGGACATGCCACGCACCTTCTGCACGCCGCGGTCGTCGGACGCCCAGAGGTCTTCGACCTCGAGCAGGACGTCGCCGACCTCCGCCGGCTTCTTCTCGACCCGCAGCAAGACCTCGCGTCCGACCATGGCCCGGGCCAGCGTCTCCTCGGTGGCACCCTCGCGCGGCACGGTCTCGATCGTCTTGCCCCGGCGCAGGACGGTGATGCGGTCGGCGATCTCGAGCACCTCCTTCAGCTTGTGGCTGATGAAGACGATCGAGATGCCCTCCCGCCGCAGCGTGCGCAGGATCTCGAACAGGTCCGACGCCTCCTGCGGTGTGAGAACCGCCGTCGGCTCGTCGAGAATCAGCAGGTCGGCGTTCCGGTAGAGCGCCTTCATGATCTCGACCCGCTGCTGCTGGCCGACACCGATGTCCTCCACGAGGGCGCCCGGCTCCACCGCAAAGTTGAACGTCTTCGCCATGTCGGCGACCCTCTTCTCCGCCGCCGCCTCGTCGAGGAGAACGCCGTCCTTGACCGGCTCCGTGCCGAGCACGACGTTCTCGGCGACGGTCATCACGGGGATGAGCATGAAGTGCTGGTGCACCATGCCGATGCCCGCGTCGATTGCGTCGCTCGCCGACGAGAACACCACGCGCTTGCCGTTGAGCAGGATCTCGCCGGCGTCCGGGCGGTAGAGCCCGTAGAGGATGTTCATCAGCGTCGACTTGCCGGCGCCGTTCTCCCCGAGCAAGGCGTGCACCTCGCCGCGACGAACGTCGAACGTCACGTCGTCGTTGGCGACGACGCCCGGAAACTCCTTGCGGATACCCCGCATCTCGAGAACGAGCTCGTCGCTCACCGAGAGCGATGCTATCGCCCGTCGGCGGGAGGGCGAAATCGACTCGCCCTCCCACCCTGGCAGGTAGTTGCTACTTGCTGACCGTCGACGGCGGCTTGAGCGTGCCGGCGATGATCTGCTGCTTGTACTGGTTCATGGTGTCGATCCACGCCTGCTGCACCTTCGGGCTGATCTTGCCCACTCCGACACCGTTGTTCTTCAGGTTCAGGAGGATGTCCGAACCACCCGGGAAGTGGTTGTGGAACGCATCCTGGATCGCGTGCTCGACACCCACATCGGTCTTCTTGAGGGCGCTCGTGAGGATGTTCTTCGCCACGCCGTACTCGTCGGCGTCGACTCCGATCCCCCACTTGCCGAGCTTCGACGCCTCCTTCAGCGCGCCGTCGCCGCAGAGGCCTGCCACCTGGAAGATGACCTCGGCCCCCTGGCCGATGAGGTTCTGCGCCACATT
Source organism: Gaiellaceae bacterium (assembly GCA_036494245.1). Lineage (GTDB taxonomy): Bacteria > Actinomycetota > Thermoleophilia > Gaiellales > Gaiellaceae > Palsa-739. The sequence continues at coordinate 5,492 of DASXOM010000049.1, forward strand.
CGAACACGCCGACTCGTCGGTGAAGCTGTTCGAGTACGACACGAGCGTCTTCGTGCCCGGAACGGCCTTGTTGGCGCAGTACTGGTAGCCGGCGATGTACGTGTCGACCGGCGGGATCTTGATGCCTCCGACCGCGCCGATGATCTTCTTGCCCATCGAGGCGGCCTGCTTCGCGGCGAGCACGCCGACCAGACAGCCAGCCTCCGGCGTCGCGTAGGTGATCCCGAGCTCGTTCTTCAGCCCGCCCACGGCGCTCGCCGAGTCGTCCGTGATCGCGAAGTCGACCTTGGGGAACTGCTTCGCGTACTTCTTCATCGTGTCGCCGAGCAGGAACCCGGCCGCGATCACGATGTTCGCCCCCGCCCGCACCGCGGCGTTGTAGTTCGGGTCGTAGTCGCTCGACGAGTGCGAGACCTTCGAGATCGGCGTGATCCCGAGCGAGCTCGCCGCGCTGTTGAGCCCAGCGAGCTGGTTCTTGTTGAACCCGTTGTCGTTGAAGCCGGCGACGTCGCTGACGAGCGCCGCCTTGAAGCTGCTCTTCTGCGTCGTCGTCGCGTTGCTTCCCCCGCCGCCTCCGCCGCCACAGCCGGCCGCGACCAGAGCGACCGCCGCAACGGCAATGGCCCCGATCACGAGCGTGCGTGTCCTTCTCAAAATGGTGCCCTCCTCTTCTCCCCCGACCCGTGCCGGGTCGTGTGTTTGCGTAGAGGCGATATTAGAACGACGCGCGGCCGTAGTTCCCAAGAACTACTCGGTCGCGGCGTACGAGTGGTACTGGCTCTCGTCGATCAGCACGCGCCGCGGCTTGGAGCCCTCGTACCCGGAGACGATCCCACGCCGCTCGAGCATGTCGATCAGCCGGCCCGCGCGCGTGTAGCCGACGCGCAGGCGGCGCTGCAGGAGTGAGACCGAGGCGGTCTGGGTCTGGACGACGATCTCGATCGCCTTGTCCAGGAGCGGGTCGTCGTCCGGGTCGAACTCGCCGTCGTCCGAATCGTCGCTCGACTCGGCGAAGACCTCCGGGAGCTCGAGGTAGCTCTCGTCGAGCTCCTGCTCGCGCTGGCGTGTCTGCTCGACGACGAGCGCGATCTCCTCCTCCGACACGTACGCACCCTGCACGCGCTGCAGCCGCGATGTGCCGAGCGGCTTGAAGAGCATGTCGCCCTGGCCGAGCAGCGACTCCGCGCCGCCGGAGTCGAGGATCACGCGCGAGTCGGTCTGCGAGGAGACGGCAAAGGCGATGCGCGACGGGACGTTCGCCTTGATCATCCCGGTGATCACGTCGACCGACGGCCGCTGCGTGGCGAGGACGAGGTGGATCCCGACGGCGCGCGACTTCTGGGCGAGCCGGATCACGGCGTCCTCCACCGCCTGCGGCGCGACCATCATCAGGTCGGCGAGCTCGTCGATCACGACGAGCACGTACGGGAGAGTCGGCTCGCCGCGCTGGCGGAAGGCGCGATTCGCCTCGTTGATGTTGCGGGCACGCACCGAGGAGAGGCGCTCGTAGCGGCGCTCCATCTCGGCGAGGCAGTTGGCGAGGACGGCGCTCGCCTCCTTCGGGCTCGAGACGACGGGAGTGAGCAGATGAGGCACCGACTCGAAGTGGCTCAGCTCGATCCGCTTCGGGTCGATCAGGATCAGGCGCACGTCGTCGGGCGTCGCGCGCAGGAGGACGGAGGTGAGGACCGTGTTGAGGCAGCCCGACTTGCCCGAGCCGGTGGTGCCCGCGATCAGCAGATGCGGCATGCGCGCGAGGTCGGTCCAGACGGCCGCTCCCGAGATGTCCTTGCCGAGCCAGACCGCGACCGGGCTGGCCGTCGCGGGGAGCGGCTCGTAGATGTCGCCGAGCGTGACGAGGTTCGGAGAGAGGTTCGGCAGCTCGACGCCGACCGCCTGCTTGCCGGGGATCGGCGCGAGGATCCGGATCTCGGTCGTAGCGAGGGCGTACGAGAGGTCGTCCTTCAGCGCCGCGACCTTGGCGACCTTCGTCCCGGGTGCGAGCTGGAGCTCGTAGCGCGTCACGCGCGGGCCCGAGATCTGGCCGATCACCGTCGCCTCGACGCCGAAGTGGGAAAGCGTCTGCACGAGGAGCTCCGCGACGCGCGCCGCGGTCTCGCCCGAGTCGTCGCTCTGCTCCGGCGAGATGCGGAGGACGCCGGCGTCCGGCAGCCTGTACTCCGCGTGCTCCGACGTCACCTCGTCGAAGAGTGTCGGCGGATCCTCCAGCAGAGCAGGCGGCTCGGTCTGGAGGGGAGCGGGCTGCACGCCGGCGTGCGGCGGCACGAAGCTCTCGCCCACGACGTCGGGGAAAGCCGAGACGGCGTCGACCGGGGGCGCGAGCGACGGAGCGGGACGGATCGGCCGCGTGACACTCTCGTCACGGTGGCTTCCACCGTCACGGGACCGTGACCGCGCCTTGCGCGCCGCGCTGTGGATGCCGTGTCCCGACCGGCGCAGGATGGCGCCGAGGGAGGCGCCAGAAAGCAGCAGCGAGCCGACGAGCATGAGGAGGACGCCGAGCAGGAGCGAGCCCGTGGCGCCGAGCGCGACCCCGACTGCGCCGCCCAGCAACTGACCGAGATAGCCGCCCTGGTCCTTGCCGAGCGTGATCATGAGCCCGCAGCCGAGCACCGCCAGCCCGGTGCGGAAGGGCCGGACGTCAACGAGCGCGCTGCGCGTCACCACCAGCGCGCCAAGCACGGCGAGCGCGACCGGCACGACGTACTTCGCGTCTCCGACGAGCCGGTCGAGGCCGTCGCCCAACCAGCCGCCGACGTAGCCGCCGTTCCAGCCGAAGTAGAGAACGGCCCCGAGGAAGAGGCCGAGCGCGATCGCTCCGAGGCCCCAGAGCTCGGGGTGCTGGGCACGTGACCGCGCGCCCCGCTTCGTCCGCGTCTTCTTGACGCGGCTGGGGAGCCTGGGGCGCAGCTTCTTCTTCCGCTTACGCGGCATGCGCTTGGTTTTCGCCCGCGGCCGGGCCTATCCTCCGTCGATGCCGCCTCAGACGCGATACGTCCGCAGCGGCGACGTCAGCATCGCCTACCAGGCGTTCGGTGAGGGCCCGTTCGACGTCGTCCTCATGCTGCCGTGGGGCACCCACGTGGAGCTCGCCTGGGAGTCGCCGAGCTTCCGAGCCCTCTTCGAAAGGCTGGGCGCCTTCGCACGCGTGATCAACTTCGACAAGCGCGGGAGCGGTCTCTCCGATCGCTCGGGCGGGCTCGCGTCGCCGGAGACGCGCATGGACGACATCCGCGCGGTCATGGACGCCGTGGGCTCGGAGCGCGCCGCGATCTTCGGCTGGTCGGAGGGCGTTCGTCTCAGCCTGCTGTTCGCGGCTACTTACCCGGACCGGGCCTGGGGGTTGATCGCCTGCGGCGGGCGTGCCGAACGGAAGCAGGCTCCAGGCGAGGTGGAGAACGCCGTGCGTGATATCGCCGAAACACGCCTCACGCGCGAGCGCGATCCGGTGGGAGCCGAGTTGACAGAGGCGCGCGACAGCTCGCCGAACGCGACGGACGAAGAGCTTCGCGCCCTGGCGCACATGTTCCGGTACGCGCTCAGCCCCGGTGACGAGTCCATCTACGCCCAGATGAACCTCCAGGTCAACGTGCGACACGTGCTGCCGGCAATCGCGGTGCCGACGCTCGTGCTCCAGAACACGGACGACCACTGGGCGCCGGTCGCCGAGGGTCGGGAGCTCGCCGGGCTCATCCCCGGCGCGACCTACCTCGAGGTTCCGGTCCGCGGCCACATCCCTGCCGCAGCCGACATGGGCACGTTCCTCGAGCCGGTGGAGTCGTTCCTCCGCGAGGCATGGGAAGAGCAGGCAGCTGGACGCGAGCCCGAGCGAGTTCTGGCCACGGTCCTCTTCACCGACATCGTCGGCTCGACGGCACGCGTGGCCAAGGTCGGCGACCGGGCCTGGCGTGAGCTGCTCGAGCAACACCACGCGCTCGTCAGGACGCAGCTCAAGCGGGCGCGCGGCCAGGAGGTGGACTCCGCGGGCGACGGCTTCCTGGCGTCCTTCGATGGGCCTGCACGCGCCGTCCGCTGCGCCAAGGCGATCGTCGAGGGAGTACGCGACCTCGGCCTCGACGTTCGCTCGGGGCTCCATACGGGCGAGTGCGAGCTCATCGACGGCAAGATCTCCGGCATCGCCGTCCACACCGGAGCACGGGTCGCTACACACGCCGGACCGGGCGAGGTGCTGGTCTCGAGCACGGTCAAGGACCTCGTCGCCGGCTCCGGCCTCGAGTTCGAGGACCGCGGCGTGCGCGAGCTCAAGGGAGTCCCCGGCGAGTGGCGGCTCTACGCCGCCCTTTGACGATGCAACCCGAGACGCGCTACGCGCGCAGCGGCGATCTCAACATCGCGTACCAGGTGACGGGCGAAGGCCCGCGCGACCTCGTCTACGTGCCCGGCTGGGTCTCGAACGTCGAGCTGATGTGGGAGGAGCCGGCGATGGCGCACTTCCTCGAGCGCCTCGCCTCTTTCTCGCGGCTCATTCTCTTCGACAAGCGCGGCACCGGGCTCTCCGACCGCGTGTCCAACGACGAGCTTCCGACCCTCGAGCAGCGCATGGACGACGTCCGCGCGGTGCTCGAGGCGGTCGGCTCGGAGCGCGCCGCGCTGTTCGGGCACTCCGAGGGCGGGAACATGTGCGTCCTCTTCGCGGCGACGTATCCCGAGCGGACGACAGCGCTGATCACGCTCGGCAGCTTCGCGAAGCGCCGCGACCCGGACGACGACTATCCCTGGGCCCCAACCGCGGACTCCCGCGAGGAGACCGCGGCGGACGTCGAGCGAAACTGGGGCCACTTTCGGACGCAGGACGTCGAGTACTACGCGCCGAGCCGCCTAGGCGACGAGCCGTTCGTACGGAACCTCGAGCAGTACTTCCGGCGCGCCGCGAGCCCCGGCGCGGCCGCGGCTCTCCTGCGCATGAATTCGTACATCGACATCCGGGACGTCCTCCCCACCATCCAGGCCCCGACGCTCGTCCTGCACCGCGCCGGTGACCACGACGTCGACGTGGCCGAGGGCCGCTATCTCGCCTCAAGGATCCCGGAAGCGAAGTTCGTCGAGCTGCCGGGAGACGACCACTGGATCGCAGCCGGGTACGTCGACGAGATCGCCGACGAGATCGAGGAGTTCCTGACCGGCACGCGGCCGCTGCCGGAGCCCGACCGCGTACTGGCCACCGTCCTCTTCACGGACATCGTCGGCTCGACCGAGCGGGCAGCCGAGCTAGGCGACCGCCGCTGGCGCGAGCTGCTGAGCACCCACGACACAGCTGTGCGGCGCGAGCTCGAGCGCTTCCGCGGCCGCGAGGTGGACACGGCCGGCGACGGCTTCCTCGCGGCCTTCGACGGGCCTGCGCGCGCCGTTCGCTGCGCGCTGTCGGCCGGGGATGCCGTCCGGCAGCTCGGCGTGGAGATCCGCGCAGGAATCCACACCGGCGAGTGCGAGCTCGACGGCCCCAAGATCCGCGGCATCGCGGTCCACACGGGGGCGCGGATCGCCTCGCTCGCCGGGCCGAGCGAGGTGCTCGTCTCGCAGACGGTCAAGGATCTCGTTGCCGGCTCCGGCCTCGCGTTCGACGATCGCGGCGTGCACGCGCTCAAGGGCGTGCCCGGCGAGTGGCGGGTCTACGCCGCGGTCTGAACCTCGGCGACGAGCATCCCGTAGTACGTCGGCGCCGCGTACGCAAGCACGTCCGCCCGCGCCGACTCGCCGACGGCGCCCTGGAGGACGAGGAGCTGCCACAAGGAGTCGGCCTTCCCGGCCTCGACGAGCTCTGCGAGCGGCAGGAAGTCGAGCGTGTCCGAGGCGAGGATCTCTCGCAGCCGCGCGTCGTAGGCGGCCGCCGCCGGATCGAAGCCGTAAGGGCCGTCGGGATCGTGCGCGTGGCCGTGATCGGCACTGGTGACCAGCGCAACCCGCTTTCCTTGTAACAGACTGTTACTAGCGAGGACCCGGCCCAGCTGGACGTGTTCCTCGAGCGGCCGGTCGCGCGCCGGCGCGACCACGACGACGCGCGGCGGCCGGAGGAACTCGAGCGGCACCTCGGTTCCCCAGTCGAGCGGGAACTCCGCCGTAGCCGGGTCGTTGCCGCCGTACGAGACGCCGAGGATCGGCAGCGGCGCCTCGAGGAGCGCGGCGGCGAGGGCGCCGTCCGTCTCCCACTCCCCCACCTTGCCGGCCGTGACGACGGCGAAGTGGCCGTCGACATGGACCGAGTGCGGGGACACGACGACCGCGACCTCGGGAGCGGCCGCCGCGCACCGGCGCCCCAGCTCCTCCATCGCCGCCCGCAGGCTCGCGTCGAGGTCCATGTCGCCGTGCGGCGCGATACAGGCGAAGACGAGGCTCACGGCAGCGAGGCTATCCGCGAGACGAGCAGGTCGAGGAAGCGCTCCGCATCGACGTCGACACCCACCTCCGCGTTCGGCTCGCGGCCGGTGACGCCGCGCAGGTCGACGACGGTGCGGCCGTCGCAGTAGTCCGAGCGCGTCTCGATCGCGACGTTGGCTCGCCGCGTCGCCATCAGCGTCGGGTCGATGACGTGCGCGACGGCCATCGCGTCGTGGATCGGTGATCCGTCGAAGCCGTACGAGCGCTCGTGGAAGGCCTGGAAGAAGTCCGACAGCTCGGCGACGAAGCGCCCGGCGCGGCCGGCGTCGCGCAGTTGCTCGGCGTGGGCACGCGTGAACAGCGCCTTGTGCGTCACGTCGAGCCCGACCATCGTGCTCGGGATCCGGCTCGCGAACACCGCCGCCGCGGCCTCGGGATCGACGAACGAGTTGAACTCCGCGGCCGGCGTGATGTTTCCCTCCGCCATTGCGCCGCCCATCCAGACGATCCGCTCGAGGCGATCGGGCACGTCCGGGTGCCGCTCGAGCATGAGCGCGAGGTTCGTGAGCGGCGCCGTCGGCACGAGCACGACGCCCGGCTCTACGAGCTGCGCCAGGAAGTCGGCGGCGTGCGCATCCACCGGCCGCGCGGATGGCTCGGGCAGCTCGGGGCCGTCGAGACCCGTCTCGCCGTGGACGTGGGCCGCGGTGCGCAGGTCGCGCCGCAGCGGGGCCTCCGCGCCTGCTGCGACCGGGATGTCACCCCGGCCGGCGATCTCGAGGGTGACGAGCGCGTTGCGGGTCGTCTTGTCGAGCGTCTGGTTCCCGGCCACCGTCGTGACGCCGATCAGCTCGACTTCCGGCGAGGCGAGCGCGAGGAGGATCGCGATCGCGTCGTCGTGGCCCGGGTCGCAGTCGATGACTATCGGCGTGGTCACAGCAGCGCGTCCACCTCTTCGGCGGTCGGCAGCGAGGTCTGCGCCCCGAACCGCGAAGCGGCCAGAGCGCCCGCGGCACACGCCCGGCGCAGCGATTCCTCCCGCGTGCGCCCTTCGAGCAGCGAGACGACGAGGCAGGCGGTGAACGCGTCGCCGGCCGCCGTCCCGTCGACCGCCTCGACGGCGGGCGGTTCCGCGCGCGCCACCTCCTGCCCATCCTCGAGGAGTCTCGCACCCTCGGCGCCGAGCGTGAGGCAGACGAGCCCAGCTCGCTCGCCGAGCGCCTCGAGCTCGAGCCGGTTCACGACCGTCAGCTCGGCTTCCGGAGCGCCGTCCCGCGCTGGCGCGGCGTTGAGGAAGAAGCGCGGCGCGAGCTCCGCTGCCCGCGCGACCGTCTCGGCCGGGATCTCTTGCTGGCAGAGAACCGCGTCCGCGCCGCCGAGGACGAGGTCCCCAGGCCGTAGCTCGGCGTTCGCTCCCGGCGCGACGACGATGGTCGTCTCCCCTTCTGCGTCCACCGTGATCAGCGCGATCCCGGTCGCAGCGTCCTTGACCAGCCACCGCTCCTCGACCCCGGACTCGCGCAGCCCGGCGAGGGCGGGTTCCGCAAGCTCGTCCTCACCGACGCAGCCGACGAGCGCGACCTCGGCCCCCAGCCGTGCGGCGGCGACGGCCTGGTTCGCTCCCTTGCCTCCGGGCACGCGCGAGAAGCGAGCCCCGCTCACCGTCTCGCCCGGGCGCGGCAGGCGGTCGGCCCGCGCAACGAGGTCGAGGTTGATCGAGCCGACGACGGTGAGGCGAGGCGCCTGCACAGCGCGAGCCTAGACTCCCGGGCGTGACGGTCGCGCACTGGGACGAGGTCGAGTCGCACCGCCGCTCGAAGGGCGAGGCGACGCGGCGTTCACCCCGGTCGAACAAGATCTACTGGCGCGGCGTCGGCGTGATGGGCCGGATCGAGCAGCTCGATTACTTCGACGGCGAACCCGTCGAGGACGACTAGACCTCGATGATCACGGGGAGCACCATCGGCCGGCGGCGGGTCCGGTCGTAGACGACGCCGCCGAGCGCGTCGTGCAGGTGCTCCTGGAGCAGCTTGATCTCGGTCACGTCGTCGGCGAGCAGCTCTCGCAGGACCCTGTTCGCCTCGTCCCGCAACTCGTCCAGCAGCGGTTCCGCGCCCTCGCCGAAGCCCCGCGCGATCAGCTCCGGTGGAGCCGTCAGGCCGCCGCCGTCCTGGGCGGCGAGCGTCGCCACCACGATGAGGACGCCGTCTTCCGCGAGCTTCCGCCGGTCGCGCAGCGCGACGTCGTGGACGTCCCCCACACCGAGCCCGTCGACGAACGTGACGCCGGCCTCGACCTCGTCGACGATGCGCGCCACGCCGTCCCGCAGCTCGACGACGCTGCCGTTCTCGGCGAGGACGATCCGGTCCTCAGGCACCCCGCCTTCGCGGGCGAGCTGGGCGTGTGCGGCCAGCATCCGGAACTCGCCGTGCATCGGCATCACCGCCTTCGGCCGGAGGAGCCCGATGATCGTCCGCAGCTCCTCGGCGCAGCCGTGGCCGGAGACATGCACCGGAGCGTTGTCCTCGTGCAGCACCTCGGCTCCGATCTTCGCGAGCCGGTTGATCGCGTCGTGGACGCGGAGCTCGTTCCCGGGGATCGGCTTGGCGGAGATGATCACGGTGTCGCCGCGCTCGACCCGGACGGCCGGATGGTCGTTGTAGGCGATTCGCGTCATCGCCGACATCGGCTCCCCCTGGCTGCCGGTGCAGAGGATCAGCTGCTGATCACGCGGCAGCTCGGCGAGCTCGTGCGGCCGGAGGATCGCCTCCTCGGGGACGTCCATGTAGCCGAGGCTGCGCGCGATGTTCCCGTTCTTCCGCATCGAGCGGCCGACGAAGGCGATTTTGCGCCCGCAGTCGAGGCCGACGTCCGCAGCCTGCTGCATCCGGTGCACGTTCGAGGCGAATGACGAGACGAGGATCCGGCCCTCGCGTCCCGGGAAGATCTGGCGGAACGCCTCGCCCACGACCCGCTCCGACTTCGTTATGCCGGGCCGCTCTGCGTTCGTGGAGTCGCCGAGCAGGAGATCGACCCCGCGGCTGCCGACCTCGGCGAGCCGGCCGACGTCGGTCCTCTGTCCGTCCACCGGCGTGTGGTCGAGCTTGTAGTCACCGGTGTGGACGCAGCGGCCGCCCGGCGTCTCGAGCACGACCGCGGCCGCGTCGGGGATCGAGTGTGCCATCCGGATGAATTCGAGCCGGAACGGCCCGAGCTCGACGGGATCGTCGCCGGGCATCAGCTCCCGCAATTCGGCGGAACGGAGGAGCCCGTGCTCGTCGAGCTTCGACTTGACGAGCGCGAGCGTGAGCCGCGTCGCGAGCACGAGCGGAACGCGCACCTCGCGCATGAGGTACGGCAGGGAGCCGACGTGATCCTCGTGCCCGTGTGTGAGCACGACCGCGCGCACCATCTCCTCCCTCTCGCGCAGGTACGAGAAGTCGGGCAGGACGAGGTCGACGCCGAGATGCTCGTCGCGCGGGAACGCGAGCCCAGCGTCGACGACGACGATCGCCCCGTCTGCCTCGTAGACGGTCATGTTCTTGCCGACCTCGCCGAGGCCGCCGAGCGGAATGATCCGGCACACGCCCATCGCCGTTGAGTCTAGGGCGGCTACGCCGATGCCGTAGCGAGAAGCCCCGAGCGCTCGAGACAGGAGCGGATCTGCGCAAGCTCGGCGTCGTCGGGCTCGACCATCGGCAGCCGGTGTCCGCCGACCTCGTGGCCGGTGAGGTTGAGCGCCGCCTTGATCGGGATCGGGTTCGTCTGGATCCGCAGGAGGTCGTAGGACGGCTGCTGCTCCTCGTGGAGGGCGCGTGCCCCCTCCACGTCTCCGTCGCGGTGGAGGCGGATCATCTCGGCGATCTGCGGCCCCCAGAGGTGCGCGGTCACGGACACGACACCGACGCCGCCGAGTTCGAGGAAGGCGAACGTGTTCGGGTCGTCGCCGCAGTAGAGATCGAGCCGGGTCGCCTCGGCGATGAACCGCGCCTGATCGGGATCGTCGTGCGCCTGCTTGACCGCGACGACGTTCTCGATCTCGGCGAGCCGCGCGATCGTCGGCGACTCGATGTTGACGACGACGCGACCGGGGATGTTGTAGGCGACCACCGGCAGGTGTGTGGCCCCGGCGATCTCCTCGAAGTGGCGGACGATGGCCCGCTGGGGCGGCTTGTTGTAGTACGGCGTCACGACGAGGATCGCGTCTACGCCGAGCTCGGTGGCCTCCCTCGTCAGGCGGGCGGAGTGCCCCGTGTCGTACGTGCCGGTACCGGCGATCACCTTGGCACGACCGCCGACCTCGTCCACGGCTACCCGGAAGAGATCGAGCTTCTCGGCGTCGCTCAGCGTGGGCGACTCGCCGGTTGTCCCACAGACGACAAGCCCGTCCGAGCCGTTCTCGACGAGGAACGTCGCGAGCTCGCGAAACCGGTCGAAGTCGACTGCGCCGTCGGCACGGAACGGCGTCACCATCGCGGTTATGACGGAGCCGAGCATGTGAGTAAGTCTACGAGAGCTCGCCCTGCAACTCCTGCAAGGCGTAGAAGACGCCCTCGGAGAACGTCGGGTAGGGCTGGATCGTGTCGAGGAGCGTCTCGACCTTCACCTCCGCGCGGATCGCGAGCGTGAACTGCCCGAGCCACTCGGCCGCCTGCGGGCCGACGCTGACGGCCCCGACGAGCACGCGCTGCCGGGGGTCGGCGAACACACGGATGAAGCCTTCGCGCTTGGGCCGCTCGTACGTCGAGAGGCGCGGCAGTGCGCTGAGCGGGACACGGGCGCTCACGAGCTCGTCGCCCTCGGTGCGGCCGACGGTCGCGACCTCCGGGTCGGTGAAGATCCCGGCCGGGATTGCGCGGTAGTCGGCCTTGGCCCGGCGACCGGCCATGTCCGCCGCGGCCACCCGCGCCTGGTACTTGCCGACGTGCGTGAACTGCGCGACGCCGGTGATGTCGCCGATGGCCCACACGTCCTCGGCGCCGGCCGCGCGCAGCCGCTCGTCCACCTCCACCCCGCGCGGCGTCGTCTTGACGCCGAGCTCCTCGAGACCGAGCCGCTCGACGTTCGGCCGGCGTCCCGTCGCGACCAGGAGGCGCTCGGCCTCGAGCGTCGAGCCGTCGGACAGGTGGAGTTTGATGCCCGGCTCGGCCTGCTCGATCCCGACCCCGAGACGCACGTCGATGTCGTCCTGGCGGAACAGCTCCGCCATCAGCTCGCCGGCGTCGGGATGGACGCGCCCGAGCAGGTGCTCGCCGCGCTCGACGATGGTCACCTGCGAGCCCATGCGGGAGAAGAACTGCGCGAGCTCGGCGCCCACGGGGCCGCCGCCCATGACGACGAGGCTCTTCGGCACCTTGTGCGTCCGCGT
>DASXOM010000050.1:0-12681 GCA_036494245.1 Gaiellaceae bacterium
CCTCGCGCAGCTGGTGCCCGCCGAGGCGGACGGTCTTCGCGCCCGTGTCGATGTCGAGGCCCTCGCAGCCCGCGACGCACGGCTTGCCCATCCCGCGTGCCACGACAGCCGCGTGCGAGGTCATCCCGCCGTGCGCGGTGAGGACGCCCTGCGCCTGGATGAGCCCGTGGATGTCGTCGGGCGTCGTCTCCCAGCGGACGAGAATCACCGACTCCCCGGCCTTGCCGCGCTCCTCGGCGGTGTCGGCGTCGAGGACGATCCTGCCGCACGCCGCGCCGGGGGAGGCGTTGAGGCCTTGTGCCGCGACCTCGAACTCGGTGTCCGGGTCGAGGCGTGGGTGCAGGAGCTGGTCGAGCTGGGCCGGGTCGATCCGGGCGACCGCCTCGTCACGCTCGATGAGCCCTTCCGCCGTCATGTCGACCGCGCACTTGATGGCTGCCGCCGCCGTCCGCTTCGCAGTACGCGTCTGGAGGAGGTAGAGGTGCCCCTGCTCGACGGTGAACTCGATGTCCTGCATGTCGCGGTAGTGGCGCTCGAGCGCCCCCATCGTCTCGAGGAGCTGGTCGTACGCGTCGGGCATGCGCTCGCGCAGCTCGGCGAGCGGCTGCGGCGTGCGAGTCCCGGCGACGACGTCCTCGCCCTGCGCGTTGACGAGGTACTCGCCGTAGACGCCTTGCTCGCCGGTCGAGGGGTCGCGCGTGAAGCACACGCCGGTCGCCGAGTCGTCGCCCTTGTTCCCGAAGACCATCTGGACGACGTTCACTGCCGTGCCGAGGTCGTCCGGGATCGCGTACATGCGCCGGTAGACCTGCGCGCGCGACGAGTTCCAGGAGTCGAAGACGGCAGTGATCGCACGGCGCAGCTGCTCGCGCGCGTCCTGCGGGAAGCCATGCCCGGTCTCGTGCTCGTAGATCTCCCGGGCCTGCTCGACGGAGTCGTCGACGCTGAAGCTCTCGTGCGGGATGTCGTCGACGGTCTCGCCGAACATCTGGATCAGGCGGCGGTAGCAGTCCCGGGCGAACTCGTCGTTGCCGGTCGAGCGTCCGAGCCCGGCCACGGACTCGTCGTTGAGCCCGACGTTGAGGATCGTGTCCATCATCCCGGGCATCGAGATCGCGGCCCCGGAGCGGACGGAGACGAGGAGCGGATCCTCGGGATCTCCGAAGCGCTTTCCGGTCTGCTCCTCGAGCCGTGCGAGATGCTCGTCGACCTCCTCGTCGAGACCCTCGACCTCGCCGCCGGAGGCCATGAAGGCGCGGCAGGCGTCGGTCGTGATCGTGAAGCCGGCCGGAACGGGGACACCGAGCTGCGTCATCTCGGCGAGCCCGATCCCCTTGCCGCCGAGGAGCTCGCGGCCGCCTTCCGAGGGCTCGTCGAAGCCGTAGACGTAGCGGGTCATAGGGCCGCAGATGTTGTCATATGCAGGCAGCTTGTCCCGTCAGCGGCGCCTGGCACGGAACTCCGCGACCCACGCGAGCGACCGCAGCCCGATCCACACGGGCGTGAGTACGACGTAGAAGAGGAAGTCTCCGATCATCAGGGCGAGCCACCAGACTCCCCAACGCCAGAGCGGGATGCGGGGTTTCGGGCTCACCGCGCGGCGGGCGCCTTCGTCTCTTCGGCGCGCTCCTCGACGACGCGGAGGATGCGGTGCGCCGTCTCCTCGATCGACAGCTCGGAGATGTCGATCACCGGGCAGCGGAGCCGGCGGTGGAGCTTCTTCGCCTGCTCGAGCTCCTCATAGATCTCGGCGAGCTCGGCGTACTGGCGGTTGCGGCCGGGCGCGCCCATCGCCTTCACACGCGCGCGGCGGATCTCGGCGAGCCGGTCCGGGTCGATCGTGAGCCCGACCACCCTTGCCCGGTCGACGTCGAATAGCTCGGCCGGCGGCGCGATCCCCTTCACGACCGGCACGTTCGCGGCTTTGTGGCCGAGGTAGCCGAGGTAAATCGAGAGCGGAGTCTTCGAGGTGCGGGAGACGCCGACGAGGACGACGTCTGCGTCGTGCAGGCCGTGCGCGACTCCGTCGTCGTAGCGGACGGCGAACTCGATCGCCTCCATCCGCTTGAAATAGGCGGAGTTGAGCGGCGGCCGCGAGCCCGGGGTCATCGTCGCCGCCTGGCCCGAGACGCGGGCGACAGCGTCGATCGGCTGGCCGAGCAGGTCGCAGTAGTGAAGGCGCGCCCGGCGGCAGAGCGTGCGCATGGCCTCGCGGAGCTGTGGCTGGACGAGCGTGTAGACGACCACGGCGGGCCGGCCCCGCATGCGGTTGACGGCGAGCTGGAGGTCGTCCTGCGACTCGACGCGCGGATGGCGGATCTCGACGAAGTCCTGCTCGGGGAACTGCGCTTCGAGCGCCTGCACGAGGCGCGCCGCGGTCTCGCCGGTGGCGTCGGAGACGACATGGAGCTCGACCGGCGGGTTCGGCATCGGCGGTCAGCGTAACCGGGTGCGGGCTGTTTCTTGCACGGGTGGTGCGGCTTCACGCGCGCGCTGTCGTTGCTCCATCCCAAACCCCCACCCACCCACGGGGATGCCAGGTTACGGCGGCGCTGTTGGCGCCGCCGTGAAGACTTAGTGCCAAGTTCGCCGCGAACCGCCCGGGTAACCTCCGCCCATGGCAGAGACGGCGCAACCGGTGACGATGGAGACGATCGTCTCGCTCTGTCGTCGCCGCGGCTTCGTCTTCCCGTCCTCCGAGATCTACGGCGGCCTCGGCTCGACCTACGACTACGGCCACTACGGCGTTCTCGTGAAGAACAACATCCGCTCGCTCTGGTTCCGCGCGATGGTGCAGGAGCGCGACGACATCGTCGCCCTCGACTCCGCGATCATCCTCAACCCGCGAGTCTGGGAGGCTTCCGGCCACGTCGCCGGATTCACCGACCCGCTCGTCGACTGCCGCACGTGCAAGCTTCGCTTCCGCGCCGACCAGCTCGAGCAGGCGAGCTGCGGCCGCAAGCCGAGCAAGCGGCCCGGCGAGACGCCCGACTGCGACCTCACTGAGGCGCGCCAGTTCAACCTCATGTTCGAGACACACGTCGGTGCGCTGCAGGAAGAGAGCTCGGCCGCGTACCTCCGCCCGGAGACCGCGCAGGGGATTTTCATCAACTTCAAGAACGTCGCCCAGCTCGCGCGGCGCAAGCCGCCGTTCGGGATCGCACAGTTCGGAAAGGCGTTCCGGAACGAGATCACCCCGGGCAACTTCCTCTTCCGGGTGCGTGAGTTCGAGCTGATGGAGGTGGAGTTCTTCGTGCCTCCCGTCGACGCACCGAACTGGCACGAGTACTGGATCGAGCAGCGGCTCGGCTGGCACCGCGGCCTCGGCCTACGGGAGAGCAACCTTCGGGTGCGAGAGCACGGCGAGGCGGAGCGCTCCCACTACTCCAGCGCGACGAGCGACGTCGAGTACCTCTACCCGATCGGCTGGGGGGAGCTCGAGGGAGTCGCGAACCGGGGCGACTTCGACCTCACGCAGCACACGCAGCACTCGGGCACGAAGCTTGAGTGGATCGACCCCGACGGCAACCGCTACACGCCCTATGTGATCGAGCCTGCGGTGAGCATCGAGCGCATCTTCGTCGCGCTCCTCTGCGACGCCTACCACGAGGAGGTCGTCGGCGACCGCGAGCGCGTCGTCCTCCGCCTGCACCCAAAGGTTGCGCCCGTCAAGGCAGCGATTCTCCCGCTCATCCCGCGGGACGAAGGTATGGCTACCCGGGCGCGCGCGCTCTACGAGGAGCTGCGCCGGCACCACCAAGTCGAGCACGACGAGGGCGGCCAGATCGGCAGGCGTTATCGTCGGCAGGACGAAATAGGGACGCCGTGGGCATTCACCGTGGACGAACAGACGCTCGAGGACGAGACCGTCACCGTGCGAGACCGGGACACGCTCGCGCAGGAGCGGCTCCCGATCAGCGGCGTCCGCGCGTGGCTGGACGACGCGCTGGAGCGGGACTGGTCCTCACCGCAGTCGGACTGACCGCTGCCGGCTGCCTCGGCAGCGCGACGAAGACCGTTACGGTCACGCACACGCAGACGATCACCTCCACCCAGACGGTGACGACGACGGGATCCGTGTCGTCGGCCAAGCCGTGCCTGGGGACACAGCTCGCGGCGACGTTCGCCGAGATCGCGAACAGCTCGGGAGCCGGCCAGATCGCCTACGCCCTCACAGCCAAGAACACCTCTCCCGGCCCTTGTTCCCTCCACGGCATCCCACAGGGAACACTCCTCGGCGCGACCGGCACGACTCTGCCGACGCACATCAAGGCGTCGGGGTCGCGCGGCAAGCTGATCGTGCTCCCGCCCGGCGCTTCGGCGATCGCGCAGGCGCGCTTCTCTCCAGACGTGGCCGGGGAGGGAGACTCGCAGTCGGGCTCCTGCCAGCCCGAGGCGCATACGTTCCAGCTGACCGGCGACGGCGGGGGCGTGACCGAGGCGCCGATCAAGCCGCCCACGAGCGTGTGCGAGCAGGGCACGCTGAACTTCGAAGCTTTCGGCTACGCCGGCTAGGCGCTGAGCGTCCGCAGCCGGAAGCCGCCGTGGTACTCGTACGAGGCGGTGATCACCCGGAGGACGTCGCGCCGCGCCCGCTCCGAGAGACCGAGTTGCGAGGCGTCGGACAGCGGCCGCGCGAGGAGCGCCTCGATCCCCGCCACCCCGTCGGGGGCGAGCGCGAGCGCTTCGGTCGCCGGCGCGCAATGCTCGCAAACACCGCCTCCGGCGCGCGGCGAGTAGCCGACGAGCGGCACCCGCTCCGCGCCGCACTCGGCGCAGGCGGTGACGTGCGGCAGGTAGCCGGCCAGCCAGAGGAGCTTGAGCTGGAACGCGAGCCCTAGCGGGTCGAGGGTCGCCCGGTCCGCGGCATGCGGGGTGGCGTCGAGGAGATCGAGGAAGCGCGTCAGCGCGGTGAATGCCCGTTCGTTCGCCTCCTCCTCGCTGAAGAGGCGCAGCATCGCCTCGGCGCCGATCGTCCCGACCGAGAAGCGGTAGTAGTCCTCGCGCGCCTCCCGGTGCGACCGGACGAGCTGCGCCGCGGTCACCGTCTGGAGCTCGCCGCGCCCGCGATGGAGGACGAGTTCGACGTGCGAGAGCGGCTCGAGCCGCGCGCCGAAGCGCGACATCGTCTTGCGCACGCCCTTCGCCACCGCGCCGATCCGACCGTGCGCCTCGGTGTAGAGGTGAAGCACGCGATCGGCCTCTCCGAGCCGCATCGACCGGAGCACAACGGCTTCCGTGCTGTACGCCCGTCCGGCCATGTCCGGAGTCTAGGGACGGCACCGGCAGGAACAGCTCGCGCGGCTTATGCGTTGTAAGAGGGAATGCCCAGGATCCAGATGTATACGACGCGCTGGTGCCGCTTCTGCGTGCGCGCGAAGACGCTCCTCGACTCCCGCGGGCTCGCCTACGAGGAGATCTCCATCGACGACGACCCGGCCTTCCGGCAGACCGTGTTCGATGCGACCGGCGGCTGGACGGTGCCCCAGATCCTCATCGACGGCCAGCCGATCGGCGGCTACACCGAGCTCTGGCGCCTCGATCGCGAGGGCCGCCTCGACGAGCTCCTCGCCGCCTGACCCGGCTCGGCCGGCTGGCACGTGGGGCAGAACCACGTCGTGCGGCCGGCGACCTGTGTGCGGGCGATCAGCGTCCCGCAGCGGTCGCAGGGCTCGTCACGGCGCCCGTAGACGCGGAACTCGTCCTGCATCGAGCCTCCGCTGCCGTCGGGTAGGCGGTAGTCGCGAAGAGTCGATCCCTGCCGGGCGAGGCCGTGCTCCAGCGCGGCGCGGATCCCGCGGTGCAGCCGTCGCAGCTCGGTGCGGTCGAGGCCGGCGGCGGGACGCAGCGGGTTGAGCCGCGCGCGCCACAGCGCCTCGTCGACGTAGATGTTCCCCATCCCCGCGAGGGTGCGCTGATCCAGAAGCGCCGCTTTGAGCGACGTGCGGCGGCCCGCGAGACGCTCGCCGAGCCGGGCGGCCGTGAAGAGCGCCTCGAGTGGCTCGTCGCCGACGCGGGCCGCGATGTACGGCTCCGCCTCGCCGGGCTCGAGCAGGAGCCAAGTGCCGAAGCGGCGGACGTCTCGGTACGCAACGTCCGATCCGTCGTCTAGGTTGACAACAGCGCGACGATGCGGATCGTCGGGAAGCGAACCGCTCGGCGCACTCAGAAGACTTCCCGTCATCCGGAGGTGAATCAGGAGAGCTCGGCCGCTCTCGAACCGAACAACCAGATACTTGCCGCGCCGCTCGACCGCCGCGACGCTCTCCCCTTCCAGTTCGGCCGCCACCTCGGCCGGCTCGTACGGGCGCACGAGGCGCGGGTCGTCGATGCTCACCCGCTCGAAGCGCCGTCCGACGAGCGCGGGTTCGAGCTGCCTGCGGACACTCTCGACCTCCGGCAGCTCCGGCATATGGCCAGCGTAGTCGTGTGCCCGAGGGCCGCGGGGCTACTAGGACGCCACGATCGGCTGTCCGGGAATGCCGCGCGACGGCGCCTTGCCGCCGAGCCAGGCATTCACGGTCGCGCCGACGTCCGAGAACTCGCCTTCGTGGATCTGGCCGGCTGCGTTCCGTCCCTCGACGTACGCGAGCAGCATCGCGTATTCGCGCGAGTGATCTGTCGACGGCGTCGTCGGGTCGCAACCGTGGTCCGAGGTGATGATCAGCAGGTCGCCCGACCGGAGGGCGTCGAGCAGGTCGGGGAGCCGATAGTCGAAATCCTGCAGGCAGCGGTGGAAGTTGACCGGGTCGTTGCGGTGGCCCCAGAGCATGTCCGTCTCGACGAGGTTGACGAAGACGAGGCCTTCGTCCATCTCTCGGAGGAGCTTCTCGGTCTGCTGGATCCCCTCGATGTTCGACTTCGTCGGGTGCGACTCGTCGATGTCGCAGCCAGCGAAGATGTCGCCGATCTTGCCGACGCCGTACACCTTGTTGCCGGCCTCGCGCACGAGCGTCAGGTAGTTCGGGCGGCGCGGCTCGAGCGAGAAGTCGTGCCGATTCGGCGTGCGGACGTAGTTGCCCGGCTCCCCCGTGAACGGCCTGGCGATGACGCGGCCGACTGCATGCTTGCCCGTGAGGATCTCACGCGCCGCCCGGCAGCCGTCGTAGAGCTCCTCCAATGGAATCGTGTCCTCGTGGGCTGCGATCTGGAAGACGGAGTCCGCGGAGGTGTAGACGATCCATTTCCCGGTGCGCTGGTGCTCCTCCCCCAGCTCCTGGATGATCTCCGTCCCCGACGCGGCCTTGTTGCCCAGCACCCCCCGTCCGGTCTTGTGCATGAACGGGTCGATCACGTCGTGCGGGAAGCCGTGCGGGTACGTGGGGAACGCCTGTGCGGTGACGATCCCCATGTGCTCCCAGTGGCCCGTCGTCGTGTCTTTACCCTTCGAGCGCTCGAAGAGCCGGCCCGCGACCGCCGGTGCGCCCGGCTGTGGCGGGCATCCCTCGAGCGGCTCTACGTTGCCGAGACCGAGCGCCTCGAGACTCGGCAGGTCGAGCCCGCCGACAGCTGTCGCGACGTTGCCGAGCGTGTTCGACCCCTCGTCTCCGTACTGCGCGGCGTCCGGCAGCTCGCCGGCACCGACGGCATCGAGCACGATGACGCACGCCCTGGGCATCGGGCTATTCTAGGTAGCCCGTGTCCAACGTCCTCGGTCTCATCGGTTTCGTCCTCTACGTCGCCTCGATCATCGGCGTCGCTGCGGGAGTGACCTGGATCGTCGTGAAGTGGACGCCAACGCGCCAGAAGAAGCCGAAGCCGGAGGGCCAGGCGCCCTCCTAGACCGGCGCGAGCGGCAGCACGTCGGCGAGCGGCGTGTAGTCGAGACCGTGCGCCTCCGCGACAGCCTCGTACGTGATCTTCCCGTCGAGGACGTTCACGCCCCGCCCGAGTGCCGGATCGCTCGACACCGCGTCGGCGAGCCCGTGGTCTGCGATCGCCTCGACGTACGGAAGCGTCGCGTTCGTGAGCGACTTCGTGGAGGTGACGGGGACACCGCCGGGCATGTTCGCGACGCAGTAGTGGACGATCCCGTCGACCTCGTAGACCGGATCCGAGTGCGTGGTGGGGTGTGCGGTCTCGATGCAGCCGCCCTGGTCGATGGCGACGTCGACGATGACGGCGCCGGGCTGCATGTCGGACAGCATCTCGCGGCTGATGAGCTTGGGCGCGCGCGCGCCCGGAATGAGGACGGCACCGATGACGACGTCCGCATGCGCGATGTTCTGGTCGATCTCGAGGCTCGACGACATGAGCAGGCTGACGCGGCCGGAGAGGATCTCGTCGAGGTGCCGCATCCGGTCGATCGAGCGCTCGAGGACCGTGACCCGCGCGCCGAGGCCGAGAGCGATGATCGCCGAGTTGTAGCCGACGATCCCGCCGCCGAGGACGACGACGTGGCCGGGCTGCACACCCGGCGTCCCGGCGAGGAGGACGCCCCTGCCACCGAGGGGCTTCTCGAGGAAGTGCGCGGCGGCCTGCGGCGCGAGCCGGCCGGCGATCTCGCTCATCGGGGCGAGCAGTGGCAGCCGACGGTCGTCGGTCTCCACCGTCTCGTAGGCGACTGCTGCGATGCCGCTGTCCGCCAGCGCTCGCGTGAGCGGCTCGTCCGCGGCGATGTGGAGGTACGTGAAGAGCACGAGCCCTTCCCGCAGCCGCGAGTACTCGGGCTCGATCGGCTCCTTGACCTTGAGCAGAAGGTCGGCCTGGCCCCAGGCGTCGTCGCCCGAGACGATCCGGGCCCCCGCGCGCTCGTACTGCTCGTCGGGGAACGCGCTCCCCTCCCCCGCCGTCGCCTCGACGAGGACCTCGTGCCCGCGCTGGATCAGCTCGCGCGCGCCGGCCGGGGTGAGCGCCACCCGGTACTCGTCGGTCTTGATCTCCTTCGGAACACCGATACGCAAGGCCCGGAGACACTATCTCCCGGCGGCGCGCGACGAAGCCGCGAGGGACTTGCCGGCGGCTCACGATCGAAAAACACGGCTTCGGCACGCTTTCGCGGGTAGCGTCGGTCTCGAGGGTCGGCGGGATCGACCCCACCCTGGGTGGGGGTGGCAGCTCGCCAATCGCTGTATAGGCGGTTGCCTACGCCTCAGCGTCGACCGTGTATTCGCCAGCATCAGCGAGCCGCAAGGCCTCGGCGCGGCTGATCGGATCCCCGTCGTTGATCTGGCGCATCGTCCCGTCCTCCTCGATCACCCAAGCCCGACCGAACAATTCGCCGCCCGGCGTAACGGCTTCTCGCTTCCAGTAAAGAACGCCACGCGTTGCCATGAGGCCGATCATGTCATAACAACTGTTCTGCCTCAGGCTCTAGCCGATGCCGCCGCGGAGGGCGATGGCTGGGGCGTGGAGCCGCTCGCTAACTCGAACCAAACCGCCCGGGAAGCGTGGTGACGTAGAGCAACAAGCCGGCGAGCGTCTTCGCGTCCTCGATCTCATGGAGCCGCTGTCCGATCTCGGCGACCGGCCAGCGGACGAGCTCGAGCTCCTCGTCGTCGGCCGGAGCCGCTTCCCCACGCTCGGCGCCCTCGACGGCGAACACGTGCATCCGTTCGCGACAGAAGCCGGGCGTCGTCCAGAACGCCGCCAGCTCGCGCCACTCGCCGCCGGTCAGGCCGCACTCCTCCCGTAGCTCCCGTTTCGCGGTCTCGAGAGGCTGCTCCCCCGGCTCGGCGGTCCCGGCAGGGATCTCGAGCAGCCGCTTCCGCGTTGCCTCGCGTAGCTGCCGGACGAGCGTCACGTATCCCTCGGCGTCCACTGCAACCATCGCGACCGCGCCGGGATGCTCGACGATCTCG
The DNA here is from genome assembly GCA_036494245.1 of Gaiellaceae bacterium. Classification (GTDB taxonomy): domain Bacteria; phylum Actinomycetota; class Thermoleophilia; order Gaiellales; family Gaiellaceae; genus Palsa-739. The sequence continues at coordinate 9,801 of DASXOM010000050.1, forward strand.
CGCTCGTTCTCTCCCCATCGCTCGACCGTCAGAGCAAGCAAGCGTCCTTCGTACACGCGCCGAGAGGAGTCCGGTTCGAGGCTCACGCTCTCGCAGCCTCCACGAGTGCGACCGTCAAGTCGACCATCGCCTCGAGATCGGCGACCGAGACGTGCTCGTCCGGCGTGTGGAAGCCGAAGACGCCGTGCGACAGGTTCACGCAGCGGAGTCCGCGGCCGTTGAAGACGTTTGCATCGGCGCCGCCGCCCGAGAGCCCATAGCGTGGCTCGAAGCCGCAACTTGTGAACGCCGTCGCCGCCAGCGCGACGGCTGGCTCGTCGCGCTTCAGCCGGTAGCCGTCGTAGCTCTTCCGCATCGTCGTCTCGACCTCGCATTCCGTCTCGGTGGCGGCGAAAGAGAAGGCGTCGAGCATCTCCTGCACGACCTCCGCGAGCGTCGCCTCGTCGTGACTCCGCGCCTCGGCGCTGAACGTGCACCACTCGGGAACGACGTTGCCCGCAGTGCCGCCGGTGATCGTGCCGACGTTCGCCGTGGTTAGCTCGTCGATCCGGCCAAGCCGCAGGTCGGCGATCGCCTTGGCCGCCGCCTGGATAGCTGAGCGCCCCTCCTCCGGCGCCATGCCGGCGTGCGCGGAGCGGCCGTGGAAGCGCACCTCCAGCGCGCGCGACCAGGGTGCACCGAGCACGACCTCGCCGATCGGCCCTTCCTGGTCGTAGACGTAGCCGACCTGCGCGCGAAGCCGTTCGTGGTCGAACGCGCCCGCACCGATCAGCCCGACCTCCTCCATCGGCGTGAGCAGGAGCTCGATCCCGGCGTGCGGCAGGTTCTCGGCGAGCACACGCCGCACGCCCTCGAGCATGGCTGTGATAGCCGCCTTGTTGTCGGCGCCGAGGATCGTGCCGCCCGCGTTCCGGAGCACGCCGTCCTCGACCACCGGTTCGAGCCTGCCGTCAGGAGGGACGGTGTCCATGTGCGCGCAGAGGAACAGGGGAGTCCCGTCGGCGTTCGGCTCGACTCGCACGTACACGTTGCCGGCGGTCGAGCCGATCCGCGGGCCGCAATCGTCCTCGTGGGCCTCGAGGCCGAGGTAACTCAGATAGCGCAGCACCGCATCGGCCACACCGCGCTCCTCGCCCGGCGGGCTTGGGATCGCGGCGAGCTCGAGGAAGAGGTCGGCCGCCTCGGACATCCGCCGATCCTAGAGGCCGAGGGTCAGGCGGCGACGTGCTCGCCGGCCCGCGTGCGCGCGCGGTCGAGCGCAGCGCCGACGAAGCCGCGGAAGAGCGGTGCCGCCCGCGTCGGCCGGGACTTGAACTCCGGGTGGAACTGGCTCGCGACGAACCAGGGATGGTCGGGCAGCTCGACGATCTCCACGAGCCGGCCCCCCTGGAACGTGCCGCTCACGACGAGCCCGGCCTCGACGAGGCTGTCCCGGAACGTGTTGTTGACCTCGTAGCGGTGCCGGTGGCGCTCGTGGATCGTGTCGTCGCCGTAGAGCTCGCGGGTGTGCGTCCCCTCCGGGAGCTCGACCGCCTGGGCGCCGAGTCGCATCGTGCCGCCGAGATCCTCGATCCCCTTCTGCTCCGGCAGCAGGTCGATGACCGGATACGGCGTCTCGGGATCCATCTCGGTCGAGTTCGCACCCTCGAGCCCGACGACGTGGCGCGCGAACTCGGAGACGGCGACGTGCATGCCGAGGCAGATGCCCAGATACGGGATGCGCCGCTCGCGCGCGACCTGGCACGCGAGGATCTTGCCCTCCCAGCCGCGCGAGCCGAAGCCGCCCGGGACGAGCACGCCGTCGACGCTCTCGAGCAGCTCGGCCGCCTCGTCATAGGACATATCCTCGGCGTCCATCCAGCGCACGCGAACGGCGCTGCCGTGCTCCAGTCCCGCGTGCTTGAGCGCCTCGTGGACGGAGAGGTAGGCGTCCTGGAGCTTCACGTACTTGCCGACCAGCGCGATCTCGACCACGTCGCGCCGGCTGTGGATCCGCTCGAGCAGTGCGTCCCAGTCGGACAGGTCGGGCTCACCGAGCTCGAGGCCGAGCCGCTCGCCGACGAGCCGGTCGAGCCCTTCGCCGTGGAGGACGCGCGGCACCTCGTACACATCCGGGACGTCAGGGCTGGCAACGACCGCGCCGGGGTCGACGTCGGCAAAGAGGGCAATCTTGTCCCGGATGTCGCGCGAGAGCTCCTCGTGCGAGCGGCAGACGACGACGTCGGGATGGATGCCGATCCGGCGCAGCTCGTTGACCGAGTGCTGCGTCGGCTTCGTCTTCAGCTCGCCCGCAGCCTCGATGAACGGGACGAGCGTGACGTGGACGTACACGACGTTCTCTGGTCCGACCTCCCGCCGGAACTGGCGGATCGCCTCGAGGAACGGCAGCGACTCGATGTCGCCCACGGTGCCGCCGATCTCGGAGATGACGACGTCGGCCGGGGTCGCTTCGGCGGCGCGGCGGATGCGCGCCTTGATCTCGTTCGTGATGTGCGGGATCACCTGCACCGTCGCGCCGAGGAAGTCGCCCTTGCGCTCCTTGCGCAGGACGGTGTCCCAGATCGCGCCGGCGCTGTGGCTCGCGCTGCGCAGGAAGTTCTCGTCGACGAAGCGCTCGTAGTGGCCGATGTCGAGGTCGGTCTCGGCGCCGTCCTCGGTGACGAAGACCTCGCCGTGCTGGAACGGGCTCATCGTCCCCGGGTCGACGTTGAGGTACGGATCGAACTTCTGCAGCTGGACACGCAGCCCGCGTGCCTTGAGCAAGCGACCGAGCGAGGCGGCAACGATTCCCTTCCCCAGAGCCGACACGACGCCCCCTGTCACAAAGACGTACTTCGGGGCCCGTGTGCTCACGGGATTTCAGGGTAGCAGCGGGAACGGC
>DASXOM010000051.1:0-65745 GCA_036494245.1 Gaiellaceae bacterium
GCCGGAGTCGTTCGGCAACCTCCTCCAGCACTTCACCGGCTCGAAGGACCACAACGTGGCCATGCGCGAGGACGCGGTGCGGCGCGGGCTCTCGATCTCGGAGTACGGCGTCACGAACGTCGAGAGCGGCGATGTCTTCAAGAGCGCCGAGGAGGACGCTGTCTACGAGTTCCTCGGCTACCAGCCGATCCCGCCCGAGTTGCGCGAGAACTCGGGCGAGCTGGAGGCGGCGCGGCGCGGCGAGCTGCCGAAGCTCGTCGAGCGGCGCGACGTGCGCGGCGATCTGCATACGCACTCCCACTGGTCGGCTGACGGCAAGAGCACGCTCGAGGAGATGCTCGAGGGCGCGGTGGCACGTGGCTACCAGTACTACGCCGTCACCGACCACTCGCACTACCTCCGTGAGGGTCGGCTGCAGGCGCAACTCGAGGAGATCGAGGCCTTGCGCGCCCGGTTCCCGAAGCTGACCATCCTCGCCGGCGTCGAGGCGAACATCCGCTCCAGCGGAGAGGTCGACGTTGCGGACGAGGACCTCGCGCTGCTCGACTGGGTCGTCGCCTCGGTGCACCAGGCACCCGACTCGCGTCCGACCGAGCGCGTGCTCGAGGCGATGCAGAACCCGTACGTCGACGTCATCGGTCACCTCACCGGCCGGCGGATCGGGAAGCGCCCGCCGCGCGACGTCGACGTCGAGCGCGTGATCGAGGGCGCGCTCGAGACCGGCACGCTGCTCGAGATCAACGGCCAGCCGGACCGGCTCGACCTGAGGGACGTCCATGCCCGCGCAGCGAAGGAGGCAGGGCTGAAGCTCGTCGTCTCCTCCGACGGACACGAGGTCCGCTCGCAGGCCTACGTCGAGCTGGCGGTGGCGCAGGCGCGGCGCGGCTGGCTGACGAAGGCCGACGTCGCCAACACGCACACCTGGAAGCAGCTCGACAAGCTGCGGAAGAAGCGCCCGTGACCGATCTCCGCGAGGACGGTGCCGCCGCGCTCGAGTGGGCGGCGAGTTACCTGGATCGGGTCGGCGACCTTCCGGTGCTTGCCCAGGTCGAGCCGGGCGAGCTCTCGGCGCAGCTGCCCGTGGCGGCGCCCGAGGATGCTGAGCCCTTCGCCGCCGTGCTGCGAGACCTCGACGAGCTCCTGCTGCCGGCCATGACGAACTGGCAGAGCCCGCGCTTCTTCTCCTACTTCGCGGTCACGTCGTCGGAGCCGGCGATTCTCGCCGAGCTGCTCGCGGCTGCGCTGAACCAGGTCGCGATCGTTTGGCGCGCGTCCCCGGCCTCGACCGAGCTCGAGCTGCGCGCCGCCGACTGGGTGCGGCAGCTGCTCGGGCTTCCGGACGGCTGGCACGGCCACATCGAGGACACGGCCTCGACTTCGACGCTGGCCGCGCTGATCGCCGCGCGCCACGTGACGGGTCGCGACGTCGTCGTCTGCTCCGAGCACGCGCATTCCTCGGTGGAGAAGGACGCGCGGATGCTCGGGATGGAGCTGCGCAAGGTGCCGGTCGACGAGGAGCTGCGCATGCGTGTGGACGGCTACGACCTCGGCGACGTCGCGTGCGTCGTGGCGACGGTGGGCACGACGTCTTTTGCCTCGGTCGACCCGGTGCGCGACCTCGCCGAGCGGGCGCATGCCGCCGGCGCCTGGCTCCACGTCGATGCTGCCTACGCCGGGTCGTCGTGGATCTGCGAGGAGGAGCGTTGGTCGGCCGACGGCGTCGAGCTCGCCGACAGCCTGGTCGTCAATCCGCACAAATGGCTGCTCGTCCCGACCGACTGCTCGCTCGTCTGGACGGCGAGACCGGACGAGTGGCGCGACGCGTTCACGCTCACGCCCGAGTACCTGCGCACCGACGACGAGGCGTTCTCCCTCGCCGACTACGGCCCGCCGCTCGGCCGCCGCTTCCGCTCGCTCAAGCTGTGGGCCGTGCTGCGCTGCTACGGCGCCGAGGGGCTGCGGGCGATCGTTCGCGAGCACATCCGCCTTGCCGCGCTCTTCGCCGGCTGGGTGGAAGAGAGCGACGACTGGGAGCTCGTTGCGCCGCGACGGCTCTCGCTGGTCGTCTTTCGCCGGAACGGCTCGGACGAGGAGAACGAGCGGCTGGAGTCGCGCGTCAACGCGTCCGGTGAGATCTTCATCACGCACACGAAGCTCGACGGGCGCTACGTCCTGCGGCTCGCGATCGGCAACGCGCGGACGACGGAGAACGACGTGCGCCGAGCCTGGGACGTGCTCAACAGGGAGGCAGAACGATGATCGTGACGACGATGAACGACATCCCCGGCTACGAGGTCGACGAGGTCTTCGGCGAGGTGATGGGGCTGACCGTGCGCTCGCGCAACGTCGGCTCGCAGATCGGCGCAGGGCTGAAGTCGATCCTCGGCGGAGAGCTCAAGGGGATGACGAAGGCGCTGGTCGCCAGCCGCGAGCAGGTCCGGGAACGGATGATCGAAGAAGCCGAGGCACACGGTGCGAACGCGATCATCGCGATGCGCTTCGACACGTCCGAGATGGGCGGCAACTGGACCGAGATCTGCGCCTACGGCACGGCTGTGCGCGTCCACAAGGCGTAACGCCGACTGTCTCGTCGGGACACGACTCGGTGTCAGACACCGGGCCGTGTCCAGAGAGGAGGGGGTTACCGCACGGCTGCATGGCTGCCGCGGAGCGACGTCCTGTGCGGACCTGTCTCGGTGTCTGACCCCTAGAGATGTCTGGATTGGCCCTGTGCCGCTGCCGGGCTAGAGGCTGCGCAGTAGCGCGAGGAACTCGTCGGTCGATTCGACGACGACGTCGGCGGAGTCGAGCAGCGCGCTCGGCGCCTCCGCCGAGGCGACGGCGACGCGCACCGCGACCTCGAGCCCGTCGAGTGCGGCGAACGAGTCGAGATCGGTCGTGTCGTCGCCGGCTGCGAGGGCTCGCCGCAGTCCATGCTCCTCGAGCAGTGCGCGCACCGCCGTCCCCTTGTTCGAGCCGACGGGAGGCAGCACCTCGAGAACCTTGCGCCCGTAGCGGGTGACGAGACCCTGGCACGCCGCCGCCTCTGCGATCTCGTCGAGCTCGCGCACCGCCTCCTGCTCGTCCCGCCGGCTCCGGAAGTGGAAAGCGACCGTGAGCCCCTTCACCTCGATCTCCTCCGGCGGCCAGGGCGCAGAGGCAGCGAAGCCCGCGAGCGCTCGGCGCCAGCGGTCGGCCTGCGGCGTGAGCTCGAGCCCGTGCGAGCCGACGCAGACGACGCCCTCCACTCCGATGCGGGCGCGCACGTCCTCGCCCGCCCGGCCGCTCACGACCGCCACGAGCGCGTAGCGCCGCACGAGCCGCTCGAGCTCGGCGCGCGTCTCCGGCGGCGGTACGGCATCCTCCGGCCGGTCGACGATCGGCGCGAGCACGCCGTCGAAGTCGAGAAACAGGCCGGCCTCGGCCGGATCGGCGGCCAACGTCGCGAGGAGATCGCCTGAACCGGTCACGCAGGCCTACGCTACTTCCCCGCCGGGCATAATCCGGTCGTGCCCGATCTCGACGAGCTCTGGATCCCGCTGGTAGACGAGCCGATCGGCGGCATCGTCGATCAGGTCCTGCGCGAGGACCCGGCCCTTGCGGCCCGCGTCGAGACGCCGCACCGGATCCTCGCCTTCAAGACCTTCGCCTACATCCGGACCGGACTGCTGCTCGGCCAACTCCTCTTCGACCACGACGTCCCCGACTGGGACGGCTCGGAGAACTGGGTCGACGCGCTCCTCCGCGACCCCGCCCACCGCGCCGCGATCGAGCGCGAGGTGCGGGCCGTCGCCGAGGAGATCGCTTCCGACCCGCAGTACGCCGACGACGAGCCCATCGCGCCGGACGAGGGCGCGCGCGACCGCTTCCGCGCTTTCGCCCGGGAGCATCTGGGCCGAAGCTAGCCCGCCGCGAACCTACGGCTTCGTCTTGCTGCCGTTCCCCTGGTAGACGAAGTCGTTCCCGCTGCCGAACAGCTGGCGGGCTAGCATCCGCCGCAACGCCGGGCCGGTGATCGGATTGATGAGGAGGCCGACCAGGACCCCGAGCATCAAGAGCAGGCTGTTCTTCGCGGCGCGAGCCGGCTCCGGTGCGGACCGCTTCACGTTCTTGACGCGGCCCGCGGCGTTCCGGATCTCGTCGATCGCGGACCGGATCTCGTCCTGGAGATCCTTGTCGCCGGCGAGCTGCGACGCAGCGTCCGACACCTTGCGGCGGGACGAGAGCTCGTCGTAGACGGCACGGGCGGAGGTGTAGGCGTTGCGGATGTTGTCGCGCAGCTCCTGGTCGCGGAGGGCGCGCTCCACGTACGGGCGGGCGCTCGCGGCGGCATCGGCGACGCGTTCTTTCGTATACGTCATCTCCGGTCCTTTCCTTGTGGATTGAAGGGTGCTCCTATCCTTGCAGCCGCCGCCCGCCCGCGGCCATTCGCGGTCGCGCCGTTCGAGCTGAACGCGGCGTCGAACACCTCGTCGATCGAGTCGACGAGGACGAAGTGGAGGGCGTCGCGGGTCTCGGGCGGCAGCTCTTCGAGGTCGTGCTCGTTCTCGCGCGGCAGGATCACGCGGCCCAGACCCGCGCGCTGCGCGGCCAGCACCTTGTCGCGCACGCCGCCGATCGGCAGCACCTGGCCGGTGAGCGTGATCTCACCCGTCATCGCGACGTCGTCGGCCACCGGCCTCTCGCGTACGAGGGACGCGATCGCGGTCGCCATCGCGATTCCGGCCGAGGGTCCGTCCTTCGGGATCGCGCCGGCGGGGACGTGCAGATGAACGTCGTGGCGCGAGAACCAGCGTTCGTCGAGCTCCAGCTCCTCGGTGTGGGAGCGGACCCAGGACAGCGCCGCCTGCGCCGACTCCTGCATCACCTCGCCGAGCTGGCCCGTCACCGTGAGCTTGCCGCGGCCCGCGTACGCCTGAGCCTCGATGTAGAGGACGTCGCCGCCGACCGGCGTGTACGCGAGCCCGGTCGCCACGCCGGGATCCGCCGTGCGACGCCGCGTCTCGCCCGAGAAGCGGCGCGGGCCGAGCCATTCGCGCGCGAGTTCCTCGGTGATGTCGATCGGCTCCTCGCTCCCGCGCGCGACCCGCACCGCGGCCTTGCGGCAGAGGTCGCCGATGCGCCGCTCGAGCCCGCGCACGCCGGCCTCGCGCGTGTATTCACGGGCGAGCAGCCGCAGCGCGGCCTCGCCGATCTCGATCCGGTCGCGCTCGAGGCCGTGCTCGGAGATCTGGCGCGGCACGAGGTAGCGCTCCGCGATCCCCAGCTTCTCCTCCTCGGTGTAGCCGGACAGCTGGATCACGTCCATCCGGTCGACCAGCGCCGGCGGGATCGTGTCCACGGTGTTCGCCGTGCAGATGAAGAGCGTCTTCGAGAGGTCGAACGGGAGGTCGAGGTAGTGGTCGCGGAAGGTGCAATTCTGCGCCGGATCGAGCACCTCGAGCATCGCGCTCGCCGGATCGCCGCGCACGTCGGCGCCCATCTTGTCGATCTCGTCGATCAGCAGCACCGGGTTCATCGACTCGGCGTCGCGCAGGGCGCGGATGATCGAGCCGGGCATCGCGCCGATGTACGTGCGCCGATGCCCGCGGATCTCGGCCTCGTCCCGGACGCCGCCGACGGACAGCCGCGCGAACTTCCTCCCGAGCGTCCGCGCGATCGAGTGCCCGAGTGAGGTCTTGCCGACGCCGGGCGGCCCGACGAAGCAGAGGATCTGGCCGGCGGGGTCCTGCTTGAGCTTCGAGACTGCGAGGTGCTCGACGATCCGCTCCTTCACCTTCTCGAGGTCGTAGTGGTCATCGTCGAGGATCTGGCGGGCGCGGTCGAGGTCGAGGACGTCGGGCGTGGTCACTCCCCAGGGGAGGGTCGCGAGCCAGTCGAGGTACGAGCGGATCACGCCGTACTCGGCCGCCGCCGAGGGGAGCCGCTCGAGCCGCGCTAGCTCGCGGTCGGCCGCCTTCCGCACATCCTCCGGCAACTCGAGCGCGTCGAGCCTCTCCCTCAGCTCGTTCGCATCGGCCTGCTCGGGATCGCCCTCGCCGAGCTCCTCCTGGATCGCCTTCAGCTGCTGGCGGAGGAAGAACTCGCGCTGTCCCTTGTCGAGCTCCGACTGCACCTGCGACTGGATCTTCGTCCCGAGCTCGAAGACCTCGAGCTCGCGGTTGAGGATCTTCGAGACCTCGCGCAATCGCTCCTCCGCGTCGGCGAGCTCGAGGATCAGTTGCTTCTCCTCGGTCTTGAGCCGGATGGTGGAGGCGACGAGGTTGCAGAGTCCGCTCGCGCCCTCGATGTTCGCGGCCGCGATCTGGAGCTCCTCGGGCAGGTACGGCGCCAGGCCGATGATCCGCCCGAAGAGGGTCTGCGCGTTGCGCAGGAGCGCCTCGAGCTCGCGGCTCTCCTCCGCCTCGTCCGGCAAGGGAGCGAAGCGCCCGACGAGGTACGGGTCGTCGGTCACCGGCTCCGCGAGCTGGATTCGGTGGAGGCCCTGGACGAGGATCCGCAGCGTCCCGTCGGGGACGCGGATCATCTTGTGCACGACGGCCGCCGTCCCGATCTCGTACAGGTCGCCCCAGCCGGGCGCCTCGACGTCGGCGTCCCGCACCGTGACGAGTGCGAGCAGGCGCTCGCCTCCCACGACGTCGTCCACCAGCCGGATCGAGCGCTCCTGTCCGATCGCGAGCGGCGTCATCGAGTCGGGGAAGACGACCGTTTCCTTGAGCGGCAGCACCGCCAGCTCGCCCGGGATCTCGTCGACCTGCGTCGCAGGCGTCTCGCCGAACTCGGTCTCGCTCATCGCAGGGGCACCTCGAGCCGCAACATTCCGGCCTCGTAGATCGCGGTCGTGGCGTCGGTGTCGACGTCCTCGGCGAGCTCGATGCGCCGCTCGAACGGGCCGTATTCGATCTCGACCTGTTGATAGTGGGCTCCCGCTGGATGCGGGCGCTCGCGGACGCCGGAGACGACGAGTGCGCTGCCGAAGGCGACGATTCGCACGGCGTCCGGGTCGACGCTGGGAAGCTCGAGCAGGACGTGCAGTGTGGGTGGATCGCCGGTGCGGTAGCAGTCGCACTGCGGCTCGAAGCCACGCCGCTGGCTCGAGAAGCGCGTCACCTCCCAGAGCTCCCTCCGCCCGGTCATGCCCCGGACGTACCCTCTGCGTCGTAGTGGCAAGCATCGCCAGGAGTGCGCGCCGCTCCGGAGCTGAAGTGCTGAATGAGACCCTAGGAGAGCAGCTCGGCGCGCCTGAGGAGCGACTCGGCGAGCTTGCGCGACGCCTCGTCCACCAGCTCGCCCTCGAAGCGGGCCGCGCCCTCGGCCGCCTCGAGGATCCGTCTCGCGCGCTCCAGGTCGGCGGGCGACGGCGTGAAGATGCGGTTGACCGGCTCGATCTGGCTGGGGTGGATCACCCACTTGCCGTCGTAACCGTGCTCGAGAGCGCGGCGCGCGGAGAGCACGAGACCGAGGTCGTCGCCGAGCCGCGCGTGCGGTCCGTCGAGCACCTGGAGGCCCGAGGCGCGAGCGGCCGCGACCACGCGCGCGAGGGCGTAGTCGGAGGCGCCGGCGCCGATCGTCAGCACCGGCACGCCGAGCGAGGCAGCGAGATCGGCCGGCCCGAAGACGAGCGCCTCGAGGCGGTGTCCGGCAGCGGCGATCCGGTCGGCCTCGACGAGGCCGCGAGCCGTCTCGATCTGGGCCTCGAGGCCGATCTCCTTCGGGAGCATCTCGGCCGCGGCGGTCACGTCTTGCGGGGACTCGACCTTGGGGAGCACGACGACGTCAGGACGCGCTTCGGTCGCCGCACGGAGATCGTCCTCCCACCACGGCGTCGAGCGTCCGTTGACGCGCAGCGCGGTCGTACGGCCAAGCGGGCCGCGCCCGAGCGCGGCGACCGCGAGCCCGCGAGCTTGCTCCTTGTCCTCGACCGCCACCGCGTCCTCGAGGTCGACGATCACCTCGTCCGCCGGTAGCGACGGCGCCTTGGCGAGCATCCGCTCGCCCGACGCCGGGACGGTGAGGCAGGAGCGGCGCGCTCGGAGTGGCACGGCGCGAACGCTAACGCTGTCGCGTGGCGGTGGGACGGCGGCGCTCCCGTGGCGGGTGGCGCTTCCGTCCTTCCGGGCGCGGCCACTCGAGCGTGAGCGAGCCGCCCACCTGGAGCGCGTGCCAACGCTCCGCGAGGTCGTCCAGCTTCTGCTGGAGCTCGGGTGGGAGCGTTTTCGCTCGCCAACCTTGCTCGAGCTCCCAGGCGAGCTCCTCCGAGCGGCGTCCATCGGGGAGGCGCGTGCGGCGGATCCTCTGCTTGCGCCACAACTTGGCCGTCAGATCCCGGTCGAACGGCTGAAAGATCCTCGCGTTACCGCCCGCTGCCAGATCGCCGAAGACGGCGCCGTCCAGTCCGAGCTCCGCCTCGGCGACGAAGTGGAGCAGGTCGTGCGGAAGCACGTCGTCGTAGCCGATCGACCCGCACCAGAGATCGGGATAGCGGTCGCGGTGCACTTCGACCGCGTACCGCCGCTCGCCCTTCTTGACGAAGGTGACCTTCACTGGTCAACCCTCCTGACGAAGAACCTGTACTGGCGACCCTCGAAGGTTGTCTCTCCGCTCGGGGTGAACCCCAGCTTCTCCAGGCTGCGCAACGCAGGCGCGTTGTCCGGATACGTCATGGCTGTGACGCGCTCGAATCCTGCGGCGAAGGCAGCGTTCAGCACAGCGGTCGACGCTTCGGTCGCGTAGCCGCGCCGCTGCGCATGAGCAGCGACAACGCAGCCGAGATCGAGCTCGCGGCGGCCGTCGATCTGCTCCCACTGCAGGCCGGTCAGGGCGACCGCCCGGCCGCTCTCCCGCTCGACCGTCGCCCAGAGGCTCATCCCGCCGTCGCGCTCGAAGCGGTCGATCTTCTCCCGGATCCACTCCTCGGGCTCGCCGAGGTCTGCGGCGTCCTCGAGTTCGAGCCGGCGGATCACGAGCCGCTCCGTCTCGATCGGGAGCTCAATCCTCACGTCTTCTCCCAGACGGAGACGTGCTTCGTGCTCTCGGCGGTGAATTGCGAGCGGTCCCAATCCGCCCAGCGCTCGCGCAGTTCCATCCCCGCCAGACGCGCCATGAGGTCGAGCTCGGCAGGGGAGACCGAGCGGAACGGCACCGACAGCCGCCGCCACTCGCCGTCGACGAGCGAGAAGTGATGCGAGACGAGCCGCTGGGTGTCGAAGTCGAGCTCGTCGACGCCGACGTGAGTGTCGCTCAGGTCGAAAACCTCGAGCCGTTGCGTGTTCGGGACGCCGACCTCGACCACGAAGCACCCACCCGGCCCGAGATGCGCAGCCGCGGTCGCGAACACCTCGACCTGCCCGTCCTGCGTCGTGACGTTGTTGATCGAGTTGCAGACGATGTAGGCGAGCGAGAACGTGCCCTCGACGCGGGTCGCCGTCATGTCGCCGATCGCGACCGGGATCGCATCCGTCTTCTGCCGCAGCTGCGCGACCATGTCCGGGGACAGGTCGATGCCTGCCACCCGGACCCCGCGCTCCGCGAGCGGCACCGCGATCCGCCCGGTGCCGATCGCGAGCTCGAGCGCACCGCCAGCCGCGAACGGGACGAGGAAGTCGACGACCGGCTCGGCCGGCTTGCCGGCCGTCGACTCGTCGTAGCGCTCGGCGATCTCTCCCGCGAACCAGTCGCTCATCCCGACCGCTTCAGCTTCCCGTGCTTCTTCGCGTGCCGCTCGCCGACGCGGAAGACCGCGAGACCGATCGGCGTCGCCAGGACCGCGATGATCAGCAGCGGCCAGACGTCCGCCCAGACCATGCCCGTGCCAAGGATGATCGAGTGTCGGCATCCCCGCAGCGCGTACGTCGCCGGCGAGAACTTCGCGATCCACTGCATCCACTCCGGCATCACGCTCACCGGGTAGTAGACGCCCGAGACCACGAGCATCAGGCCCTGGGCGACGAACCCGAGCTGGGCGCCCTTCTCCGGCGAGATGAGCGGCAGCACAGAGGTCATGATCCCGACGCCGATGAACGAGATCGACGCGATCGCGAGCAGCGCCAGCGCCGCGCCGTAGTTCGCGTTCGGCGTGTGGATGCCGATGAATGCGGCGACCACGAAGAACAGGATCGTCGCCCGGATCAGCCCGTAGAGCACCGCGTACGCGCCCTGTCCGAACAGGTGGACGAGACGCGACAGCGGCGCCATAAAGGTGTACTCGATCGTCCCCTCCCAGCGCTCCCAGGCGACCGTCTCGGTCATGAACTCGAAGATGATCCCGAGGAACGCCCAGATCGTCGCGCCGACGAGCAGGACCGCCGCGAGGGTGTTCTCCTTCGCCGGCGGCAGGTTCGCCGCGCGGGCGATAAAGACGATCGTGAGCGTGTTCGCGATCGTCCAGAACATGAACGCCAGATCCCAGAGGAAGTAGCGCTTCGTGAGGTACATGTTCCGCTCGACGATCCCGAACAGGCCGACGAGCTGGTTGCGCATCTCGACTGCGTACTCGCTCATGCGAACACCTCCCTGTACTCGTCGTCCTCGTCATCGTGTTCTTCTTCGAACTCGCGGCCCGTCGCGGCGAAGAACGCCTGCTCGAGCGTCTCGACGCCGAAGCGCCGCTTCACGTCCTCGACCGGCTCGAGGAAGAGCAGCCGGCCGCGATCGAGCAAGCCGACCCGGTCCGCGAGCGTCTCGGCCTCGGCCATGTCGTGCGTGCAGAGCAGGATCGTGGCGTCGTGCTCCGCCCGCACCCGCCGGATGAACTCCTGCACCTCGAGCTTCGAGCGCGGGTCGAGCCCGGTCGTCGGCTCGTCGAGCAGGAGCAGGACGGGTGAGGTCAGGAGCGCCCGCGCGAGGGCGACCTTCTGCTGCATGCCGCGCGACAGGTTCTCCATCGCCTCGCCGCGCCGCTCGGCCGGGAAGCCGACCTCGGCGAGGATCTCCGGGACTCCCGTGCGAGTCTGCCGCGGCGTCATCCCGTAGAAGCGCGCCGCGTACGACAGGTTCTCGGACGCCGACATCTTCTTGAAGAAGCTCGCCTCGACCGAGACGCGGTTGACGAGCCGGCGAATCGTCGACGCCTCACGGTCCACGTCGTGGCCGAAGACCCGCGCCTCGCCGCCGTCGCTGATCAGCAGCGTCGAGAGCAGGCGGACGAGCGTCGACTTTCCCGAGCCGTTCTGGCCGAGGATCGCGACGCACTCGCCACGGGCGATCGTGAAGGTGACGTCGTCGAGCGCCGGCCACGGACGCCTGCGTGTGAAGCGGCCGCCTTTGCGGTCGCGGCGCCTGAACGTTTTCCTCAGGTCGCGCACCTCGACGGCGGGTGCCTGGCGGTCTAGGCGCGAGGCGAGATCGATTGTGGATGGTGCTTCAGTGGACATGCTGCTCCTTCGAAAGAAGAGGGAACGGAGGACGGAAAGCCGCCGGAGAGGCGGCGCGCGGACCTAAAGAGCGCCGCGGGGTCCGGCGAGCCGCACAGTGGCGCCTCCCCGGTTCCGGTCCATCACGTTCGTAAGCAACATGGTCTTCGCAGGGTAGGCGCTCGAAGCACCAGCGTCAAATACTCGCCGAGCCACGTACCGTGAAGGTCGATCGTGTTTCGATCTGCAGCAGAAGCGGAAAGCCAACTGCGGATGGCGCACGGGCCGTTCCCCCTCGGCCGCGGCCATCGTTGACGACCAATCGATCGGGGGACGGTATGAAGAGGTTTCTGTTCGGTGCCGTATTCGCCGTGGCTGTTGCTGTCGCGCTCTTGCCGGCGAGCGTCGCTGCGGACATCAGCCCGCTGGAGACGACGCAGGTGATCCTTTCGTGCGGCGACGGGCACAGCGTCGCCCTCTGGGCGGATCCGGCGACGCTGTCGAGCCTGACTGCGGATGTACAGGCGATCAACGCAGGCGGCGCAACGAGCTGCGCGCTCGATACGACGGCCGCCGATCCGCCTGCGACGTCTGCGAAGTGGACGGTGTACGACTACAACCCGTCCGGGCAGGAGATCGCACCTCGCAACTCGCCCGGCTCGATGCCCGCGGCGACCAGCGGGGACACGACGACGTTCGACTTCCTCCCCGGCCACTACACAGCCCTGTTGACGACGACGGACAAGTCGCTCACCGGCGACCAGTCGTCGACGACCCTGAGCGACACGATCCAGCTCAGTGGGACGCCAGGGACGACTTTCGAGACGCAGCATGGCGGCGGCGATTGCGTGAACAACGTTCCGGCGGCGGTCAGGTTCTACTTCGTCTCACCGGCGGCCTCCGGAGCCACTCCGCCTCCTCCGGGGCAGCATCCGGCGGGGTTCTACACGCGGTTCTGGTGGTCGCATCCAGTTCAGCTTCATGATCTTGTCAGCGACGGCCAGAGCCTCACAATCACCGCGGACATGACCAATCCGGCCGAATGGTCGGACTGGAACGGCCAGTCCGGCGCGAATCCCACGGTCACCCCCGCATTCCTGACCGCGATCAGCCACGTGCAGGAGATCGGTCTCTCGTTCGGGGGCGAGTGCTTCTTCGAGACCGGGGTCAAGGCCAACTACACCGACAGTCCGCCACCGTACGAGATGTTCGCCAGCACCTTCGGCGAAAGCTAGGAGCGATGACACAGGGGCGGTCGCCGAGGCGGCCGCCCCGCCAACTCCTGGCATCCGGGCAAGGTGCTAGCTTCGCGGCAGGCGGCGCGCCGGAGCAGGCGGCCGCCGAGGCGAAGGAGCCTCGTGACCCGGGTGGTCGCGGGGCTTTTTTTGTGCTCGGAGGAGGGAGCCGGATGGTCAAGGTCGAGGCGGTGGTCGTGAGGGAGAGGGTCGAGACGGTGATCGACGCCGTCGAGGATGAGACCGGCCACGTCGGCGTCACGGTCGTCGAGGCGATCGGGCACGGACGCGAGCGCGGGGTCACGCATGAGTACCGCGGCCGCACGTTCGAGTCGCGCTTCCTGCCCAAGGCGTTGCTCACGTTCGTTGTCGACGACGCACTCGCCGAGCGGATCGCCGCCGCGATCGTCGACGCCGCCCGCACCGGTCATGCATCCGGCGACGGTCTCTGCTGGACGTCGCCCGTCGCGAACGTCGTCCACCACCGCACAGGGGAGCGTCTCCGATGACTCACCACCAGCTGCTGATCGCCGCGAACACCATCTGGGTCGTCGTCGCGGCCGTCCTCGTCATGTTCATGCAGGCGGGCTTCGCCTTCCTGGAGGCGGGCCTGACGCGGATGAAGAACGCCGCGCACATCGCGGGCAAGAACGTGCTCATCTTCGGCGTCGCATCCCTCGTCTACTGGCTGGTCGGGTTCGGGCTCGCCTTCGGGAACGGGAACGGCTTCGTCGGCACGCACGGCTTCGCACCGTCGGCAGGTGAGCTGCTCGCGGTGGGGCAGGCGCCGTTTGCCGCGTTCACCGGGATCCCGGGCGCGACCGGCTGGCTGTTCGAGGTCGTCTTCGCCGGCGTGTCGCTCGCAATCGTCTGGGGCGCGATGGCCGAGCGCGCGAAGCTCTGGGTCTATTTCGCGTTCGGCGCGATCTTCACCGTCGTCTACTCGCTCGTCTCGCACTGGATCTGGGCGCCCGGCGGCTGGCTGCAGCGCTTCGGGATGCAGGACTTCGCGGGCTCGACGGTCGTCCACTACCAGGGAGCACTCGCGGCGCTCGCCGGCGCGATCCTGCTCGGCCCGCGCATCGGCAAGTTCGGGCACGACGGCCGCGCCAACGCGATCCCGGGCCACAACATGCCGTACGCCGTGTTGGGGACGCTCATCCTCTGGTTCGGCTGGTTCGGCTTCAACCCCGGCTCGACGCTCGGGGTCGTGACCGGCGGTCACGTCGGCTTCTTCGGCTACGTCGCGCTGACGACGAACCTCGCGGCGGCCGCGGGCGGCGTCGGCGGGATCTGCGTCGCGTGGCTCGTTCTCCGCAAGCCGGACGTCTCGATGATGCTGAACGGTGTCCTCGCCGCCCTCGTGGCGGTCACCGCTGCGTGCGGCTTCGTCGCGCCCTGGGCAGCGATGCTGATCGGCTTCGTCGCGGCGGCGATCGCGGTCGTGGCGGTGCCACTTGTGGAGCGGCTCGGCATCGACGACCCGATCGGCGCCGTCGCGGTGCACGGTCTCGCCGGGGTCTGGGGGACGCTGGCGACCGGGCTGCTCGCGGTTCCCGCCCTGGCGGCCACCGTCGGCGTCGGGCGCGGCGGGCTCCTCTACACCGGCTCGCCGTACCAGCTCGGCGTGCAGCTGCTCGGCCTCGCGGCAGTCGGCGTCTTCACGTTCTCCGCTTCGTTCGGCTCGCTCTGGACGCTGAACCGACTGTGGGGGATCCGCGTCGAGCAGCACGTCGAGACCGCGGGCCTCGACGTCGCCGAGCACGGCATGTGGGGCTATCCCGAGTTCTACATCCCGGTCCCCGGCGGCTATGGCACGGAGTCGCACGGGCACCTGCTCGGACACGTTCACCGGCTTCCCGAGCCGGAATCCGAAGCCGCCTAGTTAGGGTCGTTCGCATGCCGTCGCTCTCGACCTACTCGGTCTTCCTCGCGACCGCGATCGTGCTCTTGCTGATCCCAGGGCCGGCGGTCCTGTACGTCGTCACGAGGAGCATCGAGATGGGCCGGGCCGGAGGGCTGGCCTCGGTCGCCGGGATCACGACGGGCACGGTTGCCTACGTCACGCTTGCGGCTGTGGGCCTCTCGTCGCTGATCCTCGCGTCGACGGCCGCCTTCGACGCGGTGAAGTACGTCGGCGCCGCGTATCTCTTCGTGCTCGGTGTGCGGCGTTTGCTCGGACGTGGCCTCGAGTCGCCGGACGAGGAAGCTGTGCCACGGACCCGGCGGCGCGCGTACGCACAGGGTGTGTTTGTCAACCTCACGAACCCGAAGACCATCGTTTTCGTCTTCGCGTTCCTGCCGCAGTTCGTCGACCCGAACTCGCAGGACGCCTGGCTGCAGGTACTCGCCCTGGGGCTCAGCTTTGCGCTCCTCGGCTTCCTCAGCGACAGCATGTGGGCGCTTGCCGCCGGGACGGTGGCCGACCGCCTGCGTGGCTCGGCGGGGATCGTCCGGGTGCAGCGCTGGGTCGGCGGCGGTGTGCTCGTCGGCCTCGGGATCCTCGCCGCGGTGTGGACGCCGAGCCGCGCGCGGTGATCCGCGAGCTCCGCCCCGAGGACTGGCCGGCGGTGCGGGCGATCTACGAGGAAGGGATTCGCGGCGGGGACGCGACCTTCGAGACCGAGACTTCGTCCTGGGAGAGGTGGGATGCGGCGCATCCCGAGTTGCGGCTCGTCGCCGAGCGGGAAGGCGGGGTGGTCGGCTGGGCCGCGCTCTCGCCGGCTTCGGGGCGCCACTGCTACCGCGGCGTCGGGGAAGTGAGCGTCTACGTCGCCGCAGAGGCGCGTGGCGCCGGCCTCGGGCGAGCGCTCCTCGCAGAGCTCGTCGAGCGCTCGGAGCGGGCCGGCTACTGGACGCTGACCGCGGGCGTGTTCCCCGAGAACGAGGCGTCGTTCCGGCTCCACAAGTCGTGCGGCTTCCGCGAGGTCGGCGTCCGCGAGGGGATCGGCGAAGCCGGCGGCGTCTGGCGAGACGTGATCTGGTTGGAGCGCCGCTCTACGCTGGTCGGCACGTGAGGTACCAGTTCGTCGATTGCCGGTGGGAGCTCGGGAACCCCGCGCGCGGGCGGGAGCTCTATCTCGCCGGTCACATCCCCGGCGCGTCGTTCCTCGACATCGACACCGACCTCTCCGACCTCTCGGTTCAGGGCGCCGGGCGGCATCCGCTGCCGTCGGCGGAGAGCTTCGCCGCCGCGGCGGGTCGGGCCGGCATTGGGAACGGCGTATACGTCGTTGCATACGGAAGCGGCGGCGGGCCGGAGCGGCTCTGGTGGCTCCTGCGCCACTTCGGCCACGAGGACTGCGCCGTGCTGCTCGGTGGCATCGAGGACTGGGGAGGCGAGTTACGCGCGGGCGAGGAGGAGATCGAGCCGGCCGAGTTCGTCCCGCGCGAGCGGAGCGGTGACACGATCGCGGCGGAGGAGATCGCGCGCCGGCTCGCCGATCCGTCGCTCACGCTCGTGGACGCGCGCGTCGCCAACCGCTGGCGCGGCGAGCCGAACGAGATCGACGATCCGCCGGGACGGATCCCCGGCGCGGCCAACGCCGCCTGGAACGAGCCGTTGCCCCAGCTTCCGGACGGCGAGCTGGTTGCGTACTGCGGCTCCGGCGTGACCGCGTGCGTCACCCTCCACCGCGCGTGGCTGGCAGGCCGCGAGGGACGTCTCTATCCGGGCTCGTGGAGCGAGTGGTCGCAGCGCGGCCTGCCGCTCGAGCGCGGCTAGCGGCGGATCCCGGCGCCGGCGGCCGTAAGCGCGAACTTCGTCAGTGACGGCATTCGCTGCGCGCCTCTGATCGTCTTGCGGAGCGCGTCGGCGAACTCCTCGACGTCTGCGTCCGTCACCACGAGCGGCGGCAGGATCCGGATCACCGCCATGTCGTGGCCCGCGACCTGGGTGAGGATGCGGTGCTTCGTGAAGAGCGGGACGACGACGAGCTGCGCGAAGAGGCCGCGTTGCGCGCGCTCGATCAGGCGGTACGACCGGCGCCCCCCGTTTTTGGGCTCGGCGAACTCGATCGCCCACGCGAGCCCGAGCCCGCGCACGTCCCGCACCACCTCGAACTCGTCCACCAGCGGCCGTGTCAGCTCGAGCAGCCGCTCGCCGAGCCGGGCGCTCTGCTCAACGAGGCGCTGCTCGCGCAGCTCGTGAAGCGTCGCCAGCCCGGCCGCCATCGCGAGCTCGCTCGGCGCGAACGTCGAGCCGTGCGACATCGAGTGCGGCATCGAGTCGAAGACCGCCTCGTGCACCGAGCGCGCCATGAGCAGCGCGCCCGAGGGGACGTAGCCGCCGGAGAGCGTCTTGGCGAGCGTCACGAGGTCCGGCTCGAGACCCCAATGCTGGAAGGCGAACATCCGGCCCGTCCGGCCGAGCCCGTTCATCACCTCGTCGACGGCGAAGAGCGTGCCGTAGCGGCGGCAGAGTTCCTGCGCGCCAGCCAGGTAGCCGTCCGGCGCGATGTTGATGCCTTTCCCCTGCACGGGCTCGACGAGGAAGAGCGCGACGTCCTCGCGCCGCAGCTGTTCCTCCAGGGCGTCGAGGTCGCCGAACGGCACCTGCTCGAACCCGGGCAGGAGCGGCCGGAAGCGATCGGTGAACTCGTTGCCGCCGTTGGCAGAGAGGGCGCCGAGCGTCAGGCCGTGGAAGGCGTGGTCGGCGGAGAGGACGCGCCCGCGCCCCGTGGCGGTGCGCCCGAGCTTGATCGCCGACTCGACCGACTCGCTGCCGGAGCTCGTAAAGAGGCAGCGCTCGATGCGACCGCCGGCGAGCCCGATGAGCTCCTCCGCGAGGAGGCCGGGAAGGAGCGTCGTCCCCATCGCGAGCATCCCTGGGGTCTCGAGTCCGAGCGCCTCGACCAACGCGGCGCGGACCCGTGGGTTGTTGCGGCCGACGCCGTACATCCCGAAGCCGCCGAGCAGGTCGAGGTAGCGCGCCCCGTCCGCGTCGTAGAGGTACGCGCCCTCGGCGCGCGCCCACGTGCGGTCGAAGCCGATCGTCCTCAAGACCCGCACGAACTGCGGGTTGATCGTGCGCGCCCAGAGGTCGAGATCCTCGCCGCGCCGCGAGTCGAGCAGCGCCTCGAGGCTGAAGTCGCTCATCGGGCTGGACTCTAGTTTCCCTTCGCCACGTCGGGGTAGTCGGGGGCCATGGGACTCGGCAAGCTGGTGCTACGGGCAACGCTCGGCGGCTACTTCTTCGGCCACGGGATGCAGAAGCTCGCCGGCTGGTTCGGCGGCGGCGGCCCCGAAGGGACAGGAGAGATGTTCGAGCAGATCGGCCTGCGCCCGGGACGAGAGAACGCACTGCTCGCCGGTGCGGCCGAAGCGGGCGGAGGCGCGCTCCTCGCCCTCGGCCTGTTCACGCCGGCAGCAGTGAGCATGCTCAGCGGCGTGATGACGAACGCGATCCGGCACGTCCATCGCCAGAACGGCCTCTGGGTCACGGACGGCGGGATCGAGTACCCGGCCGTGATCCTCGCCGTCCTCGCGGCGCTCGCGGACAGCGGGCCGGGGCGCTTTTCTCTCGACGAGGCGCTGGGGATCAGGCTGCGCGGCCCGGTCGTGACGGCGGTCGCGATGGCCGCCGGCGCCGCGGGGGCCGTCTACGTCGCGCAGCACGGGGAGGAGCTCTTCGAGGGGCACGACGCCGACGACGCGTTGAGCCGCTCGACCGAGAAGGTCGGCGCCGAGAGCTAACTGCCGAAGCGCTCGAGGAGGCGCTCGGCGTACCAGTCCTCGCACCGCTCGTCATGCGGCTCGGACGTGTAGCCGCGGTCGAGCCCGACGAGCTCATAGACGAGGTGGCTGCGAACCGGAGCCCCGCCGAGCAGCTGCGGCAGCTCCGAGTGGTCGAGCAGCCAGTCGGCGTACCAGGATGCCCAGTCCGGATCGTCCCCGTCGACGATGCGGTAGACGATGTGGTGAGTCTCGCCCGCCTCGTGCAGCAGGCCGGCCACAGCGCGGGCATCGCTCATGGCGCCGATCCTCGCAGGTCGAACGAGCGCGTACAACTGAAGGGCCCGCTCGCGCGGGCCCTTCAGTATTCGGCTGTTGAACCGTCGGTTCTAAGGGCTCGGCGTAGCCGCGAGCGCGGCCTGCGCGTTCACGAGCCCCCAGCCGTACGTCGTGTCGTAGTTCGGGACGCCGAGGTCGGTCGCCGTCCGCTCCATGATCGTCTCGACCTGATCCGGTGTGAGGTTCGGGTTCTTGCCGAAGATCAGCGCCGCGACGCCGGAGACGTGCGGGGTCGCCATCGAGGTGCCGCTGTCGAAGTTCCACGGCATGGCGATGTTGAACACGGTGCCCGTCGGCGGGAGCGAGGCGACGAGCGCCTCACCGTCGGTCTGCGAGAGCGAGACCGCCGGGATCCACGGGGTGCCGTTGTCCGTCGTGGTGCCGAGCGTGCCGTTGAAGTTTCCCGGCCCGTTCGCTGCGTTGTTGTAGAGGATCGCCGACGAAGCCCCCGCTTGGATCGCGCTGTCGACCTTCTGCGCGAAGCTGACGGCTCCACGCTGGATGACGGCCACGAACCCGGCCGGCGGGCTCGCACCGCAATCGGCTGCGGTCTGCGCGAGGCCGCAGTTCACGAGCGTGCTGGTGACACCCGGCGTGGGTGTCGCAGGCGCGAACTCCAGTGGCAGACCTGCGTACGTGGTGCTACCGGCGGTCACGAACGCGTCGCGACCCTGGCCCGCCGGGAACGACGAGAGGTTGTTGACGCCGGGAGCGACGAGGTCGAGCTGTGCGCCGGTGTTGGAGAAGGACGCCAGGTGGTTGCTCGAGTCGACGGCGCCGACCGAGACGACGCTCTGGTACGCGCCCGGGAACGAGAGCTTCTTCGCCGAGTCGTTGCCCGAGGCGACGACGATCAGCGTCCCGTGATTCCGGATCTTGTTGTAGAGCGCCTCCTCGGACTGCGACTTGTCGCCGCCGCCGAGGCTCATGTTGATCACCTTGCAGCCCTGGTCTGCAAGCCACTGGACGCCGGCCATCACCTGGCTCGTCGTTCCGCTGACGGAGCCGTCAGGCTGGGTGCCGAGCACTCGCGCCTCGTACAGCTTGGCCTCCGGAGCGACGCCGTGGATGCCGCTGCCGTTGATCGCCCCGAGGATGATTCCGGAGACATGGGTCGCGTGCGTCTCGGTCGTTGCCACGCCGAGCTGGAAGACGTCGACCGTCGGCTTGCTGGGGTCGAACGCGTCGTAGCCCGCGACGAAGTTCGGCGCGATGTCCGACTGCGTCGTGTCGAGACCGGTATCGGCCACGCACGCCTTGACGCCCGTGCCCTTGTAGCCCGCGGCCTGGGCCTCGACGGCATGCGTCGTCACGAGGCCGTAGAGCCCGTTGTCGATGCTCGGAACGAGCTCGGACGACGCGAGGTCGCCGCTCAGACTCATCGGCGTTCGCATCGGATCGTTCTCGACGTAGTTCACGCCCGCGGCCTGCTTGAGGCTGTTGACCTGATTGGACGCTAGGTCGACTGCGAGTACATTGATCGATGGAAACGAAAGCCGAACCTTGCCGCCGTGGCCCGTGACGAGCGCCTTGTCTGAGGCGCTCGGCGAGTGACTGAAGCCGATCATGTAGTGCTGCAGAGATGAAGGCTGCGCAGAGCTGGCCGCGGTCGCGCCAAAGAGCAGCGCAATCGCAGCAACGACAAGCGCAGCGAAGAATGCTTTCTTCACCTGGAGAGCCCCCTCCCAAGTCGTTTCGAGTCCCGGTCGGAACCCTGATGGAGCCGGGAATCCTAGGCGATTCGTCACCGCGACCATTGCGTAACCGGTTGCGCCTGCAGCCCTGTCCCACGCCGCGGGCATCTACGAGCTTGCCGCAGCGGGAGCGGCGGTGCACGATGTGCCTCGCGGAACAGTCGGTACGCCGGGGGCGCGCGGCACAATGTCGCCCGGCCCCCGTAGCTCAGTGGATAGAGCAGCGGTTTCCTAAACCGCGTGCGCATGTTCGATTCATGCCGGGGGCATCGCGAATGCGCCTGGATCGAGGGCTAGTGCGCGACCACGTCGCGTGTCTGTGGGTCGAAGAAGTAGAGGCGGCTCGTGTCGACTGCGAGCTCGGCAGCGTGGCCGATCGCGATACGGGTGCGAGGGCTGACGCGCGCACACATCCGCGTCCGCGCGAAACCGTCGCCGTTACCCCCGAGATGGACGGACGCGTCGTCACCGTCCTCCTCGACGACCGCACTCGGAACAAGACCCGTCGCCGTGGTGCCGAAGTAGACCAGCACGTCTGCTCCGAGCGGCTCCGTCAGATCGATCTCGACCTTCATCTTCCGATCGTCAGGGACTCCCGGCTCGAGGCTCGCGTCCTCGAAGTCCTCAGGTCGAAGGCCGAGGATGATCGGCCTGCCGACGTAGTCCTTCAGCCTCGGCCGGTTGCGCGCGAGGTTGTCGTCGACCGTCAGCCGATGCTCGCCGAAGGACACGCAGTAGCGACCGTTCGCCTGCTCGAGCTCGGCCTCCACCAGGTTGATCGCGGGAGAGCCGATGAAGCCGGCGACGAACTCGTTGACCGGCCGGTCGTAGAGGACTTGCGGCGTGTCGACCTGCAGCAGGTTCCCGGCATTCATGACTGAGACACGGTCGCCCATCGTCATCGCCTCGACCTGGTCGTGCGTCACGTAGATCGTCGTCGTGTTCAGCCGGCGCTGGAGCTGGTGGATCTCGGCCCGCATCTGGACGCGCAGCTTCGCGTCGAGGTTCGAGAGCGGCTCGTCCATCAGAAATGCGTCCGGCTCGCGGACGATGGCGCGGCCCATCGCCACCCGCTGGCGCTGGCCGCCCGAGAGAGCCCTGGGCTTCCGCTTCAGGAGCTCCTCGATCTCCAGAGTCTTCGCGGCCTTCCGGACCCGCTTGGAGATCTCTTCCTTCGGCAACCGCTGGAGCTTCAGGCTGAAAGCGAGGTTCTGTTCGACCGTCATGTGCGGGTAGAGCGCGTAGTTCTGGAACACCATCGCGATGTTGCGCTCCTTCGGCGTGACATGGTTGACGATGCGGTCGCCGATCCTGAGCTCACCGCTCGTGATGTTCTCGAGCCCGGCGGCCATGCGGAGCGCCGTCGTCTTGCCGCAGCCGGATGGGCCGACGAGCACCATCATCTCCCCGTCCTCGATCTTCAGGTCGAGCTCGGAGACGGCCCGCGTACCGCCGTCGTAGACCTTCGAGACCTCGTTGAACTCAATCTCCGCCATGTGGTCAGCCCTTGATCGCTCCGCCCAGGCCGGTGCCGCCGAGGAAGGAGCGTTGGAAGATCAGGAAGCCGGCAATCGGGACAAGACAAGCGATGAACATCGCCGCGAGGAAGACTCCGACCGACGTCTGCAACTGGATAGAGGGCAAGCGGACCGAGAGCGGCTGCTTGTTCTGGTTCGTGAGGACGAGAAACGGCCAGAGGAAGTCTTTCCACGAGGCGAGCACGGCGAAGACCGAGACCACGCCGAGGATGGGCTTCGACATCGGCAGCACGATCCGCCAGAAGAGCTGGAACGGCCCCGCGCCGTCGATCTCTGCCGCCTCGAAGATCTCCCGTGGCAGGTTGTCGAAGAACCGCGTCACGAGGATGACGTTGAAGGCGCTCGCGCCGTACGGCAGCCACAGCGCCCAGTAGCTGTCGATCAGCGACTTGTGCACGAGCGGGAGCCGCACGACCTCGATGTAGAGGGGCACCAGGAGCACGATCGCCGGCACGAAGAGCGTGGCCAGGAGCAGGCCCTTGATGATCGGCGCGTACCGCGGCCGCAGTACCGAGAGCGCGTAGCCGCCCGTCGTCGCGACGACGATCTGCACGGCCCAGGAGCCGAACGCGATCACTACCGTGTTCCAGAAGTAGCGGCCCACGTGCACGTCGTTCCAGGCCTGGCTGAGGTTGCTCCACGCCGCGCCGTGCGGGAAGAGCGCCATCGGATGGCTGATCGTGTCGAGCGTCGGCGTGACTGCCGACTTCGCAAGCCAGAGGATCGGGCCGAGGCCGATCACGACGAGCCCGACGAGCAGGAGCGCGTGCAGCGTCCGCATCCGCCAGCGTGTGCCCGGCTTTGTCCACTCGAGCTCCGAGATGAGGCCGCCGCCGCTGCCAGGCTTGCTCATCGCGTGCTCCAGGTCCGCGTCGCGCGCAGGTAGACGAGCGAGAAGACGACGAGGAAGCCGGCGAGCATGAGACTGAGCGCCGTCGCCATGCCGTAGTCGCCCCCGAGCGAGTTCCCGAACGCGTAGTTGTAGATCAGGAGCAGCACCGTCAGGGTCGCGTTGTTCGGCCCGCCCGAGGTGAAGAGATAGGGCTCGAGGAACACCTGCGCGGTCCCGATGATCTGCAGGATCAGGGTCACGAGGAGGACGCCGCGAATCTGCGGCAGGGTGATGTGCCAGACCTTGCGCAGCACCCCGGCGCCGTCGACTGATGCCGCCTCGTACAGCTCCGGGTTCACGCCGATCAGCGCCGCGAGATAGATGATGATCGTCGCGCCGGCGTTGGCCCAGGTCGAGTACAGCACGAGCGACGGCATCGCCCACTGCTGCGACTGCAGCCACGGGTACGGGCCGAGACCGACCCAGTGCAGGACGGTGTTGAAGACGCCGAGCGAGCTGGCGTCGTAGAACACCTTCCACAGGAGCACGCCGACGACGGGCGGGATCACGACCGGCAGGAACGCGAGCACGGCGTAGATGCCGCGCCGCTTCCGCACCTCGCTCATCAGGACCGCGGCAATGAGCGGGATCGGGTAGCCAATGATCAGCGCGAGGAGCGCGAAGTAGGCCGTGTTCTTGACCGCGACCGGGAAGA
This sequence comes from Gaiellaceae bacterium, assembly GCA_036494245.1. GTDB lineage: Bacteria > Actinomycetota > Thermoleophilia > Gaiellales > Gaiellaceae > Palsa-739. Next base: position 23,378 of record DASXOM010000051.1, read on the forward strand.
GCGGGTCGTGCCAGACGGCGGCGAAGTTCTGGAATCCCACCCACGTCGGCGCCTCGACGAGGTTCGTGTGCTGGAACGCCATGATCGCCGTGCGGACGATCGGATACCACGAGAACGCGCCGAACACGAAGAGGAGCGGGAGGAGGAACAGAAGTGACGCGAGCCCGCCGCCACGAATCCAGTTGAGCGGCGTCCGCCGAGGCCGTGCGTAGGAGCGAGAGAGCCCGCGCTCGCTCGAAAGCGCGGGCTCTCTCGTCTGATCGACGGCGGTGGTCAACGTCACTCCACTATCACGCGCTGTTAGTTACCCGCCTTGATCGCGGCCTGCGCCTGAGCGTTCGCTTGCTGGAGCATCTGCCCGATGTTCGTACTCTGGTTCGTCAGCACCGCCTCGACGACGGCGTTGAGGGCGTTGTAGACGCTCTGCGTCGATGCCTCGGGCTCCGGGATGAGCTTCTGCTCGAAGATCCCGTTCAGGAACGGCTTCATGTGGCCGAGCGGGACGTTGATGTAGGGCTTGATCCACTTGTTCGCCAGGTTGTATTGCTTCTTGTTGAAGAGCGGGAGCGCGGGCACGCCGACCGGCTGATGGTTCGCAACCAGCGTCTTCGCGTTCCGGATCGCCTGCGTCTTCGAGACGAGCGGCGACTCGTAGAAGAAGCTGATCCACTTCATGGCCGCGGAGAGCTGGGCCTTGTTCACCTTCGGGCGGACGGCTGCGAGCGTGCCGCCGCCGAGCACGCCGGCGTTCTTGTTCTTGGCGAGCGGGACCGTCGTGAGGCCGTAGATGGAAGGATTGACGCTGTAGGCCTGCACGAGGTTGGTGTACACGTCCGAGCCGCTGATGTACATGCCGACCTGGCCGGCGGCGAAGGCCTGGTTGATGTCGCTCCAGCCGAGGTCGAAGTTGGAGCCCATCGAGTTGTCGGTCCAGCGCATCGCCTTGAGCATGTTCAGCGCCTGGACGGTGTACTTGTTGTTGAGGGTCGCCTTGGCATGGGTGCCCGTGCCCTTCTCCATCCGCCCGCCGAGCGAGTAGACGACCGAGGTCAGGATCCAGCCGGCGGTGTTGTCGTTCTTCGCCATCTCGACATAGCCGGGCTTGCCGGTCTTCTGGGTGATGATCCGCGCGTCTTTACGGATCTCCGCCCAGGTGGTGGGCGGCTTGCTCGGGTTGAGGCCGGCCTGCTTGAAGAGTGCACGGTTGTAGTGCAGGGCCTGCGCGTAGGCGCCCTTCGGCAAGGCGATGACCTGTCCCTTCGCGTCGGTGCCCTCCGCGAGGACGGCCTTGTTGTACTTCTTGTGGTACGGCAGCTGTTTGAAGTAGGGCGTGAGGTTTGCCAGCTGGCCGTTGTCGCCGAGCGTGCGAGCGTCGGTGAACGGCACCTCGAACACCGTCGGCAGCGTCCCGGCGGCGAGCTTGGCCGCGAACGTGGGAGCTGTCCACTGGTACTCGACCGGCTTGACCTTGATGGTCGGGTTCTTTTTCTCGAACTCCGCCACCTGGGCGTTGAACTGCTTGACTGCCGCCGGCGTGCTTCCGGGGATGAGCGAGGCGACGCTGATCGAGACCTTCTGCGCCGCGCGCGTCGAGCCGGCGGCCGAGCTCGCGCCGACGCCGAGCACTACGACCGCGGCGACGATCATCGCTAAACGAGTGGACTTCATGTCCTTCCCTTTCCTGAACTAGTCGCTGCTATGACGTAGAAGTGGGTTCCCAGTTAGAAGGCCCGTCTCCACCGTTCTCCTGGTAGAGCCAGACCGTGGTGTCCTGCGGAAGCGCACCTCCTTCGAGCTCGTTGCTTGCGATGAGGACCACCGCGCCGGCCGGAAGCGCGACCGGTTCGGGGCCGAAGTTGACGACACAGGAGAAGGCGTCGCCGCGCGCAAACGAGAGCGACGTGACGCCGAAGAGAGTCCCGAGCGGGCCAAGCCACTGGAACGGGCCTGCGCCCCACGGTCGGCTCCGGCGGATACGCAGGCCTTCGCGGTAGAGCAAGAGCATCGAGGCCGGGTCGTCTGTCTGGGCCTCGACCGTGAGAGACGTCCAGTCGTCCGGCTGGTCGAGCCACGGCCGCCTGGCGCCCTCGGGGCTGAAGCCGTACGGTGGTCCGGTGCCCGACCAGGGCATCGGCACGCGGCAGCCGTCGCGGCCCGGGTCGGCGCCTCCCGAGCGCAGCCATATCGGGTCGCGGCGGAGCTCGGACGGGATGTCCTCGACCTCGGGCAGGCCGAGCTCCTCGCCCTGGTAGACGTACATCGAGCCCGGCAGAGCCATCGTGAGCAGCGCCGCCGCACGCGCCCGCCGTGTGCCGCGTTCGAGGTCGGTCGGAATGTCGGGACGCCTCGTGGCGAAGGCGAACGAGCTGTCGGCCCGCCCGTAGCGGGTGACCGGCCGCGTGACGTCGTGGTTCGAGAGCACCCACGTAGGGGGCGCTCCGACCGGCTCGTGGACGGCGAGCGACGCGTCGATCGAGGCACGAATGCGCCGTGCCTCCCAGGGACAACCGAGGAAGTCGAAGTTGAACGCGGTGTGCAGCTCGTCCGGCCGCAGGTACCGAGCGAGCCGGTCGGCATCCGGGAGCCAGATCTCCCCGACGAGCACGCGCGGGTCCTCGTAGGAATCGGCGATCGCTCGCCAGCGGCGGTAGACGTCGTGGGTCTCGTCCCGATCGGAGAAGGGATGTTCGCCGGGCCCGGCGTCGGGGCGCTCGTCGCGAAGCTCCGGGTCCTTCATCAGCAAGGCCGCCGAATCGATGCGGACGCCGGCCGCTCCCCGGTTGAACCAGAAGCGCAGCACGCTCTCGAACTCCGCCGAGACGTCGGGATGCGTCCAGTTCAGGTCCGGCTGCTCCGGCGCGAAGAGATGGAGGTACCACTCGCCGTCGGCGACGCGGGTCCAGGCGTCGCCGCCGAAGATCGACTGCCACTGGTTCGGAGGCTCGTCGCCGTGGGCGCCGCGTCCGGGTCGGAACCAGAAGCGCGCGCGCTCGGGGGAGCCCGGCGTCGAGGCGAGCGCCTCCCGGAACCACGGGTGCTGGTCTGAGACGTGGTTCGGAACGACGTCGACGATCGTCCGGATGCCGAGCGCGCGCGCATCGGCGATCAGACCTTCCGCCTCAGGGAGGGTGCCGAAGGCGGGGTCGATCGATCGGTAGTCCGAGATGTCGTACCCGTTGTCGGCGCCGGGCGACGGGTACCAGGGGTTGAACCAGAGCCCGTCGATCCCGAGGTCGCGTAGATACGGAAGGCGGGCGCGGACTCCGGCGAGGTCACCGATGCCGTCGCCGGTCGCGTCGGCAAAGCTCCGCGTGTAGACCTGGTAGATGACCCCTTCGCGCCACCACTCTGTAACCGGCGCGTGAACGTCTTCCTCGAGCGGTGCCGCTACGGCGCGAACATCCACGCCGGCGAGAATGACACATTTCGCAGATCATTGCAAGATCACGCGCTAAATTTGCAAGCGACTTGCAATAGCCCTGGCAGTACTAGTTCGCGGCGGCCACGGGAACCGGACGCGCCATCGCCGCAGGCCCGGTCGAACCGCGTACGACGAGCTCCGGCGCGAACAGCAGCTCCTCCGATGAAACCGCTTCGCCGCCCACCAGCGAGAGGAGCGTTGCTACCGCACTCCGCCCCATCGACTCGATCGGCTGTCTCACGGTGGTCAGCGGCGGGTCGGTGCTTGCCATCAGCGTCGAGTCGTCGAAGCCGACGACCGAGAAAGCGTCGGGAACGCGCAGCCCCTCGCGGTGGATGCCCCGGATGACGCCGAGCGCGAGGACGTCGCTCGCACAGACGGCAGCGGTCGCGCCGTGCCGGAGCAGCTTCGTGCCGGCCGCCTGGCCGCCCTCCGTCGAGAACATCGTTCGCTCCACGAGCTCGGATGGGCCGTTGAGCTCCTCGAACGCCGCCAGCTTCCGCGCAGACGGAACGTGATCGGCGGGGCCGAGCACGATCCCGATCCGCTCGTGACCGAGAGAACGCAGATGCGCGACGGCCTGCCCGACTGCACTCCGGTCGTCGGTCGAGACGCGCGGAAACCCGAGGTCCTCGTAGGCCGCGTTCACCAGCACGGCCGGCAGGCCACGCTCGCGAAGCCGCAGATAGTGCTCGTGGTCGGCGGACGCCTGCGCATACAGGCCGCCCGAGAAGATCACCCCGGAAACCTGGTGCTCGAGCAGCATCTCCACATACGCAGCCTCCGAGATCCCGGCCGACGTCCGGGTGCACAGGACCGGCGTAAACCCGCGCTTCGCGAGCGCGTCGGCCACGACCTCGGCGAACGCAGGAAAGATCGGGTTTTGCAGCTCCGGGAGCACAAGCCCGACGAGCCGCGCACGGGCGCCGCGCAGCCCGGTCGGACGCTCGTAGCCGAGGACGTCGAGCGCCGTCAGGACGAGCTCCTGCGTCGCTTTCGCCACGCCGGGCCGCTGGTTGAGCACGCGACTCACCGTCGCCTCGCTCACTCCCGCATACTGAGCCACCTCGGCAAGCCGCCGCCGCATAGGCGTCAGGCTAGCGCAAGAAACCGACAGACAGGAATGGCGCCTCCGCCGGGGAGCCGGTCAGCGCTGGCAGACGAAGCTGTCGCGCTCGTCGTTCAACGGCGCGGCGGTCACCCACACGCCTCCGTCGGCGATCGTGATGGAGCTGAGGCATGGGCCGCCCTGCGTCGGCAGGACGCGCGTAACCTGAGTCGTTTGTTCGGGCCCGTTCTGCTCGGCTTCTCGGACAACCGTGCCGTTCGGCGAGTCGTACCGCCAGAGAACGCTGTTCCCCCACACGTTCTCGGCACTCGTGGGTGGTCCGTCGAACGTCTGGAACTTGGCCAGCGAGGCTGGATCTATCCAGAGGGTCATCCCCTTGTGGCCCTCCACGCGGACCCACACCTGTCCGTCGATGAGCTCGGGTCGCGTGGCGCGGGAGTCCGATACCTGGACTTTCGTGGGCGATCGCCTGAATTGGGGGTCGATCCGGTACAGCGTCGACCTCATCGAGCTCACGACCCACGCCTTGCCGTAGCCGAAGGCGATGGAGTCGATCCGCGCCGAGGCGGGGAAGCGCGTTCGTCCCGTTACGCGCCCGTCTGCCGGATCGACGCGCAGTACTTCGTCGTCTCGCGAAGTGCGGCCGACGACCCAGACGGAGCCGCCGCCCACCGCGACCCCGGTGGGAACGATGTCGAGCGGATACGCGTGCGATCTCCGCTTTTGGTTTCCGGCCGGAAGATGCACGAGGTATGGCGGGCTGACCAGCCCTCCCTTTACGAACCACGCGCCGGACGCATCGGCGGCGAGCACCGGCCCGGAGTAGAGGCCGCAGCACTCGGCGGGTGGAAGAAGCGAGACCAATGTCCGCTCGATCACGCCGCTCGTTCGCGTGTCGATCTCGGAGATCTTGCCGCTTCCTTCGCTGTAGACCCAGACCCGCCGGCCGCTGCCGGCGGACACGACCGGGTTCAGCCCCACGTTGACCACCGCGTCCACCTTCCTGGTCGTCGGGTCGATTCGTGCAAGCTCGTTCGGTGCGGCGAAGAGAGGGGGGCTCTTGCGAGCCCCGTGGGCCAGCGACGTCGCGATCACCGCGGCTGTGGCGGCGATTGCAAGCGCGGCGGCACCGGCGAGAAGCACGGTTCGGCGGCGGCGCGAGGCCCGCGGCGTTCCGAGTCCGAGTGCCTGTCCAGCCGCGGCGACCAATGCCCCACAGCTCGGATAGCGCTGTTCGGGCTCCTTCGCCAGCGCCCGCCCGAGGACCGCGTCGATCGCGTCCGGCAGTTCCGGCCGCGTCCTGCTCGGTTGCGGCGCCTCCTCCTCGAGGTGTGCCCAGGCGACTGCGAGCCGGGAGGAGCGCGGGAATACGGGCTCACCGGTCAGGCACTCGTAGAGCAAGCAGCCGAGCGAGTAGACGTCCGCGCTGCCGTCGATGGGCGCGCCGTTGAGCTGCTCGGGCGCGAGGTAGGCGGGTGTGCCGATGGACGAACCCTCGCCGGCCATGCCTTCGTCGTCGTCGAGGCGCCGCGTGAGCCCGAAGTCGGCGAGATAGACGTGCTCCGAGCCGTCGAGCAGGACGTTCGACGGCTTGACGTCGCGGTGTACGAGCCCCCGGTGGTGTGCTGCGTCGAGCGCGGCGGCGATCTGCGCAGAGATCGCGATCGCTCGCGCCGGCTCGAGCGCTCCCTCCGATCTGAGCAGCGAGCGAAGATCGATGCCGTCCACGAGCCGCATCGCGAGATAGACACGGCCGTCGACGTCACCCGCGTCGTAGATCGGAACGACGTTCGGGTGCTCCAGCGACATCACGAGCTCCGACTCGCGCGCGAATCGCTCGCGGAAGCGCTCGTCGCGCGCCAGGGGCGGCGCGACGAGCTTGAGCGCGACCGGCCGCTTAAGGCGCAGGTCGTAGGCGCGGTACACGACGCCCATTCCGCCGCGGCCGATCAGCTCCTCGATCCGGTACCCGAGGAAGTCGGTGCCGATGTCAACGGGCGCGGAGACGTCCATGCCTCTGCCTTGGAAGCCTACGCCTGCCGCTGAGGTGCGACTGAGCCTTTCCTGAGGCCGGGCGCACGTTCATAGTGGGTGGCGGAGGGCAAGCGATGGAGTTTCGGATCCTGGGGCCGCTCGAAGTCGTGGACGCAGGCGGCGCCGTGCCGTTGGGCGGCGAGAAGCAACGAATGCTGCTCGCCCTGCTCCTCGTGACGCCCAACCGCCCCGTCTCGGTCGACCGCCTGATCGACGCGTTGTGGTCGGACGACCCTCCGGCGGCTGCGTCGAACGCTCTCCAGTTCCACGTCTCTCAGGTGCGGAAGGTGCTCGGGGAGGGCGCGTCGATCGTCACCCAGGAGCCCGGCTACCTGATCCGGATCGACCCCGACCAGCTCGACCTGCTGCGCTTCGAGCGCCTGGCGACCGAGGCGGAACGCGCGGAAGACCCCGCGACTGCGAGCCGGCTCCTCGGCGAGGCGCTCGGACTCTGGCGCGGGGAGGCCCTCGCCGAGCTGGCGGACGACGTGCTCTCACAGCCGGAAGCCCAGCGCCTCGAAGCCGCCCGCCTCGCGGCACTCGAGCTGCGCATCGATGCAGACCTCGCGCTAGGCCGCTACGCACAACTCGTTCCCGAGCTCGAGGCGCTCGTCCGTGCGCATCCGCTCCACGAGGGTCTCGTGGGCGCGCTCATGCGGGCGCTGTATGGCGCCGGCCGGCAGGCGGAAGCGCTCGACGTCTACCGCACGACGCGCGAGACGTTCGACTCCGAGCTCGGGATCGAGCCGTCGCCGTTGCTGCGTGAGCTCGAGCGCGCGATCCTGCAGCAGGACCCGGAGCTCGCACTCGAGCAGCCCGCCGGCGGGAGCCTGCGCTCCATCCTCGTGCTCGTCGGTGACGAGGGCCGGATGCCCGACCTGCTCGCGATCGCCGAGGCTCTGGCCGTCGGCTCGGGACGCGAGCTGATCCTCGTCCGCTTCACCGCCGGCTCCGAGGAGCTCGCCGCCGCGACGGCCGCGCTCGCCGCGCAGCGTGAAACGCTTGCTGTGCGAGGCGTTCGGTGCCGCGTCGCCTCGTACACCGCCGCCGAGGCCGGTGCGGAGGCGGCAGTGCTCGCGACCGAGCAGGCGGTCGACCTCGTCCTGGCCGAGGCGCCTCAGGAGCTCCTCGGCGACGTCGCGCTCGCTGAGCCGTTCTCCTCCCTCCTGGAGCAGGCGCCGTGCGACGTCGGTCTGCTCACTGCTGGAACGGGAGCAGCGGTCGGTCCGGTGGTGACGCCGTTCGGAGGAGCGGAGCACGACTGGTCGGCGATCGAGCTTGCCGCCTGGCTGGCGTCGGCGCTCGATACGACACTCCGCCTGCTGGGCACCGAGGCCGACCCGGCGCTCGGTCGGCGTGACGCAAGCAGGCTGCTGGCCCGCGCCTCGCTCCTGGTGCAGCAGATCGTCGGGATCGTCACGGAGCCGCGTTTGATCGAACCGGGCGATGCCGGTGTCGTCGAGGCGGCAGAGGACGCGCGCGTGCTCGTGGTCGGCCTCTCGGATCGCTGGCGCGAGGAGGGAATCGGCACGGTCCGCGCCGCGGTGGCGAACGCTGCGCCGGCTCCGATCCTGTTCGTTCGCTCCGGGCTCAAGGCACGCGGTTTGGCTCCGTCGCAGACGATGACGCGATTCACCTGGACGCAGGCTGCGACGAGGGCCCCCGCCTCTCAGTAGGGCCTCAGCCTCGCCTCAGCGTCAGTAGCCACGCTCCTCGCCGACCGAGTACTCCTCGCGTGAAAGGAGTAGCGATGCGCGCGAAGCTCATGCTGGCGGCAGCCTTCCTTTTGGCTGCGGCAGCTGTGACGGAGGTGGCGGCGGCCGGGAGCGGACCAGTGCAGGTGGTGCTGAGCGCACCGGCGATCGACCTCTATCACTCCGCTTCGGTTCGGGTGAGCGGGATCACCGCTCACTCGGCACAGGTGCGCCCGGTCGGGGCGATCGACCGCGCCGGATTGGCGTACAAGTGGAAGCCGTATCGTTGGCGGGCGCTCCGGGCCCGGGACGGCACCTGGCACGGCCAGCTGCCGGCCCCACCGCTCTTCGGCATCTACCGACTGCAGCTGCGCTTCGACCGCGGCCGGAAGGTTCTCTCGTCCCCTAGTTGGCTGCTGCGTGTGTTTCCCCACGGAACGATGGCTCGCCGGCCATCTCCGACGGGCCTCGCCGCCGTCCGCGGCTACGTAGCCCATCTCCCGGGCCACCAGACTCTGGTCGCGTTGAGACGGTGGCCTCTGGCGAGCTTCGACCACCGGGACCCGCGGCTGAACCGGCTCTTCGTGATCGCGTACGCACCGCGAGGCGACAAGCGGCGGAGCTCACGGCTCGGCCGGTTCGTCACCACGGTTCGCGACGGCTACCACGGCCGCTGGCGCATCCTCCAGGCCACGACGCAGCCATACGACTGAGGAGCGGGCGGTGAGGCGGGCACTGGTATGCCCGCCTCACCGGTGTGCGGTCGTGGGCTAGTTGACGACGATGCCGGAGGGGTGAGCGCCGCCGGGGCCGGCGATGGCTACGAGCGGCGTGAGCGTGCCGCCGTCGACGTTGAAGCCGGTGACGGCGTTGGTGCCCGACTCGACGACCCAGAGGGTGTGGCCGTCGGGGGAGAGCCGTGCGTCCTCGGCGCCGGCGCCGATCTGGCCGGGACCCGTGCTCTGGAGGAAGGTGAGGTTGCCGCCGGCGTCGATCGAGTAGCTGGAGACCGAGGCTGAGGCGGTGTTGACGGCGAAGAGGAAGCGGCCGTCGTGGCTGATCTCGACCCAGCAGGCTGCACCGCCGTCGTTGGCGACCGGGGCTCCCACCGCGGTCAGAGTGCCGTCGGCGCCGTCAAGGAAGCTGGAGACGAGGCCCGGGAAGGCGCCGCCTCCTCCTGCGGTGTGCGCGTCTGAGACGAACAGCTGATCCGGGCTCGTCGGGCTGAACTCGGCCCCGAACTGGCCGTAGCCCTGCGGCGGCGAGAACGACTGCGCGTCGAACGGCGAGCCGGCGGCCGGAGTCAGCAGCCCGTCGTGGCCGACGGTGAAGCTGTCGATCTTGGACGTCGCGATGCGCGTGCCGGCGACCTTTGTGCCGTCCCGGTTGAACAGCACCTGGCCCGGCTGCGAGTTGTTCGGAAGCGCATAGGTCGAGTCGGGAATCGCCAGCAGGTGGCCGCCGTCGTTGAGCCGGAAGCCGGTGTAGTTCGTGTCTCCGGCGTTGCTGCCGGGGCCTGCGTTCGCGACGTAGACGAGGTCGCGGTGGACTCCGATGCTGACCGGATTGATGCCGTTCGAGGCGACCGGCGAGCCGGCGGCGGCTTGGAGCGAGCCGTCGGGCTTGACCTTCAGCACCGAGATCTGGTTGCTGCCGGCGTCGACGGCGAGCAGGTAGCGGCCGTCGGCGCTCAGCTCCAGCGAGCCCTGCGATGCGTCCGCATGGCCGGCGCCCGAGCCGCCGGCCGCGAATGGCGACCCAGGGATCGCGGTCAGGCTTCCGTCGGCGTGACGGTCGAAACCGGCGACGGTGTTGATCGGTGCTGTGTTGTCGTTGACGTAGACGTGTCCGACGACGCTGGATCCGTGCGGCGCGGCCGGCGAGGCGGCAGCGCCGCTCGCCACCACGACCGAGCCCACGACCGCGGCCGCGAGTAGACCACCGAGGCGAAACGCTCTCATCCTTGGACCTCCTGGAGACTGGCACGGGGCCGATTCCCCGCGCACCACCCGACGGTCGCAGCCGTCCCTCTCGCGGCGCTTACGCGCCGATTAACGATTGGTTAAACGTCCGCCGTGGGCATCAGTGCGACCATTGGGTCTCGGGGCGCTCCTGTGCCAGGTCGTCGATCTCGAGATCGACGCGCTCGTTGAAGAAGCAGATCAGGTCGCGGATCGCCTCGCCGTCGCGGTCCGGCTCGGGATAGGCCCAGGCCAGGTCCTCGTGGCGCCTGTCGCCGGTCCGCACATGCCAGTAGGACGCGAGTCCCTTGTACGCGCAGCGCGTCTTCTTCTCGCTCGGCTCGAGGAGCTCGATCCGCACGTCCTCGGCAGGGAAGTAGAAGCGCGGCGGGAGGCCGGACTCGAAGAGCGCGATCGCCCGGGTGCTCTCGGCGATCGGCTCGCCGTCGACCGAGACGCGCACCGCGCGGCTCGTGCGGTACGTATCGATGCGGTGGTAGGGATCGCGTGGGTGCCCGAACACCTGCTCGTCCTCGACCCACCACTCGTCGAGCTTCCCCCAGTAGAACGCAGCGTGCCCGGCGAGGAACGCCGCCGGCGCGATCGGCTCCGGATAGGTCCAGACCGCGTCCGGCTCGAGGCGGTCACCGACGCGAAGCGAGCGGTACGACGCCTCCCCCTTGTGCGGGCACCGCGTGTGCTTGTCGCTCGGCTCGAGCAGGTCGTCTCGGAGGTCTTGCTCTGGGATGTAGTACACAGCCAGGTGCGCGGTCTCGTACAGGAGCTTCGCCTGGAGCGTGTCGAAGACCGTCTCGCCCGCGAAGAGGCCGCGCAGCCGGTACGGCACCGGGTCGAAGTAGAGAACGGCGCCCGTCGGCGGGTCGGGCGTGAAGTTGAAGCTGCCTGCGGGCCGGTGGCCGAACGGCCCGGTGCCGGACGTGAGCCCCATCGCGAAACCCTGCCAGTCGCAACCAGGGCTATGCGGTGCCGCGTGAGCTCAGGATGCGATTCCAGAGCTGGTCGCCGCCGACGGCCAGGCAGCCGTCCACCACCGCATCTTCGCCGAGGGCGCTGGGTCTGACTTCGGGAACGATCGGCGAGAGCTCCGCGAGCCGGGCGCGCACTGCCTCGGCGAAGCCGGGCGCCCGGCCGATGCCGCCGCCGAGCACGACCAACTCCGGGTCGACGACCGCGACGATCGCCATCAGCGCGCGCGCCACGATCGCCGCTTCCGCTGCGACGACTTCGCGCGCGCTGCGGTCGCCTGCCGCTGCCGCGGCGAAGACGGCGCGAGCGCTGCGCAGCAGCGACCCGGCTTGCCGTGCGGCAGCGACGACGGCGGCTGCCGACGCGGCAGACTCGAGCGAGTCGTCGTCGAGCGGCAGGAACGCGATCTCCCCGGCCGCGCCGTGGGCACCGCGGTGGAGCTCGCCGTTCAGGACGAGCCCCATCCCGATTCCGGTACCGACGGAGACGAACGCGAAGGTTGAGAAGTCACGGCCGTGACCGTGGTCGCGTTCGGCGACCGCGGCGGCGTCGACGTCGTTCTCGATCGTCGTCTCGCCGAGCAGACGGCGGAGGTCGCGCAGAACTGCCGGCTTTTCCCACCCCGGCAGGTTGGGCGCGAGCTCGAGGGCGCGGCCGTCGGGCTCGACGATTCCCGGGCTGCCCACCACCGTGTGCAGGAGGCCGCCGTCGCCGCCGACGCCCGCCTCCTCCAGCAGCTCGCGGGCAAGCTTGCCGAGCTCGCGCACGCGCGACGGGCCGCTCGAGGACCGCGCGGCCTGGCTCCGGCGTGCGCGCACGGTACCCGCCAGATCCGCGACGGCGCCGCGGACGAACTCCCGCCCGACGTCGAGCCCCAGCACAAATCCTGCGTCGCTGCGGATCTCGTATAACGACGCGCTTCGCCCCCGTCCGCCCACCCGACGGCCGGCGTGCTGCACGAGCTCGTCACGCTCGAGGTTCGTCAGGGTGAGGGCGACGGTCGGCTTCGAGAGCCCGGACACGCTCACGAGCTCGGCTCTGGACACCGGCCCGTTGCCACGCATCTGTTCGAGCAGCAGCTGCTCGTTGAGCGTGCGCATCAACCTGGGGCGGGCCGCCCCGGTGGCCGTGGTCGTCGTCACAGGCTTGTCACGAGGATAAAGATAGGTTAGTTTCCTAATTCATGGAAGGGGCTTGGTTGCGCGGCCTGCTCCGCGCATCGCTCAACGCGAGGACCGCCGACCGGCGGCCGGGGAGGAATCTGAGATGAGACGAGGGCTCGTCGTTCTGCTGCTCGCCGGAATCACGGCGGCCGCCTGGACCGCAGTTGGCAGCGAGGCCGGCACGAAAAGCTCGGCCGGCGGGACGTCGGTCACGATTGCGAACGTGGCCGGCATGAGCTGGACCTGCAACTTCAACCCGTTCAACAGCACCGTCCAGTTCCTCTCGTTCGGGTCGGTGTACGAGGAGCTCGTGTTCGTGAACGAGCTCAAGAGCGGCGCGCCGACACCCTGGCTCGCGTCGAAGTTCGTGTGGTCGAACCACGCCAAGACACTCACCTTCACGATCAGGAACGGCGTCAAGTGGTCGGACGGAAAACCGCTCACGGCGGCCGACGTCCTCTTCACCTTCCAGCTCCTCAAGAAGCACAAGGCGCTCGACCTCCAGGCCGTGTGGTCCGTGCTGAAGAGCGTGAGCCGGAAGGGAAGCAACCAGGTCGTCTTCAAGTTCAAGTCCCCGGCTGCGCCCTACTTCTACTACGTCGCCGGCCAGACCCCGATCGTGCCGAAGCACGTCTGGTCGAAGGGCGCGGCGGCGAAGGATCCGGTCCGGTACACGGACAAGAACCCGATCGGCAGCGGCCCGTACACGGTGACCTCGAGCACCTGCAACGCGCAGCGGATCATCTACGCGAAGAACGCGCACTACTGGCAGAAGGGCAAGCCGAAGATCGACACCGTCGTCTACCCGGCCTACACCGACAACCCGCCCGCCAACCTCGACCTCGCCACCGGGCAGGACCAGTGGGGCGGCCAGTTCATCCCGAACATCAAGACGTACTACACCTCGAAGAGCAAGGACAACCACTACTGGTTCCCGCCGGTCGCGAACGTCTCGATCTTCATCAACCTCAAGAATCCGATCCTCAAGAACGTTGCCGTTCGCCGTGCCATGGCATATGCGATCAATCGGCCGCACGTCGCCAAGCTCGGCGAGTCCGGCTACGAGCCTCCGGGAAACCAGACGGGGATCGTCTCGCCCACGTTCAAGAGCTGGCAGAGCAAGAAGCTCGCGAAGAAGATCACCTACGACCCGAAGAAGGCGAAGCAGATCCTCACGCAGGCGGGCTTCAAGCTGAAGAACGGCGTCTTCCAGACGACGTCCGGCAAGCCCCTCTCCTTCACGATGATCAATATCAGCGGCTACACCGACTGGATCCAGTCGGCCAGCATCGTCCAGGACGAGCTGAAGGCCATCGGAATCAAGGTCACGCCCCAGAACATCTCCGGCAACGCGTATGACGACGCGACCTTCAACGGGCACTTCCAGCTCGCCTACGACGGCAACGAGGCAGGCGGTCCGAGCCCGTACTACGAGATGCGGCAGGAGCTCTACTCGAAGAACTCCGCGCCGATCGGACAGCAGGCGTCCTCGAACTGGGAGCGCTACTACAACAAGAAGGCCGACAAGCTCATCGAGTCGTACGCGAAGACGACGAGCCTCTCTAAGCAGCGCTCGGTCGTGAACCAGCTCGAGGGGCTGATGGTGCAGGACGTTCCGATCATCCCGGTCACCGAGGCCGTCGACTTCTACCAGTACAACACGAAGTCGATGACCGGCTGGGTCACTCCCGGGAACCCGTATGCGAAACCGTCGCCCTACGAGGTCCCGGACTGGGGCGTCGTCCTCACCCACCTGAAGCCCAAGGGATGAGGGACTGAGGCAGAGTTCACCGGCATGAGGCGCGGGTCGTGAGGTTCATCCTTCGCAGGCTCGGGTTCTTCGTGGTCACGCTCTGGGCGGCGATCACGCTGAACTTCTTCATCCCGCGCCTGATGCCGGGCAACGCGGCGGAGGCGATGATGACCCGCTTCCACGGGCACATCAATCCGCAGGCTCTGCACGCCCTCGAGGTCGCGTTCGGCGTCAAGGCGCACCAGAGCCTCGTCAGCCAGTACTTCAGCTACCTCGGCAACACCTTCCGCGGCCGCTTCGGGATCTCGCTCACGTTCTTCCCGGATCCGGTGATGAAGGACGTGCTCCAGGCGCTGCCCTGGACGCTCGTGCTCGTAGGCGTGACGACGATCCTCGCCTTCGTGCTCGGGACGATGATCGGGCTCGTGGGAGCCTGGCGGCGCGGAGGGCTCATGGACAGCGCCATGCCGCCGATCTTCGTCATCACGTCGGCGTTCCCGTACTTCTGGATCGCCGGCATTGCGATCTGGCTCTTCTCGCTCAAGCTCAACTGGCTGCCGCACGGCGGTGGCTACGACCCCATCGACACCCCGGCCTGGACGTGGCACTTCGCGCACGACGCGCTTGTGCACGCGATCCTGCCGGCGCTCACGATCCTCGTCACCGCGATCGGCGGCTGGATCCTGACCATGCGTAACAACACGATCTCGGTGCTGACCGAGGACTACGTGCGCATGGCGCGCGCGAAGGGTCTAAGGCCCTGGCGGATCATGTGGACCTACGCGGGGCGGAACGCGATTCTGCCGAACCTCACCGGGTTCGCGATGTCGCTCGGCTTCGTCGTCGCCGGCGCGATTTTGGTCGAGTACGTCTTCAACTATCCGGGTGTGGGCTACTACTTCCTCGACGCGGTGACGAACGAGGACTACCCGCTCATGCAGGGCCTCTTCCTGCTGATCACGGTCGCGGTGTTGACCGCGATCCTCGCCGCCGATGTGGCGACAGCCTTCCTCGATCCGCGGACGCGGGACGTTTCATGAGTGCCTCCTCGGTCGGGGCGACGGACCAGCTCGCCACTCCTCCGGCCGGGCCTGCGCCGATGGTCGCCGAGGGTCGGCAAGGCCGCTGGGGCGACCTCTGGCGTGCGGTCAGCCGCAGCAAGAAGGCGGTCGTCGGCATGCTCATCCTGCTCTTCTTCACGGTCCTCGCCGTCTTCCCGGGCCAGATCGCCCCGTACAGCCCGACCGCGAAGATCTTCCCGCCGGCGCTCGGCCCGTCCTCGCAGCACTGGCTCGGCACCACCACCGTCGGGGAAGACATCTTCTCGCAGCTCATCTGGGGCACCCGGCTCTCGCTCGTGATCGCACTGGCCGTCGGCGCGGTCGCCACGATCCTCGCGGTCCTCGTGGGCGTCTCGGCGGGATACCTCGGTGGAGCGACCGACGGCTTCCTCTCGCTCGTCACCGACGTGATTCTCGTCCTACCGATCTTCCCGCTCATCATCGTGATCGCCGCCTACGAGAAGAACGCCGGCCTGCTCACGCTGATCGTCGTGCTGGGGGTGCTCGGCTGGTCGTACGGGGCGCGCCAGCTCCGCTCGCAGACCCTGTCGCTGCGGAGGCGCGACTTCCTCGAGTCGGCGCGCGTGCGAGGGGAGCGGAGGTCGTACGTGATCCTGCACGAGATCTTGCCGACGATGACGTCGCTCATCGTGGCGACCTTCCTCGGCTCGGCGGTCTACGCCGTCCTCACCGCGGCGGGGCTGCAGTTCATCGGGCTGGGCGACTCGAGCAGTCAGAGCTGGGGGACGATGCTGTATTGGGCGCAGACCAACGAGGCGCTGATTGCGGGCATGCCGCTCTGGGCGATCGCACCCGGCGTCTGCGTGGCGCTCCTCGGCGCGGCTTTCGCGCTCCTCAACTACGCGTTCGACGAGATCAGCAGCCCGGCCCTGCGCGTCCGCAAGCTGGACCGGACGCGGCTGCCGAAGCTCGAGCCGCCACACGAGCTCGCGGAGCCGGTCTCGTCAGAGGAGGGGACGATCCTCAGGGTCGAGGACCTCACCGTGGCCTACGCCGCGGATGCGGGCCCGGTCGTCGCGGTCGACCATGTCGATCTCGAGCTGGCCCGCGGCGAGTTCCTCGCCGTCGTCGGCGAGTCGGGGTGCGGGAAGTCGACGCTCCTGTACGCGATCGCGCGCCTGCTCGGGGCGCCGATGGCCGGCGAGATCGTCGGTGGGCGCGTCCTCTTCCAGGGCCGTGATCTCGTTCTGCTCGAGGAGAAGGAGCTTCGCGCCGTGCGCTGGCGCGACCTCTCCGTCGTGATGCAGAGCGCGATGAACGCACTCAACCCGGTGCTGACCGTGGCCGAGCAGATGCGCGACGCCTGCCGGGCCCACTCCAATTGGTCGAACGCGGAGATCGAGGTCCGCTCGCGCGAGGTGTTGCGGCTCGTCTCCATCGATCCGCTGCACCTGCACAGCTATCCGCACCAGCTCTCGGGAGGGATGCGGCAGCGCGCGATGATCGCGATGGCGCTGCTCTTCACCCCCGAGCTCATCATTATGGACGAGCCGACCTCGGCGCTCGACGTCGTCGCGCAGCGCTCGCTGATGATGCAGATCAAGGAGCTCCAAGAGGAGCTGGGGTTTGCGGTGATCTTCGTGACGCACGACATGTCGCTAGTGAGCCACTTCTCGGACCGGCTGCTCGTGATGTACGCAGGGCAGGTCGCGGAGCTGTCCAAGACGAGCGAGCTGTTCGACCGGCCGCTCCATCCCTACTCGCAGGGGCTGCTCGCGGCGTTCCCCTCGCTCCGCGGCCCCAGGGTGCAGCTGACGGGCATTCCCGGCTCGCCGCCGAACCTGGCAAAACCGCCGCGTGGCTGCCGGTTCGCGCCGCGCTGCCCGAGCGCCGAGTCGCGCTGTACCGCCGCCGAGGTACCCCTCTACTCCGTCAGCGGGAGCCTCGTGCGTTGCGTCCTGATGGAGGACGCCTCGTGACCGAGACGCTGCTGCGCACCGAAGGGCTGACGCGCCACTTCCGCGTGGGCAAGCTCATGTCGCGGCAGACCTTGCACGCCGTCGACGGCGTAGACGTGAGCATCGGGCGCGGCGAGATCGTCGCCCTCGTGGGCGAGAGCGGAAGCGGCAAGAGCACGATCGCGCGGCTCCTCGCGCTCGTCTACCAGCCGACGCGCGGCGAGATCTGGTTCGAGGGCCTGCCGCTCAGCCGCCTGCGGGGGCGGCGGAGCCGGCTCGCGTACAGCGCTGCGGTGCCGATGGTGTTCCAGGATCCGTACAGCTCGCTCAATCCGGCGTACCGGGTCTCACACGGGATCCTGCGTGGGCTGAAGCTCCACCGCGCCGAGCTCTCGGCTGCGCAGCGCCGTGCGGAGATGAATCGCGTGTTGGAGGCGGTCGGGCTCGTGCCTGCCGCGGACACACGGAACCGCTTCCCCTTCGAGCTGAGCGGCGGCCAGCGCCAGCGGGTCGGTTTCGCGCAGGCGCTCGCGCTGCGGCCGAAGCTGATCGTCGCCGACGAGCCCGTCTCGATGCTCGACGTCTCGATCCGGGTCGGCGTGCTCAATCTGATGGGCGAGCTGCGCGAGCGGGAAGGCGTTTCGTTCCTCTACATCACCCATGACGTCGCGAGCGCCAGGTACCTCGCCGATCGCGTCCTCGTCATGTACGCGGGCCATCTCGTCGAGGAAGGGGCGACCGAGGACGTGCTGCAGCAACCGAAGCATCCGTATACGCAGCTGCTCGTGTCGGCAGTGCCCGATCCTCGCGCCGAGCTGCGTCTCGCCGACGCGCGCGACGTCGGCGAGCCGCCGAAGGTCGTCGACCCGAAGCCGGGTTGTCGCTTCCGGCGGCGCTGCCCTCTCGCGATCGCGAGGTGCGAGAGCGAGACGCCGCAGCTACGGGTGCTCGGGGACGGCCGTCGGGTTGCCTGCCACGTTGCCGACTGACGCGGTCGCGCGGTCGAGCTCCTCGCGCGCGCGCTCGTAGGCGTCCGGCCCGGCGCCCATGCGGTCGAGCCCGGTCAGCACCGCGCCGACGATGGGGCGTGAGCGGGCCACCACGGGCGAGAGCCGGGGACTGACCTCGCGCAGCCCGGCCTCGACTCCGGCGAGAAGGCGCCGGTTCCCGGACTGGAGCACGCTGCCGCCGAGCACGATCTCGATGTCTTCGCCGGCGAGATCGAGCCGGTTGACCGCGGCGCGCACGAACGCGACGACCTCCGCCGCCTGGCGGTCGACGATCTCGCCCGCGACCGCGTCCAGATCGGCGGCAGCGAAAACGAGGGGCGAGAGCTCGCCCAGGCGGCGCCACGGGACGCTGCCCGCCTCAATGGCGCGTGCGAGCTCGACCGGTGAGCCCAGCTCGAAGTGAGCCGGGACAAGACGCTCGAGCTCCGTCTTCGGGCCACGGCCGTCCTCGCTCCGCGCCGCGGCCGAGACGGACGCGAGTCCGACCGCTCCGGCTCCGTCCATCACGTCGCCGCTGACCGCGCCGAGGGAGGGGAAGCGCACCTGGCGACCGTCCGGCCCCACGCCCACGCAGTTCATCCCTGTGCCGCAGGTCACCGCGATGCCCCAGCCGCGCTCGGTTCCTGCGCGAAGAACGGCATACGTGTCGTTCCCGACGACGACCTCGGTCGCCCACCCCCGCTGCTCTGCCTCGGCCTGGTAGGCGGCCTCCTCGTCGGGAAAGTCGAGACCGGCGATTAGGAGGACGGCGAGATCGGCGGGCGTTCCGACTTCGACGGCCAACGGCTCGAGCGCGTTCACGCTCGCCTCGACGCCGATGTAGTCGGGCTGGCAGAGCGGGCCGCGGGCGAAGCCGAGCAGCGTGCCGTCCTCCTGGACGAGCGCCGCGTCGGTCTTCGAGCCTCCGCCGTCGACCGCGAAGACGGTCTTCAGTGGACCGCCTCGGCGACGAGCCGGTCGAGCAGGCCGTCCACTAGCTCGACCTGGCCGATCAGCGGATGCGCGAGCAGCGCCTTCCGCGCATCGACCGGATCCCGGCTGAGCGCGGCGCGGACCGTCAGTCGCTCGTAGGCCGCGACGTGCTGGACGAGCCCGAGCAGCTCGGGTGCGAGCGGTGGCTGCGCCAGGGGCTTCGGCCCTTCGCGGCCGACGCGCGCCGGAACCTCGACGACGTCGTCGTAGGCGAGGCCCGCGAGCGTTCCCTCGTTCCGCACGTCCACCTCGTGCACGGCGCCGTCATCCGTCGAGAGCGAGGTGATCAGCCCCAGCGCGGCCTCGCTGTAGTAGGCCCCCCCGCGCTGCATGAGGAGAGCCGGCCGCTCGTCGACTGCCGGGTCGCGGTAGAGATCGAGGAGGCTTCGCTCGATCTCCTGCACTACCGCCGCGCGCGGCTCGCCCTCGAGCTGCTCGCGCAGGACGGCGTCGTGGGCGTAGAAGTAGCGGAGGTAATAGGACGGCACGGCGCAGAGCTCGTCGAGTAGCCGTCGGGGCAGCTCGATGTCCTCCGCGATCTCATCGCCGTGGTGTGAGAGCAGTTGTGGCAGCACGTCCTCGCCGTCGAGCAGGACGCGCCGCACCCACGTGAGGTGGTTGAGCCCGACCTGGTCGACGACGGCCCGCGCCGGCTCGACCCCGAGCCAGTCGGCAAAGCGGCGCTGAAATCCGATCGCGACGTTGCAGAGGCCGACGGCCCTGTGGCCGCCGTCGAGCAGCGCGCGGGTGACGATGCCGACCGGATTCGTGAAGTTGACGATCCAGGCCTCGGGCGCGCCGAGCGCGCGCACTCGTTCCGCGATCCCGAGCACGATCGGGACGGTGCGCATCGCCTTGGCAAAGCCGCCCGCGCCGGTGGTCTCCTGCCCGATGCAGCCGCAGGCGAGCGGAGCCGTCTCGTCGTGCAGCCTCGCCTCCTGACCACCCACCCGGATCTGGATCAGGACGTAGTCAGCGTCCGCCACCGCAACATCGAGGTCACCTGTCACCTCGAGCCGGCCGGCGAATCCCTGGCGCGCCAGCATGCGCCGCGCCATGCCCCCGACGACCTCGCGTCGCCCAGGATCAATGTCCTGGAGCACGAATTCGTCCACGTCGAGGCGCGTCAGTCCGGAAACGAGCTCCGGCGTGTAGGTGGATCCGCCGCCGACAACCGCAATCTTCATTCTGGTTAATCTTACTTACGAGATGACGGAAACCAAGGCCGTACCGGCCCTTCTGCGGACTTTGAACGAGCGGGCAGTGCTCGACACCGTTCGCACGACCGGGCCGATCTCGCGTGCCGAGGTTGCGCGCCAGACCGGAATCTCGAGACCGACGGTGTCGCTCGTCCTGCGTTCGCTGCTCGAGGACGGGCTGGTACGAGAGACGGCGCACGATGCGGAGGGACCGCACTACGGCGCCGTCTACTACGAAGCCGATCGGGAAGCGGCCGTGGTCCTCGGTGTCGACTTCGGGTCACGCGCCGTGCGCACTGCGCTCTGCGATCTCTCCAGCGGGGTTCGCGCGAAGGAGGAGATCCGCAGCCGCGGCTCCGTCGAGGAACGCATCGACGCGCTTGCGAGCTCCGTCCGTTCGTTGCTGCGGACGAGCAGGCTGCCCGGCGACCTGCTCGAGAACGCCGTGGTCGCCTTGCCGGCAGTCGTCCATCCCACCGAGTTGCGCGTTTCCGAAGCCGACCTGCCGGGCCTTGGAGCCTCCGACTTGCACGAGCAGCTCGAGCGAGCGCTTCGCGTGCCCGTGACGCTCGAGAACGACGTCAACCTCGCGGCGGTCGCCGAGCAACGGCGCGGAGTTGCCGCCGACGTCGCGGACTTCGCCTTCCTGCTCGTAGGGGCCGGACTCGGGGCAGCGGTTGTGCTCGACCGGAAGCTGCACCGCGGCCACAACGGAAACGCCGGCGAGCTCGACGCCGTTCGCAACGGTCGTGCCGACCACGTCGATCCGTGCGCTGCCTCGCTGTCCCAGCTCGCCGGGGAGCTGGCAGCGACGAGGCCGACGGAGCTCGAGGCGCCGTTCGACGTGCGGGAACTCTTCGCGGCCGCCGAAGCCGGCGACGCGGTAGGGACCGCGGTGGTCGAGGAGGCGGCCCGACGTATCGCGCTTCACATCCTCTCGCTCGCGGCGACGCTCGATCTCCCGCTCGTCGTGCTCGGCGGCAGCGTCGCCGCCAACCCGGCTCTGCTCGAACCGGTCCGCCGTCATCTCGACGCGTTGCTGCCCTTCCCGGCTCCGCGCGTCGAGGTTTCCGCACTCGGAGAGGCTGCTGTGCTCGAAGGCGCGCTCGCCGCCGGTGTCGACACGGCGCTCGAACGCCTCTTTCAGAGGCGCGTCCGCCGCGGGGCCTAGCTCGGCACCGCTCTAGGTGGCTCTGGCGACTTCGAGTGCCAGAGCGCCCCACACGTTGGCCGTGCCGAGGGTGACGGTCCCGCTGGCCGTGCTGGCGCCGAAGAAGCTGCCGTAGTTGCAACCGGTGCCACCCATGACGCGGGCCCAGAACATCGTCGTCGCCCAGCTGGTCGAGGACATGGAAGCACCACTGTTCGCCGCCTCGCCGACGAGGACGACTTCCTTGCTGCCGGTCGAGAGTGAGCCTGGCAGCGTGACGGTTGCGGTCGTGGTGCAGCCGGTGGTGCACTTGTTCGTGTTATTGCTCTGGGCGATCGGAGCCTTGGTGTTCTCTCCGGAGAGAACGATCACCTGGACGAGGGTGGCGATGTTGTCGCTCTTGTTGAACGTCACAGTCACTGCGGGGCTGGCGGTCGTACCTGTCCCCTGCGCCCGGTAGACCCAAAGGTTCGTGAAGGCTCCGGCGTTGCTGGACAGGTTGCCGGTGAGCGAGGTGACGAGCGTCGGGCTGCTGATTGCGCTTCCGCTGACGCCGGAGACCGCGTCGCCGCTCTGTGAGCCGTTGCGAGCGATCAGGATCAGGACCGTCGAGCCCGACGGCGGCGTATTGCCGGCCGAGAGCGAGGCGGTGCTCGAGCTGGTCCCGGCGGTCGTGTCCGTGAACGCGCTCGCGCTCGTCAGGGTCGTCTCGCAGACCGTGGCGGCGGCGCAGTTCTGGGAGAGAGTGATGGCGCTCTCGACGTTCGAGGCTGGGGCGTACGAGTAGCCGGTCAGGGTCAGGTTGGAGACTGTCCAGGTCTCGGTGAGCTGGCCGCTCGGGAAGGAGCCTGCGGCAGGCGTGATCGTGCACTGGCCGGAGGAGTTGGTGGTGCAGCCACTGGGGGAAGCCGCCGAGGTTGGGCTCCAGGCGCCGGTCACCGAGACGCCGTTGATGGCCGTGCCCGCGGAATTGGTGACCGTGACGGTGACGGAACCTGTCCAGGTCGTGGCACCGCTCGTCGAGCCCGTGGCGAGCGAGCTGACGTGAAGCAGGCCGATGTTGGTCTCGCTGAAGTTGACCGACGGGTTCGACCCGCCGCTCGCGGTGGCGCTGACGTTGTACGTGCCGGCGCCGGCGCCGGCAGTGAAGGCCGAGGAGGTGGCGACTCCGCTCGCGTTGGTGGTCGCGACACACTGGTAGGCCTGCGGGTTGCTCGTGCAGTTTCCGCCGGAGGCGAAAGTCGCGCTAGCTCCACTCGACGGCCCACTGAAGGTCACGGAGACGCCGGACTTGAGATTTCCATAGCTGTCGCTGACCGTCGCGACGAGGGGGTTCGTGAATGCGGAGCCAGCCGTCGCAGACTGACCTCCGCCGCTGGTGGCCGTGATGCTGCCGGCCGCCGCCGGGCTCACCGTGACGGAGAGACTGCCCGTGTGCGTGCCGTCGCTGACGGTCACGCTCGCGGTCTCAGCCTTGTACAGAGTCATCACGCCGTTGCTCGAGCCGGACACGGTCGCGACACCGTTGGTGAAGGTGATCGTTTCGCCGGTGCCGAAGGCGACGGCGGCGCCTGTCTTGGCGGTGACGGTGGGCTGGTTCGCGCCGATGGTGCTTGCGCCGCCGAACGTCAGCGTCTGGTCGCCGCCGTAGGAGATGACGGTGTTGCCGGCGGTGTCCTGCGCCGTGATCGTGAGGTTGTCGCCCGCACCCGCAGTCGGCGTTGTCGTGGCTGCTGCGAGGGAGAAGTGGTCGAGCGAGCCTGTGACCGTCACGGGCGTCGAACTGCTCGTAGCCGACCAGCTACGCCAGACAGCGGTCACGGTGTAGTTGTAGGTGCCGGGCGAAAGACCCGAATCGGTGCAGCTCGTTGCCGTGGAGGGCGACGCCTGTGTGGGGCAGTTGCCGCCCGCACTCGCTCCGTCCCGCCGAACGTAGTAGCTGACCGTGCCGCTTCCGGTCGGCGGCGACACGCTCGACCAGCTCAGGGCGACTGTGCCCGCGCCGGGCGTCGCGGTCGGCGCTGCGGGTGCGGTCAGTGTGCCGAGAGCCGCCGTCGCATGCCCCGAGCCGGGGGATCCGAAGTAGCCGACCGCGACGGGCACGCCGAGCACGAACGCGAGCGGGATGCCCGCCAGGCCGAGCCAGATCCTCGACCGGAAGGCAAGGCTCATTGCGCGTCTCATCTTCGAGAAGGACGCCGCGACCGCGGCGTCCTGGGAAGTTCCTATGGAGGGCCGACGGAACATTCGGGCTCCAGGCGCAGAGGCGCGGCCCGGCCTGGGCGCGCCTCCGCGACTGTCATCTCGCTAGCGCGTGGCCAGCTGCAGGTAGAGGTTGGCGTTCTTGCAGCTGTCCTGCGACGAGCTGAGGTTGTTCATCTTCAGCGTGCCGCCGTTGGTGGCGCTCACGCCGGTCGCGTTGCCGGCGAGATCCTGGTTCTCGGTTACGTCGCCGATGTAGAAGTTGCTCAGGTTGGCGTTGCTCGCGTTGCCGGGGTCGACCGACTCGCAGCTCGTCTGCTCGGTGCCGCTGTTCGAGCAGCCGCCGGCGCCACTGTTCAGCGACGGATCCCAGGCCGAGCTGGCTCCGGTGCACGCCTTCACGCCGGCGAGGTAGATCGTCCCCAGCTGCTGATGGCCGCTCGAGGGATTGTCCACCGTGAAGCTGATGGGCACGGTCGCCCCGGGGTACAGGGTCCCGACCGTCGCACCGTGGAGCGTGAGAGTTGAGCTGGTGCCGACGGTCGCCGTGCCGCTGCCGGAGCCGTTGGCCGTGAAGTACGCCCAGCCGCCGACCGCCGCAATGGCAGCAACCAACAGTGAGGCGAGAACCGCGATCCGTCTCTTCGTGAAGAACGTCATGTTTGCCGCCTTGGGTCGAGTGATGGGGCTGGAAAGCAGCTCCACGCTCAACTTCGTCGCGGCAGCGCACGAAGGCATGCCCCGTTCGGGGATCCAGAGATCCCTCTGCCGGGGGGAATCCGACCGGGGCGTGCAGGTGATGCGACCCTTGTCGAATCCAATGATCGGCCGATGGAGGCCTCAGGCCATCCCCGTTTCGAGTGATATTCACACCGGGTTCCAACCACTTTCCTACCGACCGCTTGGCACACTCGGCGACGTAGTAAGGTCACCTTGATGGCAGAATCAAGCGCTTTGCGGCTTCCGGCCACCCTCGCGGACGCCATCCGGTACTTCTCGGATCTCGATGTCGCCAACGAGTACGTTGTTTCGTTGCGGTGGCCCGGTGGGCCGGTCTGCCCGCGCTGCGGGGCGGCCGAGCACTCGTATGTCTCGACGCGTCGCCTCTGGAAGTGCAAAGCGTGTAAGCGACAGTTCTCGGTCAAGGCCGGCACGATCTTCGAGGGCTCTCCGCTGGGACTCGACAAGTGGCTGCCGGCGATCTGGGTGGCTGCCAACTCTCGGAGCGGGATCAGTTCTCGCGAGCTCGGACGTGCCGTCGGCGTGACTCAGAAGTCGGCGTGGTTCATGCTGCACCGGATCCGGGTGGGCGGCGCCCGCTGACGAGCTGACGGGTCAACTCCTCGAACCGGCCGTACTCGTCCGAAGGCAGATGGCGAGGCGGCGGGTCGAGGACGAGATCCTTGCCCGCAGTGATGCCTTTGATGAGGCGCTCGATCTCCGGTGGTGGCGCGAGCCCCGCGATGCCGGGCTCCCATGCGTCGACCTGCTCCCCGTGCGGCAACTCGAGCCGCCACTCGACCCCCGCCTCCGAGGGATGCCGCGACAGAGCCATGCCCGCCCGCTCGAGGTCCCGTTCGGCCGTGTCGTACTCGTGCGTCACGGCGACTAGTGCTCGCCGCTCCGCCGCGGCGGCCCGCGCCGGCCCGAACGCCCGCCGAGGCGGCGGAAG
The DNA here is from genome assembly GCA_036494245.1 of Gaiellaceae bacterium. Lineage (GTDB taxonomy): Bacteria > Actinomycetota > Thermoleophilia > Gaiellales > Gaiellaceae > Palsa-739. The sequence continues at coordinate 48,645 of DASXOM010000051.1, forward strand.
TACAGGATCAGCGTCACGAGCAGGACCCACCTTGGCCAGAAGTCGTTGGTCTGCGCTCCCGAGAAGGCCCAGATGAGGATGGCGACAAGGTTGATGAGCGCGTACTGGAGCGCGAGCGAGCTCCAGCGGCGGTCCCGTAGGCGGAGGCTCACGGGCGGCTCGGTCCGCGGCAGCTGGCGGAACGCGTGCTCAAGATCCCCGCGAGTGCGGGCGGCGTGCACCTCGTCGAGTCGGCTTTCGAACTCGTCGAGCGTCAGCCGGCCGCTGTCGTAGTGCTGGCGTATCTCTTCGGCCGCCGTCGCGCGGTCGGCATCCGCGACCAGCGTGTCGAGGCTCTCGGCCATCGTGGAAAGCCTAAAGCGCTTACGCTGCGTTCAGGTCCGGCACTTCGGGTCGCCCCAGCTCCGCTCCAGGCCCTGCTGCCCGGCCTGGGCGCTCGCGTCGTAGGGGCCGACGTCGTCGGCCGCCCACATCACGTCCGGCGTCACTCCCGGCCCTTCCGCGGTCGCACGGTACTTCGTTCCCTTGCCCGGTGGATGACTGCCGTGTGGGAAGAAGCCGTAGCAGAAGTCGCCCAGCGTCTTGCCTCGATGGTGTGTGAGGAAGCTGTTCTCGCGATGCCAGCCCTTCCCGTAGCGGGAGTCGAAGGTGTCGACGTAGATGTTCCGGCCGTAGCTGTCGAGCGGAGCGCCGTGGCCGGTCGCCTTGAAGCCGTACACGCCGCGACCGTTGTAGGTGAGGCGGCCAAACAGGTGGCGGTACTGCCGCTCGGCCCAGTTCTGATAGATGGTCAAGCTGGCGAGCGGGCCGCGCGAGTGAGAGAGATGGAGCTCGGTGGCTCCCGTCGTCCCGCCGTTGGGCTTGAGGCGGACCCACGACTGGAGCGCCCGGTAGCTGCCGTCTGGAGCCTTGCAAGCCTCGAGCAGCCAGGCGAGCGGCGGTCCGTCATATCGAAGGCAGACGCCATATCGCGCCGCCGAAAGCAGGGCCTGCCGTAAAGGCTGTGATCAAGAGCAGAGCGAGGAGAAGAAAGCCCCTGCGCATCGCGGTGCGAAGGGTACAGCGCAAAAGTGACGAAGTTCAAAAGCCTGGTCAGGAACCGAGCTCCGCGCTACGGTTTGCCCACGCCTGAACGTCCCCGGCGTTGCGGCCGTTGGAGGTGGCGCCAAGGATGATGCCGCAAGCTGCCCCTACACACGCTCCCGCCCCACCAAGGCGGAGAACGAGCACCCGGCCCGGCGGATTCAGGCTTCCTGCTGCGCTCCTGCTGCTCGCGATTCCGCTGGCCGTAGCCGCGTGGGGGCTCGGCGGCTACTCGGCGCAGCGCGAGCGGAACAATGCCGACAACCGGCTCATCGACAGCCTGAACTCCGCCGGCGTCGTCTACCGCGGCGTGGTGTCGAAGGTCGACTCGACCGCCAGCCGGCTGGCCGGCGAGCGGCGCGTGCAACACGAGCTTCTCCACGGCGGCCACCGCACGGTTGTCTGGAGGATGCGAGTGAACAGACGCCACCCGCACGGCCAGGTCGCGCCCTGGCGCGGCTCGATCCCTGCGGCTGCGGCCGTCCGGCGGATCGACTTCCTGTCGAAAGGACACACGATCGGTCAGGTCGTCGTCTTTGTGCCGCTCGACCACCTGCTCGCCGGCTGGCTGACCTCGCACGTCGATCTCGGTAGTCACCGGCAGATCGGCTTTGCCCGTGACGGCAGGCTCGTGGGCACAGAACGGACGGTGCGGATCGAGGCCGGCACGCTCGTCGGCCGAGCGGGCGACATCCGCGCAGATGGCAACGGCTACCGGACGGTTGCCGAGAATCTCGGCTCCGGCGCCAACGGGACCCGGCTCGCAGTCCTGGAGCCCAGCTCCTACATCGACTCGAGGGCGGATCTGGCGCGCTGGCGCGTGTTCGGTCTCGGCTTCGCCGTCATCCTCGCGTTGCTCGCCATGGCCTATGCGGTGTCCCCGTCGATCGCGCGGAGCCGGGTCTCGAGACAGGAGCGCGAGCGCGCCGAGCGTGTGCTCGCGCACGTCGGCGACGGCGTCTTCCTCGTCGACCACGACGGCGTGGTTCGTCTCTGGAACCAGGCGGCCGAGGCGATCACGGGCCTACGCTCGGACGCCGTCTGCGATCACACGGTCGCCGAGGCCGTGCCGGGCTGGCCGGCGGTCGCCGCCAGGGTTCCCGTGGCACGACGGCCGGGCGAGTTCGACGACGAGTCGAGCGCCGAGACCGTGCCGCTGGAGATCGACGGGCGGGAGATCTGGCTCTCGATCGCCGGCGTCACCCTGCCCGACGGCATCGTCTACGCCTTCCGCGACGTCACCCGCGAGCGGCGGCTCGAGGAGCTCCGCGCCCAGTTCGTGGCCACGATCTCGCACGAGCTGCGCACGCCGCTCGCGTCGTTGCACGGCGCCGCGATGACGCTGCTCGAGCGAGAGCACGAGCTGACCGACCAGACCCGGCACGACCTCCTCGACATGATCGGCGCCCAGTCTAAGCGGCTCGCCGAGCTGGTGGAGGAGATCCTGCTCACCGGCCAGCTCGACAGCGGCTCCCTCCGGGTCGTCACCGAGCCCTTCGATCCAGAGGAGCTCGTGTGGTCGGTGGCCGCGGCGGCACGCCTCCGGGTGGGCGACGACACGACGATCGACGTGTCGATTCCAGCCGTGCTCCCGAAAGTGGTCGGCGATCCGGCGCGCACGCGCCAGGTGCTGACCAATCTCATGGACAACGCGATCAAGTACTCGCCAGAGGGCGGACGCATGCAGCTCGAGGTCGACGCCGGCGACGGCTACGCGCGTTTCACCGTCCGCGACGAGGGCCTGGGCATCCCGCTGAGCGAGCAGAAGCGGATCTTCGAGAAGTTCTATCGCCTCGATCCGGACCAGCGCCGCGGCATCGGGGGAAGCGGCCTGGGCCTCTACATCAGCCGGGAGCTCGTGCGCTCGATGAACGGCAGGATCTGGGTCGAGTCCGATCCGGGAAAGGGCGCGACCTTCACGTTCGAGCTGCCGCTGGCCGAGCGCGTCATCGTTCCGGCCTGACGGCGGGTACGAGCGCGTAGATCCGGCCGAGCCCGACGAGGTAGAGCACGCCGTTGCCGGCCACCGCGGGCGAGTACTCGCCGTCCGGCCACTCGGCACGCAGGTGGCCGCTCGAGGCGAGTAGCCCGTACGTGCGGTGATCGAAGCTCGAGAAGTAGACGATGCCGTCGACGACGGAGGCGGCGCCGGAGATCGAGGCCTGCGCGTGATACGTCCAGCGGAGTGAGCCGTTGCCACCGTCGAGCGCGTAGAACGTGTGGTCGTACGAGCCGGCGAGGACGAGGCCGTGCCAGACCGCCGGTGAGGCGTAGACGTAGCTCCCGGCCCCGAAGCTCCAGAGGACGGCCCCGCTCCGGGCCGAGAACGCGTAGACGCGGCCGTCGAGCGAGCCGACGTAGACGCGTCCGGCGTTGACCGCTGCGGTCGAATAGAAGTTGCCGTAACCGGAGCTGCGCCAGACCAGCCGGCCGGTGCTCGCGCCGAGCGCGAGCATCTCGCCGGCGTAGTTGCCGATGTAGATCCGGCCGTAGGCGAACGAGGGCGACGCCTTGATCGGCGCCCCGGTGTCGAAGCGCCAACGCAGTCGTCCGGTGCGGGCGTCGAGGGCGTAGACGTATCCGTCCTGGTCGGCGACGTACACCGTGCCGTCCTCGACGAGCGGCGACGACTCCGACGGGCCGATCGCACGGCGCCAGCGGATGCGGCCCGTCTCGGGTGAGAGGGCTACGAGCTCACCGCCCTGCAACGTCGCGTTGCACTCGTGGTTGCCGATGAAGGTGGCGAAGAGGAGGTGGCCGGCGAGCGCCGGCGACGACCAGCCGCAGCCGTGGGAGGTGTAGCGCCAGCGGATCCGGCCGTTCGCGGAGTCGATCGAGTACAGCCGGCCGTCGAACGCCTCCTCGAAGACGCTGCCGTAGCCGACGACCGGCGGGAACTCGAGCAGGTGCCTGCCGTGGAACGTCCAGAGTCGCCGGAACGGAGGCCGAAGCCCCCTCGCGGCGACTACCCGTCGGCGCGCGTTGTCCGCCCCGTACGTCGGCCACGGCAGCGCGGCGCTCTGCGGGGGCCGCTTCGTCACCGTCGCGAGGGGGACCGAGGGCGGCGGTATCAGCGTCGTCGACCGCGGCCGGCTGCTCCCGCCCGAGGCGAGAGCGCCGGCCGCCGCGAGCAGCCCGATCACCGCGAGGCTTCTAGGTGTCGGTATCGCTCGTCTCTCCGCTCAGATGACTCCAGAGATTGGAGAAGAAGCGTGACAGGACGGGCCAGTGGGCGCTCGCCTCGAAGTTGATGGCGCCCGCGTCGAACACCGTCGAGTGGCCGCGCGTGTAGATGGTCATCTCGGCCGGCTTGCCTGGCCCGAGCTCGTTCGGGATCACGGCGAGGACGTGCGCGTGCGGGGGCGACGCGGAGCTCGGCTCATCGACCTCGATCCCGTAGTTGCCGACGCTGCTGCCGTCGTGCAGGCCCGTGCCCTCGAATAACCAGGGCGCGGCAGCGGTGTCGGTGATGCGGTAGGGCCGGTTCGGATAGTTCCCCTCGTTCCAGCCGGCGTACTGCGCGCCGACGAGCGTGGCCTCGGACCGACCGACGTTGCGCCACGGGATGCGGCCGGTCATCGTGTTCCCCGAAACTCTCACCTTGTAGAAGAAGTTGTTGGCCGACAGGAACGCGAGGTTGCCCCCGGCGTTGCGGTAGGCGGTGATCAGGTCGAAGGTGTGCGAGGTGACGTACTCCTCGTGGCCGGCGAAGACGATGAGCCGATAGCGGCTGAGCTGCCCGGAGCTCGAGAGGCGCTCGAGGTCGTCGTCGGAGACGAAGTCCGCCTGGTAGCCGCTGTGCCAGTACCAGCGCAGGAAACCGACGTCGAAGCGCTGGAACTGCTCCGGCAGCCCGGCCGGCACCCGCTTGCCGTTCACCCTGGAGGCGGCGAACGGATGGGTCAGGTCGATGAAGTGGACGGCAGGGTCGAGGTACCAGCTGTCGCCGTCGAAGTCGTCGTACGCGTGCCACGTGTTGGTCGGCTCCACGACGAGCACCGGCTCGCTGCCGAGCCGGCTCGGGCGGAGGATGAAGGGGGCGTAGTCGGCTTGAGCGCCCCAGCTCAGGCGGGCGACGTACGCCCCGCTCGGCCAGTCCGAGCCGAGGCGGACGTGTACAAGCCAGCGTCCGCTTCCCGCCGGGCGAAGCACCTGTTGCGGTGCGGTTACCGGCTTGCCGAACGTGTGCCTGTCCCACCCGGGGGCGGCTGCCGGGCCCGGTGTGCCCGAAGCGCCGGCCTGGAAGATCTGGAGCGTGGCACGGTTCGTGTCGCCCCCGCCGACGGCCAGAACGGCGACCTGACCGGGCGCGTAGCTGCGGGCCAGGAAGCCTGCCAGCAGCGGCGAAGTGCCCGCCTGGCCGGTGCCCAGCACGAACCCGAACACGACTGCGACGGCAGCGACTACGGCTACGCCGGAGGCGAGGCTTGCGGCCGGACGGAGGCGGTACGGCGAGACGTTCATGGCGCCACCGTCGGCGCCGTCGCCAACCGCGCTCTAATGACCTGCTAACGGCCGTTGGGAAGCGGCATCCGCACGGTGCTACAACCTTCGCGCGTTGGTCGAATTCGCCATCCTCGGACCGCTCGAGGCTCAGCAAGACGGAGAGCCGATCCAGCTCGGCGGCCCGAAACAGCGGGCGCTGCTGGCGATGCTGCTCCTCGAAGCGGGCCGGGTCGTCTCCCTCGACCGTCTGCTCGAGGCGCTGTGGGAGGACAACCCACCCGCGACGGCCACGGCGTCGCTCCAGAACTTCGTCGCCCAGCTGAGAAAGGCGCTCGGCCCGGATGCGATCGAGACGCGGCCGCCGGGCTATCTCGTGCGGATCGGGCCCGAGCAGCTCGACCTGGCCCGCGTCCGCAGCCTCGTCGACGCTGCCCGCGCGAGCGAGCCCGTGCGGCGGGCGGCGCTGCTCGACGAGGCGCTCGCCCTGTGGCAAGGCGAGGCGCTGGCGGAGTTCCGCTACGAGGCGTTCGCGCGCGAGGAGATCGCGCGGCTCGAAGAGTTCCACCTCACGCTGGTCGAGGAGCGGGCCGAGGCGAAGCTTGCGATCGGAGCGCACGCGGAGGTCGTAAGCGAGCTCGAGAGGCTCGCCGGCACGCACCCGCTGCGCGAACGACTACGCGCCCAGCTCATGCTCGCTCTCTACCGCTCCGGCCGGCAGGCGCAGGCGCTCGAGGCCTATCGCGAGGGCCGCGAGCTGCTCGTCGAGGAGCTCGGCCTGGAGCCCAGCCCGCTGCTACGCGGCGTGCATGCGTCGATTCTCCGCCAGGAGACGTTCGCGGTCGACCGCGGCGCGATCCCCGAGGTAGAGCACTTCGAGGAGGTCGCCGCGGCCCTGCTCGCCGGCAAGGTCACGGTCGTGGTCGGCTCCGACTCGGAACCGCTCGCCTCGGAGCTCGCGCGGCGGTTCGGCCTCGACGCGGACACCCGGGAGCTCGCGCGCGTCTCGCAGGCCGTCGCGGTGCTCAACGGTTCGGGGCCTCTGTACGACACGCTTCACGCGCTCGTCGAGGGAGACGGGGAGCCGTCTCCCGTGCACCGTTTCCTCGCTCGGCTGCCGGCCCTGCTGCGCGACCGGGAGACCGGGCAGCCGCTGCTCGTCACGACCGGCTACGAGCTCGCGCTGGAGCGGGCGCTCGAGGAGCTCGAGGAGCCGTACGAGACGGTCTGCTACCTCGCCGCCGGAGAGATGCGCGGCAGCTTCTGTCACATCGCCCCGAGCGGTGTGGCGAACGTGATCGAGCGGCCGAACGCATACACCGGCGGGCTCGCCCTCGACGAGCGCACGGTGCTACTCCACCTGCAGGGGCGAATCGACCGGTCGACCGGACGTGCCTGGGAGAGCTTTGCCGTCACGGAGGACGACTTCATCCACTACGGCGACGTCGCGCGCCGCCTGCCCGTGTCGCTCGCCGCGCGCCTGCGTCGTACCCATCTGCTGCTGCTCGGGTACACACTCTCGACCTGGACGCTGCGCGTCGTCCTCGAGCGCTTCTGGGGCAGTGAGCCGCTGCCGTACCGCTCCTGGTCGGTGCATCCCGGGCCGCAGCCGCTCGAGCGGGAGTTCTGGCGGCGCCGCGACGTCGAGGTGGTCGACCTGGCGCCCGCGGCGTACGTCGCCGAGCTCGAGCGGGCGCTGGAGAAGGCGGCGGTCTCCTGAGCGAAGTCCCGCAGAGCCCGTACAAGGGCCTCGCCTCGTTCGAGGACTCCGAGCTCGACGCCCTTCTCTTCTTCGGCCGTGAGCGTGAGATCGCGGCGGTGGCGGCAAACGTGCTGGCGAACCGGCTCACCATCCTCTACGGGCCGAGCGGGGTCGGCAAGAGCTCGCTCCTCGGTGCCGGCGTTGCGCGCAGGCTGCGGGAGCTGAGCGGCGCGCCGGTCGTCGTGCACGACGCGTGGGCCGAGGATCCCGCGGCTCGCATGATGGCTTCGGTGGAAGCGGAGTGCGGCGAGCTCGGTGCCACAGCCGGTCTCGTCGACACGGTCGCAGCGGCGGCTCAGCAGAGCGGCGAGCTCCACCTCCTGCTCGACAACTTCGAGGAGTACGTCCTCTACCACGGTCTCGAAGGGCCTCTGAGCGACTCGCTGCCCGAGCTCCTGCGCCGGCCCGGGCTGCGCGTCAACGTCTTGCTCGCGCTGCGCGACGACGCACTCGCGGATCTCGACGAGTTCGCCGGCCGGATTCCCGACCTGTTCTCGAACCTGCTTCGCCTCGACCTGCTCGATCGGGAGGCCGGCAAGGCGGCGATCCTCGGCCCGCTCGACCGCTACAGCGAGCTGACCGGAGAGCAGTTCACCGCGGAAGACGCGCTCGTCGAGGCCGTGCTCGACGAGGCGTCGACCGACACCGGCGTCGAGGCGCCGTACCTCCAGCTCGTGCTCGAGCGCCTGTGGGAGCGCGAGCGGGAGCTGGGCTCGCACGAGTTGCGCCTCGCGACCCTCCGAGCGATCGGCGGGGCGCGTGCCGTGGTGCGCGAGCACGTGCGGGGAGCGCTCGATGCCTTGCCGCTCGCCGAGCAGGAGGCGGCGGCGCGGGTCGTGCGGCAGCTCGTGACGCCCTCGGGACGCAAGGTCTCGCACGAGCCGTCCGACCTCGCCGAGTACGCCCACGTCGAGGACAACGAGCTGCGGCGCCTGCTCGACCGGCTCGGGCGCGAGCGAATCGTCCGCGGCGTCAACGGCATGCAGGGCGCGCCGACGCGTTACGAGATCTTCCACGACGTCCTCGGACCGCCCATCCTGGCGTGGCAGGCCGAGCACCAGCTGCAGCGCGAGCGGATTCGCGGGCGGCAGCAGCGCCGCCGCCTGCTTGCGATCATCGGCGTGAGTCTCGTTGCCCTGGCGATCGTCGCCGGCGTCGCCATCTTCGCCCTCGTCCAGCGCAGCAACGCGCGGACGCAGGCACGGCGCGCGCATGGCGGCGAGCTCGCCGGCCGCGCGCTCGCGGACATACCGACCAATCCGCAGGTCAGCGTCCAGCTGGCGCTGCAGGCCGCGGACCTCGACCCGGGACGGCAGACCGCCGGCGTTCTCCGCTCGAGCCTCGCCGCGATGCGCGAGACACGGGTCCTGCGTCTCGGCGGGAACATCGTCGTGGCCTCGTTCCAACCGAGGGGACGCTTGTTGCTCGTAGGGAGCAACAACGGCCGGGTTGCGACCTACGACACAGCCGGCCGGCGGCTCAGGTCTCACAGCATCCCCCGACTTGCCATGGCGGCCTGGAGCCCCGACGGCCGCTTCTTCGCGACGGGCACCGATGGCGGCCAAGTCGCCGTCTGGCTGCCGCACCGCATGAAGCCGCTGCACACCTTGGCGACAGGCTCGCCCATCACGGCTCTGTCCTTCAGCTCGAAGACGTTGCTCGTGGGCAGCGGTACGCACGTCCACGTGCTTAATCTCGCAACCGGGCATGTGCGGGCAATCGACCTGGGCAGCGGTGTCCTAGCAAGCGCTCTCGATCCGAACGGGGACGTGTTCGCCGTCGCCACTCGGCTTGGGAAGTCGACGAGCGCGGAGATCCTCAGCGCCCACACGGGTCGCGTGATCAGGCGTCTGCCCGAGGCCGGAATCCGCTCGTTCGCCTTCAGCCCGGACGGGAGGCTGCTCGCGAGCGGCAGCCGCGACCGGACAGCGCGGATCTGGAACGCTCGCACGGGCCGGCTCCTCCACGTGCTACAGCACCAGGGCTACGTCCTGGACGAGCAGTTCTCCCGTGACGGCCGCTCGCTCGTGACCGCGAGCCAGGACGGCGCCGCCTACGTCTGGGACGTTGTCACCGGCCGGCGCGAGCTCCTCCTCGTCGGCGCGACCGGAGCGATCAACGCAGCCGCCTTCAGCCCGGACGGAAGTCGGATCGCCACCGCCTCCGACGATCTGCTCGCGCGCATCTACTACGCCGCGGACGGCCGCCTGCTCGCCCCACTCGCGGGACACGGCAAGGCAGTGACGAGCGTGGAGTTCGACCCGAGCGGGCGCACGATCGTCACCGGCTCGAGCGATGGCACGGCACGGCTCTGGGAAGCACTGCCGCTCGGGACTCTCGTGCCGATCGACAGACGCAGCTCGCCGGTGGATGCGCTCTGGGCGGGTGAGCACGCGGTCAGTGTCGCGGGACGACGTGCGCGGATCCTCACGACGTCCGGTCGCCTCGTGAAGCAGCTGACGATGCCCTCGCCAATCGTTGCCACTGCGGTCTCCGGGAGCTCGATCTTCCTGGCCGACCGCGCCAGCAACTTGCTCTCGGATCGTCGCGGGATCGTGAAGCTGACCCCCGGCGTCGGCGCGACCTCGCTCGCTCCGAGGCCGGGCGGGTCGGTTCTCCTCGGCCGAGGGGACACCGTCGGCTGGTCGAACGGGCACCCGGTCCTCGTTCGGGCGGGCGGGCGAGTCCTCGGGCTCTCGACCGGCGGCGGGCGGTTCCTCGTCCGGCTACCGAGCTCGGTCCGCGTCTACACCGACGGCGGCAGCCTCGTCAGCACGATCCACACGACGGCGCAGCACGCAGTCCTCTCGCCGGGCGGCCTCGGCGTGGCAACGACCAAGGGCACCATCGCGCAGCTCTGGGACGCCTCGACCGGCCAGCTCCTCCATACGCTCAAAGGGCATACGCAACTCATCAACGACGCCGAGTATTCGCCGAGCGGTCGCGAGCTGGTCACGGTCAGCTCCGATCACAGCGGTCGCATCTGGGCTACCGGGACCGGACACGTGCTCCACGTCCTCCTGGGCCACTTCTTCGCGGTCAACACCGGCAGCTTCAGCCCCGACGGCCGCTGGATCGTGACAACGAGCCAGTTCACCGCCGGTCTCTGGAACGCACGCACGGGCCAGCTCCTCTTCTACCTCGGCCGCGACACCAAGCCGCTCATCGGGGCGAGCTTCAGCCCGAGCCGCAACTGGGTCCTCACCAGCAGCGAGGACGGGACGGCTCGCATCTACCACTGCGTGATCTGCCAGCCGCTGACCGGGCTGGAGACCACTGCGGAAGCGCGTCTCCGCGCGCTGCGTTAGCCGTCCACCGACGGAGGAGCGCACCGCGGCTCGTGCCGCGCGGCGAGCACGAGCAGCAGTGTGTGCAGCTGCTCTCGCTGCTCGGCGTCGAGCGGCGCGAGGAACTCGTCTTCGAGGCGCCGCGCGAGCGCGCGGAGCTTCGCGAGCGTGCGCTTGCCGTCGGTTGTGATCCGGACGATCTGCCGGCGCCGGTCCTCGGGATCGCGCTTGCGCTCGACGAGCGCCTGCTCCTCGAGCTCGTCGAGGAGCCCGACGAGCGTGCCTCGGTCGTAACCGAGCGCGTCCGCGATCTCGGCCTGCGTCTCGGGAGCGCTTCCCTCGAGCAGGGCGAGGATCGCGTGGTGGTACGGGCTGAGCCCGAAGCGTTCGTACTCGTCGAGCGACCGGCTCTTCGCGGCAAAGCCGAGCCGCTTGAGCAGGAAGAGGCTCGAGGCGACGAGCTCCGCGGGCATACCGGTGGTCTGGGTTTTCAAATCAGTCTTCATATCGATTCCCATCTCGTGGAATAGTGTAGCGCGGCCAAGCGTTCCCCTCATGTATAGTTGGTAGTACCAACGATTGGAGGATCTGCTTGCTTCCCACGCTTCATCCCCTTGCTTCCCGGCGGCGCTGGAGTGCACTTGCTCTTATCGTCACCGCTCAGTTCATGGTCATTCTCGACGTGGCGATCGTGAACGTTGCGCTCCCGTCGATCAAGTCGGACCTCGGGTTCTCGGCCACGGGGATCCAGTGGGTGATCACCGCGTACGCCATCCTCTTCGGCGGGACGCTGCTGCTCGGCGGCCGCCTCGCCGACCTGCTCGGCCGACGGCGCATGTTCGTCGCGGGCCTCGCTCTTTTTGCCGCGAGCTCCCTGCTCTGCGGCTTCGCCTGGTCGTCGGGCTCGCTCGTCGCGTTCCGTGCGCTGCAAGGGCTGGGAGGCGCGCTGCTCGCTCCGGCTGCGCTCTCGCTCCTGATGACGACGTTCGCCGAAGGCCCTGAGCGCAACCGCGCGCTCGGGATCTACGGCGCCGCTTCGGGTAGCGGCGCGGCGGCAGGCGTCCTGCTCGGCGGCGTGATCACCTCCTATCTCGGCTGGTCGTGGATCTTCTTCGTCAACGTCCCGGTCGGCCTCGCCGCGATCGCGCTCACGCCCTTCCTGCTGCGCGACAGCCGCGCGGAGCTGCCGCATCGCCACTTCGACCTGGCCGGCGCCGCCTCGGTCACGAGCGGCTTGATGCTGTTCGTCTACGGGCTGACTCGGGCGGCAACGGACGGCTGGAGCTCGCCGGTCACGCTGGGGCTGCTCGGTGGAGCCGTGGCGCTCATCGCGTCGTTCGTCGCGATCGAGCTGCACTCACGCTCGCCGCTGCTGCCGCTGCGGATCTTCCGCCTGCGCGCGCTCTCGGGCGCGAACGCGACGATGGCGCTCGTCGGGGCCGTGACCTTCTCGGAGTTCTTCGTCCTTACGCTCTACGCGCAGGACGTCCTCCACTACTCGGCGGTTCAGACCGGCGTCGCGTTCGTCGCGTTCGCCCTTTCCGTCGTCGTGGCCTCGAACCTCGCGCAAGCCGTGGTCGGCCGGATCGGCGTCCGGGCGACCCTCATGATCGGCCTCGCGCTCGCCGTCCTCTCTCTCGGCCTGCTCACGCAGCTGCCGGTGGACGGCCACTACTTCTGGGATCTCTTCCCGGCCTTCGTGCTCGGCGGGACAGGCCTGGGCTTCTCCTTCGTGCCGGTCACGATCGCAAGCCTGACCGGTGTGGAGCGTGCCGACGCCGGTGTCGCCTCCGGCCTCGTGAACACGAGCCGCCAGATCGGCGGCGCCGTCGGGCTCGCGGCGATCAGCACCATCGCGGCGAGCGCGGCATCGAGCTACGCCCATGCTCACGGCGTCTCGGCCGCGAGCGCGGCCGCAACGGTCAGCGGTTTCCAGACGTCCTTCGTCGTCCTCGGCGGCCTGCTCGTCGCGGCATTCGTCGTCGCGGCGGTCTTCCTCCGGCCGGCGCGCGAGCGCGTCGAGGAGATCGACGCGGTCGAGCTGCAGGAGGCCGCATGAGCCCGCGAGAGGACCCGGCTGCCCGCCGGCAGCGGATCGACGAGCTCCTGAGCGAGATCGACGCCCAGCGTCGCCAACAACTTCTGCTCGAGGCCGCAGGGGCGTACGCGCCCGGCCTCGAGCAGGAGGCCAGGCAGACGCGGGAGGCGCTGGCAGAGCTCGTTCGCTAGCCCTATCGTGGGCGTATGCGGGGAACTGATGAGCATGAGCTCAAGCTCGACGCTCCTGCCGGCTTTCGGCTGCCGCCGCTCGGCGGCCGCCCGCTTGCGCCGCGGGTCTTCACCTCCGTCTACTACGACGTGCCCGGCGAGTCGCTGGCGGCGGTGGGCATCACGCTGCGGCGCCGCACCGAGGACGGCCACGGCGTCTGGCAGCTCAAGCTCCCTGCCGACGACTCGCGGCTCGAGCTCGAGGCTGATGGAGCGCCGGGGCAGCCGCCCGAGGAGCTGCTCGCCCTCCTTCACGCTCACTTGCGCCGCGGCCCGCTCGAGCGCGTAGCGGAGCTGCGAACGCGACGGAGCGGCGAGCTCGTCGCGCGCAACGGCACGACCGCCGAGGTGACCGCGGACGAGGTCACGGTGCTCGACTCCCCGGAGGAGTGCGACCAGTTCGTCGAGGTCGAGATCGAGCTTCGAGACGGCAGCCCCGACGACCTCGACGAGATCGCTGACGAGCTCGTCTCGGCGGGCGCAGAACAGGGGCACGGGCTGCCCAAGCTGTTCCGTGCGCTCGGCCGCCTGCCTGCGTATGGGCCGGCTCCTCGTTCGTTCGAGGAGCTGCGGGGCCGCTTGCGCGAGCAGCTGCGCGAGATCGAGCGACATGACCCGGGCACACGTCTCGGCCGCGATCCCGAGAGCCTCCACGACATGCGCGTCGGCGTCCGCCGCCTGCGCGCCCTGCTCCGCGCGGGTAGCGAGCTCGTCGCGACCGACACCGCGGAGCTCGACGGGCGGCTGAAGCAGCTGGGCCAGGTGCTCGGCGAGGTCCGCGACCTCGACGTGCTGCTCGCGCGGCTCGAAGCCGAGGCGGCTGAGCTCGGGGGAGAGGACGCGAGGCGCGCCGGGCCGCTGCTCGCTGTGCTGCGCACCGAGCGCTCCTGTAGCCGTAGCCGCCTGCTCGCAGCCCTGCGCTCGGACGAGTACCTGGCCCTCCTCGACGACACCGCCCGCACGCTCGACGAGCTCGAGCCGAGCGGCTCCACGGTAACGCTCGACGAGCTCGTCGGCGAGGCGTCCGCCAAGGTGCGCAAGGCCGTTCGGAAGCTGTCGGACGAGCCGACGAACGACGAGCTGCACGCGGTGCGGAAGAAGGGCAAGCGAGCGAGGTACGCGGCCGAGCTTGCGGGCAGGAAGAAGCTCGTGAAGCGCGCCAAGAAGTTGCAGGACGTCCTCGGGGACCATCAGGACGCTGTCGTCGCCGCGAGGCGGCTGCGGGCACTCGCCGCGGGGTCGACCCCCGAGCTTGCGCTCGTCGCCGGGCGCCTCGTCGAGCGCGAGGAGGAGCGTCGCCTGGAGGCGAGAGCGGCGTGGCCGAAGGCGTGGCAGAAGTTCCGCAAGGCGATCTGACGGTCGTTCGCGCCGCGGGCGGACTCGTCGTGCGCGACGGCGAGGTCCTGCTCGTGCACCGGCCGAAGTACGATGACTGGAGTTTCCCGAAGGGCAAGTGTGACCCGGGCGAGTCCGACGAGGCCTGTGCGCTGCGCGAGGTCGAGGAGGAGACGGGGTTGCGCTGCGAGCTCCTGGAGGAGATCGGCGAGACGAGCTACGTCGACGGCAGGGGCCGGCCGAAGGTCGTCCGCTACTGGCGGATGCGTGCCCTGGACGGGGAGTTCGCCCCCGACGACGAGGTGGACGAGATCCGCTGGGAGACGCCGGAGCGCGCCGCGGCCGTGCTCAGCTGGTCGCGAGACCTCCCACTGCTGGAGCGGTTGTGACGAGCGTCCTGCTGCGCCATGCCTCGGCCGGCGACCGCCACGACTTCGAGCACGACGACCGCCGCCGTCCCCTCGACAAGAGAGGCGGGCGCCAGTCGGGCGAGCTCGTCGAGCTGCTGCGGCCGTTCGGGGTGCGGCGCATCGTCTCGAGCCCCTATGTCCGCTGCGTCCAGACGGTAGAGCCGCTGGCCGCCGCGCTCGGGGTGGAGCTCGAGGAGGACGTCCGTCTAGCGGAAGGCGCAGGGGCGGCCGCAGCCGCCTTGCTTCGGGAGGACGGCGTCGTCTGCTGCACGCACGGTGACATCGTCGAGGCGCTCGTGGGCCGCGGCTTGAAGAAGGGTGCCGCTTTCGTTCTCGAGGACGGCGAGGTCGTGCGCGAGCTTCCCGCGCCGTAGAGCTACGCGGCGAGCGCCTCGAGCGAGGCCAGGACGGCCCCCTCGCGGATGCCGCCGCTACAGACGTGCAGCGTGACGGCGAGCTTCCGCTGCACCTCGGCGAGCAGGATCACGCCGGCCGGCAGGATCTCGGCCCGCGCGCGGTCGACCCCGAAACGGCGGGCCACCTCGCGCGGCGCTGTCGTCTCGACGATCTGCAGCGCCTCGGCCAACTCGCTCTCGCCGAGCTCGGCGCCCACCAGCCGGCGTGCGGCGCGGGCGCTCCCACCGACGGCGAGGGCGGCTTCGACGAGGGGCGGGTCGAGGTGAGCGAGCGCGTCCTCGGCCTCGGAGTGCATGTCCGCGGCGCGAGCGGTCAGCCGGACGGAGCCGAGATCGACGGACTCGACCCAGTCGGGGTCGCGGCCCGGGCTGCCGACGGCGATTTCCGTCGAGGCTCCACCGATGTCGCAGACGGCGATGCGCTGCGGCAGCGCAATGCTCGCGGTGAGGACGGCGCCGCGGTAGGCCAGCGTGCCTTCCTCCTCCTTCGTGAGCACACGCGCCTGGACTCCTGCCGCCCGCGACAGCGCCGCGACGAGCTCGGCGGAGTTGCCCGCCTGGCGGCCGGGAGCCGTGAGAAAGACGTCGAGCGAGTCGACGCGCTCGCGTCTCGCGGCTCTGGCCATCTCGGCGACTGCCTTCGCCGCGGCCGCAACGTGAACGTCCGAGACGACCCCGTGCCGCTCGATCTCCTCACCGAGCGACAGCCGCAGCTTCTCGGTCTCGAGCGGATCGAGACCGTCGGCCGCGGCGCTCGCCACCAGCAGCCGTGTCGTGTTGGAACCGACGTCGATCACTCCGATCCGCATCTCCACTCATCGTAGGTCCGCCATCGGAGGACGGATAAACGTTCAGGTAACGGTCCTGTGACGGACCTGAGACGGTGGTGGAACGGTTCAGTGAGCGCGGGCGAGCGAGATCCGTCGCCGTGCGCGCCGCATCAGCGTCTGCTGCCCGGAGCGTGGGCGCTCGTCCTTCTTCGGCTCGACGCGGCGCCAGATTCCGCCCGCGTCTAGCTCGAACGAGGTCGCGGTGTCGCGCCACAGCGCCTCGAACGTGTTCGCCAGCTCGGCCTGGACGGCGGGGTCCTCGATCGGGGTCACAACCTCGACGCGGTGGTCGAGATTGCGCGGCATCAGGTCGGCGCTGCCCATGAACCAGACGCTGCGATCGGCGGCGTCGAACGAGAAGAGCCTGCTGTGCTCGAGAAAGCGGCCGATCACGCTGCGCACGCGAATGTTCTCGCTCAGCCCCGGAACGCCGGGTCGCAGCGAGCACACCCCGCGCACGAGAAGATCGATCCGCGCACCGGCGGCGGACGCCGCATAGAGCTCGTCGATCACCTGCGGGTGCGTCAGGCCGTTGACCTTGATCCGGATCCGCGCCTTCTTGCCCGCAGCCGCTGCTTCGGCGACCAGCCGGATCTCCTCGACCAGCCGCTCGCGGAGGGTGAACGGCGCCACGAGCAGCTTGCGGAACTCGCCGGGCCGCCCGAAGCCGGTCAGGTGGTTGAAAAGGTCGGCGACGTCGGCGGCGATGTCCTCGTCGGCGGTGAAGAGCCCGAAGTCCTCGTAGCTGCGGGCGGTGACGGCGTTGTAGTTGCCGGTGCCGAGATGGACGTAACGGCGGAGCCCTCCCGCCTCCCGCCGTACGACCAGCGTCGTCTTCGCGTGGATCTTGAGGCCCGGGAAGCCGTAGACGATGTGGACGCCGGCCTGCTCGAGCGAACGCGACCACTCGATGTTGCGGCGCTCGTCTCCGCGCGCCTTGATCTCGACGAGACAGACCGTCTGCTTGCCGCGCTCCGAGGCGTCGATCAGCGCAGGCACGAGCGGCGTGTCGTCGCTCGTGCGGTACACCGTCGACTTGATCGCGATCACCTGGGGGTCCGCAGCTGCGCGGTCGACGTACGACTCGAAGCTGCTCGCGAACGAGTCGTAGGGGTGATGGACGAGCAGGTCGCCCGTGCGGATGGCGGAGAACTGCTCGGCGGCCGACTCGATGGAGTTCCACGGCGGCCGCGCCTGGGGAAGCCACGGATCGTTCTTCAGGTCCGGCCGATCGAGCTTGTAGAGCTCGCCGAGATCGGCGAGGTCG
>DASXOM010000052.1:0-17015 GCA_036494245.1 Gaiellaceae bacterium
CTTCAGCCGGCCCGACCGGCTCGCGCGGCTCCTCGCCGATCCCGAGCGGCCGATCCAGGTGCTCGTGGCCGGCAAGGCGCACCCGGCCGACGAGGACGGGAAGGACCTGATCCAGCTCGTGGTGGACTTCGCGCGCGAGCCAATGGCGGCCGGGCGGGTCGTCTTCCTCGAGGACTACGAGATGACGCTGGCGCGGCGGCTCACGCAGGGCGTGGACGTGTGGCTCAACACGCCGCAGCGGCCGCTCGAGGCGTCGGGCACGTCCGGGATGAAGGCCGCGCTGAACGGCGGGCTCAACTGCTCCATCCTCGACGGCTGGTGGGCCGAGGCGTACTCCCCGGCCTGCGGTTTCGCGATCGGCGGTCCAGAGCTCGAGGGAGACCCCCGGCAGGACGAGACGGACGCAGAGGCGCTCTACGCGGTGCTCGAGGAGCAGGTCCTGCCGGCGTACTACGAGCGCGACGAGGCCGGGCTCCCGCAGCGCTGGATCGCCCTCATGCGCGAGTCGATCGCCGAGCTCGGGCCGCGCTTCGGCACGGCCCGGATGGCGGCGGAATACGTCGAGCGGCTCTACCTCCCGGCGCACGAGGGCGCGCCGGCGGAGCAGAGCCGCGTGGCCTAGCGGGAGGAGGCGCGCCGACCCCGAGGCGCGCCTCCTGTCCCACTTCCGCCCTCAGGCGGTGGCGGCAGTCGCCCGCACCCGGTCGCGCGAGCCGAGCAGCACGAACAAGCTCGTCCCGAGCAGCCAGATCGGCGTGCCGAAGATCAACCCGATCCAGCCGATCGGGCCGATGATGAGCACGACCGCGACCAGGCCGCTGAACGCTGCCCACCAGCGGGGCACGACGCGAGTCCGCCAGGCGACGATCGCGAATGCGGCAAGCGGCAGGATCGCGGCGAGCTCTGCGCCGACGAAGAACAGGTCGACGGAGTGATGGAACGTGGCCGCGGTGCCGGGGTCGATGTCGTTCTTGTCGATCCCGCCGGCGAGGTCGACCCCCGCGGTCAGCATCCCGCAGACGCCCGCCATCGCGGCGCCTGCGAGGGCGAGGCCCGGCAGCTGGCTGGCCGACCCGGCGGCCTCCGCAAGCCGCATGCGCAGGCCGGAGACGAAGGTGACGAAGCCGAGGCAGCCGAGCATGAACAGCCAGCCTCCGAGGACGATCGAGTCCGTTTCCGACTTGTACCAGGCGAGAATCTGGCTTCCGGTCGCGTGTGAGGCCGGGCCGTTGTTGTTGAGGAGGATGAGCCCGACCACCCAGAGGGCGACGGTGAGCGGGCCGACGAAGGCCCAGCGGCGGTTCTCCGAGGGATTCATGGTGCTGTGCTCCTTTCGATGGCAAGGGAGAGAGCCGGGACGGTGCACGCGCGCCGGAGACGCGCAGGCACCTTCGAGCGGGCAGAGCGGACGAGCGAGATGGACGCCCCGAGCCCCGCGAGTGCCAGGAGGCCGAGGACGAAACCCGCGACGAACAGGGCGCGCCGCATCAGACTGCTGCCGTCGCTGCGGTAGCACCGACCGGAGCCGGCGCGGGGACGTAGACGGGCTGGTAGCCGAGCACGCGGCCGAGCGGGCTGCCGAGCGCCAGGCCGATCCGCTGCACGATGGCGGGCGGGAACGGGAGCTGAACCGTGTCGAAGTGGGCCTGCGCGATCACCGCAAGGTGCAGCGGGTTCGGCATTCCCTTGCGGTTCGTCTTGCCGTCGGCGGCGAGCGAGAACATCGTCTCGATCAGCGACTCGAATTGCAGGGCGGGCCGAATCTCGCAGACGAAGTGCGCGACCTCGTCGCCGGCGTTCCAGAACTTGTGCGGCGTGCCGGCGGGCACGGTGAGGCGCTTGCTGGGGCCGGCGACGACCTTTTCGCGGCCGACCTTGAAGCCGACCGTGCCGCGGAGGACCTCAAAGCGCTCCTCCTGGCTCGGGTGCACGTGCGCCGCGGCGACGAAGCCGTTCGGCTGGACATAGGTCTCGATCACGACAGCGGCGCCGTTCGTCTCGCGGCTCGTCTGCCGGAAGACGAGACGCTCGCCGGTGACCGGGTTCTCGATTGAGTCTCCTGCGCGGATCATGCTTGCCTCCTTCTCGGTGTGCCGCTGGCGCGGCTGTCGTCGGCACTGTCGAAGGGGCCGCTTAAGATCCACTTGGGCACGCGTTAAGGGGTAAGGGGGAATCCCGTGCAATTCCGCATCCTGGGGCCGATTCAGGCGCTGGTCGACGACCAGCCGGCGCCGCTCGGTGCGCCGAAACAGCGTGGGCTGCTGGCGCTGCTGCTGGTCAACCGCCGGCGCGTCATGACAGCCGAGCAGCTGATCGACGGGCTCTGGGGAGAAGCACCGCCCGCGTCGGCCGTCCAGTCGTTGCAGGTCTACGTGCACGGGCTGCGCCGCGCGCTCGGCGCCGACCGCATCGAGACCGCCGGGCGTGGGTACCGCGTCGTCGTCGGCGATGAGGAGCTCGATCTCGACCGCTTCGAGCGCACGCTCGAGCGTGGCCGGGCGGCGCTCGAGGCCGGCCGCGCGGAAGACGCTGCGGACGACCTGCGGGAGGCGCTGGCGGTCTGGCGAGGGCCGGCTCTCGCCGATTTGCCGGACGAGACTCGCCGAGCCGCCGAGGCAGAGAGGCTCGAGGAGCTGCGGCTCGGCGCGCTGGAGCTTCGCTTCGACGCGGAGCTCGCCTGCGGCCGCCACGACGGCGTCGTCGCAGAGCTCGAAGCGCTCACGGCCGAGGAGCCGTATCGCGAGAGGTTCCTCCAGCAGCGGATGCTTGCGCTCTACCGCTGCGACCGCCAGGCGGATGCGCTCGAGGTCTACCGCGAAGCCCGCGAAACGCTCGCGGAGGATCTCGGCCTCGATCCGAGCCCCGCGCTGCAGGAGCTGGAGCGGGCGATCCTCCGGCAGGACCCGAGCCTCGCCGCTCCGGAGGCGCCAACCCGCTCGACGCAGCCTCTGCCGGTGCCCCCCACACCGCTGGTCGGCCGCCGGCTCGAGCTCGCGGCAGTAAGTGCGCTGTTCCGCGACGAGGGGGCGCGGCTCGTCACCCTTACCGGTCCCGGAGGCACGGGCAAGACAAGAATCGGGCTGGCGGTCGCGCACGAGCTCGAGCCCGAGCTCCGCGACGGTGCGCTGTTCGTCAGCCTCGCGCCGGTCTCGAGCCCGGAGCTCCTGGTGCCTACGATCGCCGAGGCGCTCGACGTACGCGAGGGTGAGCGGAACCTGGCCGAGGGCGTGATCGAGCATCTGCGCGAGCGGCGGATGCTGCTCGTGCTGGACAACTTCGAGCAGATCCTCTCCGCTGCACCCTTCGTCGGCGACGTGCTCGCCGCCGCGCCACGCGTGTGGATCTTGGCGACGAGCCGCGCGCCGTTGCGGCTGGCGGCCGAGCGCGAATACCCGGTACCGCCGTTCGCGACTCCCGACGCCGATCTCCCCTTCGAGGCGCTCGTCAAGACCGACGCAGTGCGCCTCTTCACGGCCCGCGCGCAGGCGGTCGACCCGGAGTTCGAGCTCGATACGGCCAGCGCACCCGAGGTCGCCCGCGTCTGCAGGCAGCTCGACGGATTGCCGCTCGCAATCGAGCTGGCCGCGGCGCGCGCGAAGCTGCTCGCGCCGGGCGAGATCCTGGAGCGGCTCGAGCGCGAGCCGAACATGCTGCCGAGCGGCCCGCGCGACGCGCCGGCACGCCAGCAGACGCTCGCCGCCACGATCCACTGGAGCTTCGACCTGCTCGGCCCGGAGGAGCGCCAGGCGTTCGTGCGGCTGGGCGTCTTCGTCGGCGGCTGCACGCTGGAGGCCGCCGAGGGCGTCTGCGACGTGACACTCGAGAGCCTCGGCGCCTTGGTCGACAACAACCTGCTCCGTCGACGCGAGGGCCGCTTCATGATGCTCGAGACGGTTCGCTATTTCGCCGTCGAGCAGCTCGAGGAGTCCGGCGCGGCGAAGCTGCGGCGACGGCACGCGGAGTGGTTGACGGAGCTCGCCGAGACGATGGCGGAGCGCACCACCGTCGCGGGCGAGGACGCCAAGGGTTGGCTGGACCGGATTCAGCCGGAGCACGACAACATCCGGGCCGCACTCGCCTGGTCGATCGAGGAGGAGCCGGAGCTAGCGCTGCGCCTGGCGAGCTCTCTGCGCCTCTTCTGGGAGGTGCGCGGCCACTTCAGCGAAGGCGGCCGGTGGCTCGAGGAAGCGCTGCAGCGGGCGCCTGAGGTGGCACCGCTGGTGCGCCTGCGGGCCGTCTCGGCCAGCGGCGCGGTCGCGTTCCGGGTTGGCGAGCACGAGCTGGCCCGGGAACGCTTCGGTGCCACCCTCACCCTCGCACGCGAGCTCGGTGACGAGCTCTGGATCGCCCGAGCGCTGAGCGACGTCGGCACGGTTGCAGCCGTGCTGGAGGAGTACGACGACGCGAGCGCGCTGCTCGAGGAGAGCGCCGCTCTCTTCCGCAAGCTCGACGTCCCGGCCCGGCTCGCAACCGTGCTCGGCAACCTCGGCCACATCGCCAGCATGCGCGGCGACTACACGCATGCGATCGAGGTGACCGAGGAGGCGCTGGCGCTCGAGTCCAGTCACAAGGCAAACGCGGCGATCTCGCTCTTCAACCTTGGCAGCCACAACCTCGCCGCCGGCAACCGCGAGCAGGCACGCGAGTGGCTCGAACGCGCGATCGCGCACAGCCTCGAGCTCGGCTTCAAGGAGGTCATGGCATACGCGCTCGCCGCCTATGCGCGCCTATGCCTCGTCGAAGGCGATGCGACCCGGGCGGCGTACCTGGCCGGGATCGCGGACCGGCTGCTGGCCGATGCCGGCCTACAACTTCAGCCCGCCGAGCACGCGCTGTTCGAGAGTGCGAAGTCGGCGGCGGAGGAAGAGCTGGGCGGCGCGTACGCACTCGCCCACGATGCGGCCATGGCCGCTCCGCTCGAGGAGGCGCTTCGGGCAGGCTCGGCGCTCGCCGAAGCCCCTGCCTCTCCCTAAGATCGAAGCGGGATGAGCGAGGAAGCTGCGCCGGACTTCGAGGGGCTCGTACGCGACGCGCTCGACGAGCTGCCCGACGACATCAGCGGCCTGATGACGAACGTCGCCGTTACGGTCGAGGACCTGTCACCGCGGGGGCCGAACCTGCTCGGCCTCTACGAAGGCGTCCCGTGGGGCAGACGTGGCCCGTACTACGCGGGCGCCCTGCCGGACAAGATCACGATCTACCGCGTCCCCCTCGAGCGGATCTCAGGCGGAGATCCCGAACGCCTACGCGCGCTCGTGCGGCGCACCGTCTTCCACGAGATCGCTCACCACTTCGGGATCAGCGACCAGCGACTAGTCGATATCGACCGGTATTAGCTCGCGCCGCTGACCGTCAGCTGGTTCTCGGCGTGGCGGATGCGCTGCTCGAGCTGCCAGCGGTCGGCGGTCGAGTCGCCCGCCTCGACTTTCGCGAGCTCCTCTTGCGCCTCCTCGAGCTGCCGGCGTGCCCGCGCCTCGTCGATGTCACCCGCGGCCACTGCGTCGTCGACCAGGGCGATCGCGCGGTTCTTCAGCACCTGGAAGAAGCCGGGGCCGGTCGCGAACTCGCGCACCTCGCCGTCGCCCAGGTGGACGCGCGTCGAGCCTGCCTTGAGCATGGCTACGAGCGGAGCGTGCCGCGCGAGGACGCCGATCTCTCCGGCTGCGCCGGGCACGATCAGCATCTCGGCCTCGCCTTCGAACGCGGAGCCTTCCGGCGTCACGACCGAGATCGGGAAGAGCGGATGGTCCGCCACGGCGCTCGCTAGGCCGGAGCGCCGGCGGTCTCGGCCTCGGCCTGCTGGTTGTCCTGCTTGTCGGCCTGCTCGTCCGCCTCGCGCTCTGCGGCCGCCTCCGGCTCCTCGCCGCCGAGCTGCTTGCCGCGCTCGACCGCGGCCTCGATCGGGCCGACCATGTAGAACGCCTGCTCGGGCAGCTCGTCGTGCTTGCCGTCGAGGATCTCCGTGAAGCCGCGGATCGTGTCCTCGAGCTTCACGAACTCGCCCGGCGTGCCGGTGAACTGCGCGGCCGTGAAGAACGGCTGCGAAAGGAAGCGCTCGATCTTGCGGGCGCGCGCGACCACGAGCTTGTCCTCGTCGGAGAGCTCGTCGATGCCGAGGATCGCGATGATGTCCTGCAGGTCGGCGTAGCGCTGCAGCACCTCCTGCACGCGCGTCGCGGTCGTGTAGTGGTCCTCCGAGACGATTCCCGGCTGCAGCGCGCGTGAGGTCGACTGCAGCGGGTTCACGGCGGGATAGATCCCCTTCTCGACAATGGCGCGGTCGAGCACCGTCGTCGAGTCGAGGTGCGCGAACGTGTTCGCCGGCGCCGGGTCGGTGAGGTCGTCCGCCGGCACGTAGATCGCCTGCACCGACGTGACCGAGCCGGTGCGCGTCGAGGTGATCCGCTCCTGCAGCTGCCCCATCTCGGTCGCGAGGGTCGGCTGGTAGCCGACATTGCCCGGCATGCGGCCGAGCAGCGCGGAAACTTCCGAGCCCGCCTGGACGAAGCGGAAGATGTTGTCGATGAAGAGGAGCGTGTCCTGGCCCTCGTCGCGGAAGTACTCCGCCATCGTCAGGCCCGAGAGGCCGACGCGCAGGCGCGCTCCCGGTGGCTCGTTCATCTGGCCGTAGCACATCGCGACCTTGTCCATGACGCCCGACTCCTGCATCTCGAGCATCAGGTCGTTCCCTTCGCGCGTCCGCTCGCCGACGCCGGAGAAGACCGAGACGCCGCCGTGCTGAAGGGCGATGTTGTGGATCAGCTCCGTGATCGTCACGGTCTTGCCGACCCCGGCCCCGCCGAACAGGCCGACCTTGCCGCCGCGGACGAACGGCGCAATCAGGTCGATGACCTTGATGCCCGTCTCGAAGATCTCGACCGCCGGGGAGAGGTCGCTGAAGGCGGGCGGGTCGCGGTGGATCGGCCAGCGCTCGCCGGTCGCGGCCGGCTTGCCGTCGACTGGGTCGCCGATCACGTTCCAGATCCGGCCGAGCGTCTGATCGCCGACCGGCACGGAGATGGGCTGCTGGGTGTCCACGACCTCGACGCCACGCGCAAGCCCGTCGGTCGTATCCATGGCGACCGCGCGCACTCGGTCGTCGCCGAGATGCTGCTGCACCTCCGCGATCAGCTCTCGGGTGCCGCCATCCTCCTCGGGAACCTGGATGCTGACCGCGTGGTAGATCTCGGGGAGCTTGTCCGGGAAGACGGCGTCGAGCACGACGCCCTTGATCTCGACGATCTTTCCCGTGTTCTTGCCGTTGCTCTGGTCGGCCACTGAGTCTCCCCTGATGCTCGAGGTCCGCGCCGCTCGTGGGCGGCCCGCAGGCAAGCGCACTCTAGCCAAGCGACGTTGGCGCCCCTCGGTCGAACCGACGCAGTTTGCGAAGCTTGTCCGCATGGCCGAGACCGACGTCTCCGCAGCTCCATTCAGCGGCCGGACGGCGTGGACGCGCAACCTCCAGACGCCGCTCCGTTCCTTCCTGCGCACGGAGACCGGCAGCGCCGCGTTTCTCCTGGCCGCGGTCGTCGTCGCGCTGCTCTGGGCGAACGTGGACATCGCGTCCTACGAGCGCGTCTGGACGACGACGCTCTCGATCCGGCTCGGCTCCCACTCGATCACGATGGACCTGCGCGGCTGGATCAACAGCGGCCTGATGACGTTCTTCTTCTTCGTGATCGGGCTCGAGGCCCGACGCGAGTTCGACCTCGGCGAGCTGCGCGAGCGTCGGCGGGTGGCGTTGCCGCTGCTCGCCGGCCTCGGCGGGATGGCCGTTCCCGTCCTGATCTATCTCGCGATCAACGCGGGCCACGACTCGATCCACGGCTGGGGAGCCGCGATGTCGACCGACACCGCGTTCGCGCTCGGGCTGCTCGCGCTCGTTGGATCGGGCCTGCCCGACCGCCTGCGCGCGTATCTCCTGACGGTCGCGGTGGTGGACGACATCATCGCGCTGCTGGTGATCGCGATCGCGTACAGCGGCTCGATCTCGGTCGTCCCGCTCCTCGTCGCATTCGCCATCTTCGGCTGCATACTCCTCGTCCGAGCGGCGGACATCCATGTGGGCCTCGTCTACTTCGTGCTCGGCACCGCCGTCTGGGTGGCGTTCTACGAGTCCGGCGTGGATCCCGTGGTGGCGGGCCTCATGGGCGGCGTGATCGCGCTCGCATATCCGGCGCAGCGGAGCGACCTCGAGCGCGCCAGCGACCTCTTCCGTCTCTTCCGCGAGCAGCCGACAGGAGAGCTCTCGCGGACGGCACGGTCGGCGCTGCGGTCGGCCGTCTCGCCGAACGAGCGGCTGCAGTCGCTCTGGCATCCGTGGACGAGCTACCTGATCGTCCCGCTGTTCGCGCTCGCGAACGCCGGCGTCCACCTCAGCGCCGGCTTCCTCTCGACCGCGTTCACGTCGCCGGTGACGCTCGGGATCCTGTTCGGCTACGTGCTTGGCAAGCCGATCGGGATCGTCGGCGCAAGCTGGCTGGCCACGAAGCTCGGTCACGGCCGCCTGCGCCCGCCGGTGGGTTGGGCGTCGGTGCTCGGCGCGGGGACGATCGCGGGGATCGGTTTCACGGTCTCGATCCTCATCGCCGATCTCGCCTTCCATGGCGCCGAGCTCGACGAGGCGAAGGTGGGCACCCTCAGCGCTGCGCTGCTCGCAGCGACGCTCACCTGGGTCGTCGTGCTCGTGACGAAGCGGCTGCCGCGGACGATGCGGATCCGGGCGCTGCTCGGCGCGCCGGACCTCATCGTCGATCTCGCCGAGCCGGTGGACCCCGAGCGCGATCACATCCGCGGCCCGCTCGACGCGCCGGTCACGGTGCTCGAGTACGGCGACTTCGAATGCCCCTACTGCGGCCAGGCGGAGCCGGTCCTACGCGAGCTGCTGCGGGAGCATGGCGACGTCGCCTACGTATGGCGCCATCTGCCGCTGAACGACGTCCACCCGAACGCGCAGCGCGCCGCCGAGGCGGCGGAGGCCGCGGCCGAGCAGGGAGCGTTCTGGGAGATGCACGACCTGCTGCTCGAGCGCCAGGATGCTCTCGGCTACCGGGATCTCGTCGGCTATGCGAGGGAGCTGGGGCTCGACGTCGAGCGCTTCCAGGACGATCTGCGGACGCGCGCCGGTGCCGGCCAGATCGCGCAGGACGTCGACTCGGCCGATCTCTCGGGCGTCTCGGGCACGCCGACCTTCTTCGTCAACGAGCTCCGCCATTACGGCGCGTACGACATCGCGACGCTCTCGGCCGCGGTGAAGGCAGCGCGAGCGCGCGAGCTGGTACGGGGCTAGCGCTCGACGTAGGCGACGCTCTCGAACGGCCACTCGTCCGCGAGCCAGTCGGTGACCGCCCGCCAGAGCGGGACGTCGAGATCGGCGCGGCCGGCCGTCACCCACGAGGACACGCGCGCATCGTGCTCCCCGCTCTTGTCCGGATAGATGTAGACGCAGCCGATCACGTCCCCGGTCGCAGGATCGAGAACGGTGTACGTAAAGCCCGTTCTCTGCTCGAAGTCGTCGGCATGCCGCTTCAAGTCGCTCAGGTTGTCGGCCAGGGTGCGGTCGTCGGGCCACGAGCTCGTCTCCCAGCCGGGCGTCGCGTGGATGTGCTCCAGGGAGGACGACCAGGCCTCGTAGTCGGAGTCGTTGTGCTGCGGCCCGAGTGGCTCGAGCCTGAAGTCGTCCGTCACGAGAGCGGTCGGAACGACGAATCCGGACGGGACGAGGTGGACGGGCTCAGGCATGCAGGGTGGGCCGGTAGGTGAGCTCTTGGATGTTGACGTCGAGCGTTCGACTCTCGAGCAGCTCGAGGTCGAAGTCGGCCGCATCCTCGAAGATCGGAGCCGATCCGTTCTCGCCCGTGATCACGGGGAAGAGGGTCACCTGGACGCGGTCGACGAGGCCGGCGGCCATCAGCGCCCGATTCATCGACAGGCTCCCGTGCGAGCGCAGCGGCACCTCGGACTCCTCCTTCAGCCGGGCGACGACGTCGACCGCGTCACCGGTCACGACGGTCCCGTCCGGCCAGTCGATGGGCTCTTCCAGGGTGTTCGACACGACGATCGCCGGCTGGGCCACCATCCGGGTGACCCACGGATCCCTCACCTCGGACTCCTCGGTGCTCGAGGCCAGCATCGCTGCGAACAGCCGATAGGTGTTGGCCCCGAAGACCATCCGCTGCTCCTCGCTGTACAGGGCGAGGCGGTGGTCGAGCAGCTCAGGGCCCTGCTTGCCCCAGTAGCCGCCCCAGTCGCCGCCGCTGGCGGAGCCGAAGCCGTCGAGGCTGGAAAAGACGTCGAAGGTGTAGGTAGCGGCCATGATCCTCTCCTCGGGTGGCTTGATCGGTCATGGATACAGACTGGAAGCCGCGGAAGGATTCATCGCGGTCGGCAGCTCGGCTCCGCACCGGCCCGCCGTATCGTTGGCGGCGGGCCGGTGGGAGGACTCTGCACTAGGCCATCGCCGGTGACCGCACGTCGGAAGCCGCCCTCTCGATGAGCTCGGCCACGACTGCCGGCTGTGACACATAGATCGAATGGCTGCCCGGAGTCTCGACAACCGTCGCTCCGGCACGCTCGGACATCTCGCGCTGCAGCGGCGGCGGAATCATCCGGTCATCGGTGGTGACCAGATACCAGCTCGGCTTTGTCCGCCAGGCGGGCTCGGTGATCGTGCCGCCCGCCGCCTCGAGGCCCCACGGGACCTGCGAGTCGGCCATGAACTTCGCCACGTCTTCGTCCACGTCGCCCGCGAACGCCTGGGGGAACTTGCCCCGGTCGAGCAAGAGAAAGCCGTCCTGCGGCGGCAGAATCGGCGGACCGGTCTCGGGTGGCAGGTCGGCGATCAGTGTTTGCACAGACTCGCCCGCGTCCGGCATGAAGGCCGCGATGTAGACCAGCGCCTTCACGTTCGGATCGGTACCCGCCTCGGTGATGACCGCTCCGCCGTAGGAGTGGCCGACGAGAATCACGGGCTCGGTCTGCGCGTCGATCACACGCTTGGTGGCTTCGGCATCGCCTGCAAGCGAAAGCGTCGGATTCTGGACGATGCTGACGGTGTAGCCATCCTTGGACAGTTGCCGGTAGACGCCCTGCCAGCCTGAGCCGTCTACAAAACCGCCGTGTACGAGTACCACGGTCCCCGCTGAACCATCACTCATGATGCTCCCCTTTCGGGCCAGATACGGGTGAGGAAACCTCCTTCCCGGGATCGAAAGTTCGTGGTTGCACTGTCACAGTGCCGTCGAGGGGACCGCCTCGTCCGCTTCGGATGAAGCCGGCGCGACCCGATAGAGCTGCCAGCTTTCCGGAACTCCCTTCAACACGTGTTCGCCCCTGTCGTCGAACGAGAATCCACTTCCCGCGGTCAAGTCCTTCACCGTGCGCGAGACCAGAACGTCCTCCGGACCCGCGATGGCCGCGATCCGTGACCCGATCGTCACGGCGAGCCCGCTTCGCTTTCCATCGACGACTTCGCATTCACCCGTATGGACACCCGCGCGGATCTCGAGCCCGATCTCGCCGACTCGACTCACGA
This sequence comes from Gaiellaceae bacterium, assembly GCA_036494245.1. Classification (GTDB taxonomy): domain Bacteria; phylum Actinomycetota; class Thermoleophilia; order Gaiellales; family Gaiellaceae; genus Palsa-739. The sequence continues at coordinate 11,534 of DASXOM010000052.1, forward strand.
TGTCGAGCGCGCAGCGAATCGCACGGGCAGGCCCGTCGAACGTTGCATAGAAGCCGTCGCCCGCCGTGTCGTTCTCGACGCCCTGCCATCGCTCCAAGGCTTCGCGAACGATCGTGTGATGGCGACGGATCACGTCCGCCCACGCCCGGTCGCCCATGGCTGCTTGACGCTCGGTTGACCCGACGATGTCGGTGAACAGGACGGTTCCGAGAACGGTTGCCGACGCCTGGGTGTCTCGCTCGCGGCCGACGAAGGCTTTGACCGCGTCAGCGATCTGCTCGCGGTCCCCGTAGGGCAGCGCGTAGGCATCGCCGGAGATGAGTTGCAGCTGCGCCCCAGGGATCCTGGATTGGACGTGGCGACTCTGCCCCGCGTCAGTCGACGATTGCTCGTAGTCGAGCAGGAGGGTCGGGCATCGAAGCAAGGGCAGCACGGCCGTTACATCAGTCTCGCTCTCGATCTGGATCCATTCCGCAGCCGTCGACGGGGCCATGAAGTGTCGATCGAGCCGGGCGATCTGAGCCGCCAGGCGCTCGTCGCCGGCGAAGCTCGGTGCGCAGGCCGTGAGCCACTCTTGGGCGAGCTCGTTGCTCCCCATCCCGCGTCGCGTCTCAGCAGCCTCCTCGCGATGCTCGTCCGGCGTCCGGCCCCACGGATAATCGGGCGACCACCGCTTCGTCGCGACCGCCCTGTTCCACACGAGCGAGTCGACTCGGTTGGGATAGCTGGCTGCGAAGACGGTGAGGGCGGCGCCCCGCGGTGCGCTCGCCGAACAGGACGGCACGGGGCGACCGGATCGCATCGAGTACCGCCAAGAGATCCCGCGCCCGCGTCTCGAGATTGGGAAACGACACGCCGCCTGAGAGCCCCGTCGCGCGCCGGTCGTGCAGGACGAGCCGTGAGAACTGCGAGAGCCGCTCGAACAGGTCGGCGAGCGCATCGAGCTCCCACATGATCTCGACGTTGCCCCAGCTCTCGAGCTCGAGGACCAGGTCAACCGGCCCGTCACCGACGATCTGGTACGCGATGGTGACTCCGTCGTCCGTCGTCGCATAGCGCGTGTTCGGGACGCGGGTCACTCGCCGACCTTAAGCGATCAATCCTCCGAGATCTGAGCCACTGAGGGCGCTGCGACGAGCCAGCGTCAATGTTTCGGTAGGCGCTTGATCACCTCAGTAGCACGTGGGACGCTGGAAGGCGCAACGCGGCGGGGAGGGCTGAGACTGCGGCCGATGATTGACCACGCCCCGCCGTAAGTCGATAACCGGGAGAGGAGAAGCACATGCGCAAGGGCTCAAGGCTGGCATTGCTAGCCATTGCCACATTTGCAGCTGCTGGCGTCGCCGGTCTCAGTACGAGCGTCGCTTTCGCTGGTGAGTCGACGGGGAACTGCGGCGCGGGCCAACCGGTCGACCCCTTCAAAGGGAGCGGGACGGCCGCCGCCAACTGCAAGGGACCTCTGGCCGAGGCCGGGACCCGTGTGTCGAACGGTAATTCGTGGTGCAGTTACTCCGGACAGAACGACTACCCGGATGGCTCACAGAGCGGCCCTGCTGGCCGGACGCAGAACTACGGGCAGGACGTCAAGCTTGGTCTCTTTGATCCGTCTACGTTGAAGGGCGATTCCCCAAGTCCTGGAACGGCATGCAATCCGCAAGATCCGAACAACTTCGGAGGTGGCAGCCCTCCACCAAGAAAGTAGAACGCGTAGCCGAGCGTCTCGGTTGGCCCCGGCCTAGCGTCGGGGCCAACCAACAATCCCCTGTTGGTGTCGCCTGGGCCACCGTCCTCATGCCTGACGCCGGCTGAGCGCCGGGCTCAGCCCGTGAGGGCGTCCGCGCCGGCCACGACTTCGAGGATCTCCTGCGTGATCTCGGCCTGGCGGGCGCGGTTGAGCGAGAGCGTCAGGTTGTCGATCAGCTCGCCGGCGTTCTTCGAGGCGTTGCGCATCGCCGTCATCTGCGAGGCCAGGAATGCAGCCGCCGACTCGAGCAGCGCGCGGTAGATCTCGGTCTCGAGATAGACGGGCAGGAGTCGTTGCAGGATCTGCTCCGGCTCCGGCTCGTAGAAGAAGTCGGCGCTCGGGCCCTCGTGCTGTTCCTCCTCCTCGCCCGCCAGCACCTCCTCGCGGATCGGCAGCAGGTCGGTCGTCGTCACCCGCTGGACAAGGGCCGACTCGTAGCGGTTGTAGATGAGGACAACGCGGTCGACCTCCTCGGCCTCGTACAGCTCCGCGAGCTTGTGGCCGATCGCCTGCGCGTCGTGATAGGTCGGCTTGTCCGCGAAGCCCGCCCACTGGGAGGTGACCTCGTAGCGCCGGAAGCGCAGCGTCGAGGCGCCCTTACGCCCGACGGCGAGCCACGCCACCTCCTGGCCCTCAGCCCGTATCTGCCGCTCGAGCTCGAAGGCCCGACGCAGGACCTGGCCGTTGAACGGCCCCGCGAGACCGCGATCGCCGGTGACGACGACGACGGCGACGCGGCGGATTTCGTCCCGCTCCTGCAAGAGGGCGAGGTTCCGCAGCGAGGACGCCGCGCGGGCCGTGCCGATCATCAGCTCCTGCATCCGGTCGGCGTACGGCCGCATCTCCTCGATGCGGGTCTGCGCACGCCGCAACCGGGCGCCGGCGACCAGCTCGAGCGCCTTCGTGATCTTGCGCGTGTTGCGGACGGACGAGATCCGCCGCCGGAGATCCTGGAGAGAGGCCACTAAGTGAGGACCGACTCGTCCTGGACGTTGAAGCTGTTCTTGAACTTCTCGATCTCGGCCTTCAGCTTCTCGGCGAGCTCGTCCGGCAGGTCACCCGTCTCGCGGATCTGCGTGTAGATATCGCCCTCGGCGCGAAGATGCTCGCGCAGCTCGTCCTGGAAGCGAGAGACCTGCGCAGTCGGGATGTCGTCGAGGTAGCCCTCGTTTCCCGCGAAGATCGCTGCGACCTGCTCCTCCATCGGCCACGGCTGGTACTGCGGCTGGTTGAGCGTTGCGACCATCTTCTCGCCGCGGGTCAGTGCCTGCTGCGTCGCGCGGTCGAGCTCCGAGCCGAACTGCGCGAAGGCCTCGAGCTCGCGGTACTGCGCCAGGTCGAGCCGCAGGCGGCCTGCGACCTTCCTCATCGCCTTCGTCTGCGCCGACGCGCCGACGCGGGAGACGGAGATGCCGACGTTCACGGCCGGGCGAACGCCCGAGTAGAAGAGCTCCGACTGGAGGAAGATCTGCCCGTCGGTGATCGAGATCACGTTCGTCGGGATGTACGCGGAGACGTCGCCCGCCTGCGTCTCGATCAGCGGCAGCGCCGTCAGCGAGCCGCCGCCGTTCTCGTCGTTGAGCTTGCAGGCGCGCTCGAGCAGGCGGGAGTGGAGATAGAAGACGTCGCCCGGGAACGCCTCACGGCCGGGCGGCCTCCGCAGGAGCAGCGAGAGCTGGCGGTACGCGTCCGCGTGCTTCGAGAGGTCGTCGTACATCACGAGCGCGTGCTTGCCGTTGAAGAGGAAGTACTCGCCCATCGCGCAGCCCGCGAACGGCGCCATCCACTTGATCGGCGCGGCTTCGTGGGCCGCGGCGGAGACGATCGTCGTGTACTCCATCGCGCCCTCTTCGCGCAGCCGCTCGTAGATGCCGGCGACGTTCGACGCCTTCTGCCCGATGGAGACATAGATGCAGTGGACGTCCGTGTCGCGCTGGTTGAGGATCGTGTCGATCAGGATCGCCGTCTTGCCCGTCGAGCGGTCGCCGATGATCAGCTCGCGCTGGCCGCGGCCGACGTTCGTCATCGAGTCGATCGCCTTGATGCCGGTCATGAGCGGCTCCTTCACCGGCTGGCGCGCGACCACGCCCGGCGCCTTGAACTCGAGCGGCCGAGTCTCCTGCGACTCGATCGACCCGCGGCCGTCGAGCGGGTTGCCGAGCGGATCGACGACGCGGCCGAGGAGCCCCTCGCCGACTGGGACGCTCGCCACCTTGCCGCTGCGCCGCGCGGGCTCGCCCTCGCTGACCTGCTCCCACTCGCCGAAGAGCGCGGCCCCGACGTCGTCCTCCTCGAGGTTGAAGGCGAGGCCGGTGACACCGTGCTCGAGCTCGAGCATCTCCATCGCGACCGCGTTCTCGAGCCCGTAGATCCGGGCGATGCCGTCGCCGATCTGCAGGACGGTGCCGACCTCGGCGAGGTCGGTCTCGACGTCGTATTGCTCGATCCGCTGGCGCAGGATCGACGTGATCTCTTCGGGGCGCAGCTTCAAGTCTTCTCAGCTCCTCATGTCTTCACGAGTTCGTTTCTCAGTCGTTCCAGTCTCCCGCGCACGCTCGCATCGACGCGGAGCGAGCCGGCCTGCAGGACGATGCCGCCCACCAGGTCGGGATCGACCTTCTGCGTCGCTTCGACCTTGCGGCCGGCCGCGTCCTCGATCTGCTTCAGGATCGCCTTCGTCTCGGCGTCCGTCAGCTCGCGTGCCGTCGTCAGCTCGACCGTGAGGCGCCGCTCCTCGCGCGCCATCAGCCGCTCGAACTCCTTCGCGATGTCCTCGAGCTCGCCCGCGCGTCCCTTCTCCGCCACGACCCGGAGGAAGTTGGTGAACAGCGGCTCGTCGTCGCCGGCGAGGTCGGCGAGGATCGCGGACTTCGCGCCGGGCTCGAGCTGCGGGTTGCGCAGGACGGCGCGCAGCTCCGGCGACTCCGCCATCGCGACCGCAAAGTCGCCGAACGCCTCGCTCACCTGCCCGAGCGTGCCCGTGTCCTTCGCTGCGCCGAAGAGCGCCTCGGCGTAGATGCGGTGCGCGACGGCTATGCCGACTCCTCCAGGCGCGAGAAGTCGAGGCCGTCGATCGCCTCGGAGATGAGCTCGCGGTCGCGCTCGGCGTCGAGCGTACGGCCGACGACACGCGAAGCGGCCTCGAGCGTGAGGTCGGCGACCTCGGCCCGGATCTGCTGGAGCGCCCGCGCCGTCTCCGCGGCGATCTCCTTCCGCGTCTCCTCGAGCCGCCGCTGCCGCTCGGCCTCGGTCTCCTCGCGCATCCGCTGCTCCATCGAGTCGCGGGTCTTGCGCGCCTCGGCCAGGATCGCTTCGCCCTGGCCGCGCGCCTCCGCGATCAGCTTGCGGTGCTCCTCGAGGAGCCGCTCGGCCTCGTCGCGGGCGTGGTCAGCCGCCTCGACCGAGTGCTGGATCGACTCCTGCCGCTTCTCGATCAGCTGCTGGATCGGGCCGAACGCGTACCGCTTGAGCACCCAGAGCGCGATCAGGAAGCAGACGATCGTCCAGATCATCAGTCCCGGCGTGACCGAGATCAGTGGGTTCGAAGCGACGACCACTTACTTGACCAGCACGTACGCGAGAATCGAGCCGAGCAGGCCGTAGAACACGACGGCTTCGGTCAGCGCGAAGCCGAGCCACTGGATGCCCTGAAGCTCGCTCCGGAGCTCGGGCTGGCGGGCGACGGACTGGATCATCGAGCCGAAGATGATCCCGATGCCGACGCCGGCGCCGGCCGCG
>DASXOM010000053.1:0-5016 GCA_036494245.1 Gaiellaceae bacterium
GGCGTGATCGGCCTCAACCGCGCCGCGGAGAAGTTCGACTGGCGCAAGGGCTACAAGTTCTCGACCTACGCGACCTGGTGGATCCGTCAGGCCTGCCAGCGCGCAGTCGCGAACCAGTCGAAGACGATCCGCATCCCGGTGCACGTTCAGGAGCGCCGCATCAAGCTCAACCGCGCCTCGGCCGAGCTGCAGGCCAAGCTGGGCCGCGAAGCGACGGCGGAAGAGCTCGCCCAGGCAACGCGGCTCAAGCTCGAGCACGTCGTCGAGGCACTCGACGCGGTCGACTCGGTCTCCCTGAACCAGGGTCTCGGCTCGGACGGCGATTCGGAGCTCGGCGACCTGTTCGCCGACGAGTCGACGGTCGATCCCGCCGAGGAGGCCGTCGAGTCGGTACGCCGGCAGCGCGTCCAGCGCGCAGTCGCGGACCTGCCCGAGCGGCAGCGGCGCATCATCGAGCTTCGCTTCGGCTTCGAGTCCGAGCCCGCCTCGCTGGAGACGATCGGCAAGGAGCTCGGCCTGACGCGGGAACGCGTCCGGCAGCTCGAGAGCGACGCCCTCGCGCGGCTCCAGCTCGCGCTGGGCGACGAGCTCGTCTACGCCGCCTAGGCACGAGAGGTCATATACGAATGGCGAAGGGCCGGGAGACTCCCGGCCCTTCGTCGTTAGGTGCCGACCGCGAAGGTCGCCGCGGGCTCGTTCTCGTCGGCGAGCACCGCGCAGAGGAGCTCTACCACCTCTGGGTCGAACTGCCGCGCCGAACAGCGACGGAGCTCGGCGACCGCCTCCGCCGTCGTGCGCGCAGCGCGGTACGGCCGGTCGCTCGTGATCGCGGAGTATGCGTCGCAGACACCGATGATTCGTGCCGCGAGCGGGATCGCTTCACCCGCGAGGCCGTCGGGATAGCCGGTGCCGTCCCAGTTCTCGTGGGTGGAGCGGACGATCGCGCCTACGGGCCGCAGCGCCGGGGCGGCGCCGAGGATCCGCTGTCCGATCAGCGTGTGGGAGTGGATGAAGCCCCACTCGGTCGGATCGAGCGGACCGGACTTCTGCAGGACGGCGTCCGGAATGGCGAGCTTGCCGACATCGTGCAACTCGGCCGCCAGCCGCAGCTCCTCGAGCTCGTCGGGCGCGAGACCGAGCTCCTGTCCCACGCGCACGGCGAGCGACGAGACGTCGGCCACGTGGGCGCGGAGCTCCGGCTCCCGCTCCGCGAGGGTGCGCAAAAGCGGCTCGTGCGCGGTCCCGCGGCGGAACTCGGCCAGCAGCTCCTTGTGCGCGTACAACCGCTCGTCGGCGACGCTCAGACCGGTCGAGACCGTCGTCGCGTCGTCGGGAATCAGCGCCGCACCGTAGGCGCTCGTCACGTCGAAGCCCTCGCCGCTCTCCCACAAGGCCTGGGCGATCCGCTGGATGTCGGGCTCGGGCTCGGGCAGCAGCACGCAGAACTCGTCGCCGCCCATGCGGTACGCAGCACCGGCAGGCTCTACCGTCGCCGCGAGCCTGGTGGCAAGGCGGGCCAGCAGAGCGTCCCCGGCGGGATGGCCGAAGGTGTCGTTGTACGCCTTGAAGCCGTTGAGGTCGAAGAGCACGAGCATGCGCGGCTCGCCTTCGGCTGCCGCCTCGATCTCTGCCTCGAGGTCGACGAGGAGCTTGCGCCGGTTGGCGAGCCCCGTCAGCGAGTCAGTGAGGGCTTCGTGGCGGCTGGCCTCGAGCAGCTGGGCGTTCTCCCAGAGGCTCAACGCCGTCCGTGCCAGGACGAGCACGATCGTCGCGCTCGCGAGGACGAGCGTGATCGCGCTCTCCGAACGCTGGGACGCTGCCACGAGCACTCCGGTCGCAGTGAGCCCACACACGATCGGCGTGCCCAGCAGCGCGCGCTCCTGGAGCCGCACGCGCGGGACGCGCCCGACCCGCTGCCAGGCCGCGAGCGAGATGAGGACGAGTGAGAGTGGCCAGGCGAGGTCGATGTACGTGCCCTCGGTGTAATTCGACACCGCCGTCCCATACAGGAAGAGCCCGTCGCCGACGGTGTTGAAGATCAGCCCTGCGGCGATCAGCCCCCAGGCGCGGCCGGGGCGCCACCGAGTGACCGAGAAGACAAAGACGAGGAGCGCGAGCAAGAGAACGTCCCCGATCGGGTAGGCCATGTTCGTGAGCACCACGAGCCGGCTTCCGTGCGTGGAGTTGACGACGACCTCGACGAGCACCGACGCGCCGAGCGCGGCTGCAGCTGTGGCGGCGACGAGCCCGTCGAGCCACAGGGTCGCGCTGAATGTCGAGACCCGCCGGCGAAGCAGGAGGGCGATCCCGACGTAGAGCAGCGGGTAGAAGAGGAGATATGAAACGTCGGCCGCAGACGGGAACGGCGGAGTACCGCCGTACCAGAAGTCGAAGAGGACGTCTCCGATCGCCGTGGTGAGCAGGGCGGTGCCGATGAGGAGCCAGGCGATGCGTTCGGAGCGGACGAGAACGGAGCGCGCGAGGCAGCCAAATGCTGCGAGCAGCTCCAGACCCTCGTAGATCCAGGTCTCGTACAGCCGCGTCCCACCGGGCGAGTAATGGCCGATGTAGGAGATCGCGAGCACGGCGAGGCCCGCGACGAGTGTCGCTCGCCACGCCCGGAGAACCGCAGGGGCACGAAGGTGGGCCGCAGATTCCACAGTGCTGAAGCCACCTATCGACAGCGTCTGGCTATCGCTTAACGGCGCAGATGCGCCTATGCCACTGCCGCTGATGCTCCGAGCTCGGTGCGTAGGCGGATCAGAAGCGCCTCGAGCGCGAGCGGCGTCGAGACCTGCAGCTCCTCCGCCTCCCTCCACGCCGCGCGCACGACCTCGCACGCTTCCTCGGCAGCGTGCATCCGCTCGAGCGTGGCGTCCGTCCGCAGCTCCTCGAGCCGGTCGACGTGGACGGCCGCCGCCTCGGCGCCCGCCGCGACGACGACGAGGTCGCGGTACCAGGACTCGAGCTCCTCGAGCAGCGCGAGCAGCTCCTCGCGCTCGGCGCCGCGTTGCACGCGCCGCACGCGCTGGTCCGCTTCTCTCCCCGTCAGCTCGAGGGACTCGAGCTGCAACTCGGCCGCCGCTCTCGCCTCTGCCCCGCGCTCGGCGATGCCGGCAAGCAGCTGCTCGGCGCCGTCGGCCGGCTCGAACGCCGGATCGGCATAGGTCGCTCGGGCGACCCCGATCAGCGTCTCCCGCCTCTGGGCCGCAGCCGGATCGAGGAGCTGGAGCGCACGGCCCAGACGGCCGCCCGCGACGCGCGCGAGCGTCGTCAGCTCTTCCTCGGCGAGGTCGGGTGCGTGCGCGCGGATCGCCTGCCGCACCGCCGGCTCCGACAAGCGCCGGAACGGAACGAGCTGGCAGCGCGAGCGGATCGTCTCGGGCAGGGGGCCAAGCCGCTCCGCAACGAGGACGACCACGGCGTACGGCGGCGGCTCCTCTAGATCCTTGAGGAGCGCGTCGGCGGCGTCCTCGTTCAGCGAGTCGGCGCCGAAGACGAGGTAGACGCGCCGGTCCGCCTCGAACGGCCGCATGTGAAGATCGCGGCGCAGCTCGCGGACGTCGTCGATCCGGATCTGCTCGCCCAGCGGCTCGAGGAGGTAGAGGTCCGGATGGCTGCCGCGCGCGACGCGCGCGTGGTCGCCTAGCAGCTCCGCCGCGAAGCGCCGCGCGAGCTCCCGCTTGCCGACCCCGGCCGGGCCGTGGAAGAGGTAGGCGTGCGCAGGGCCCTCCTGCAGCGCCGCTGCCAGCAGTCGCTTCGCCTCGTGCTGCTCAGGAACGGTCTTGAAGCCGCTCACGTACCTCCTTTGCAATCGCCTCGGGCTCTCCGGTCGCGTCGATCGTGACGATTCTGTCGGGGAAGCGCTCGGCCAGCTCGCGGTAGGCGGCGTCGACCTTCGCCTGCAGCTCCGTTCCCTCGCGCTCGAGCCGGTCGGGATCGACGTGACGTCCCGTTGCGACATCGGGATCGAGCAGCAGCAGGAAGGTCACGTCGGGAAGCAGACCGCCGGTCACCGCGAGATTGAGCTGCAGCACGGCGTCGATGCCGAGCCCGCGGGCGATCCCCTGGTAGGCGAGCGAGGAGTCCAGATACCGGTCGCAGAGGACGTCCGCGCCGCGCTCGAGCGCTGGGCGGATCACCTCTTCCACGTGTTCGGCACGAGATGCAGCGAAGAGCGCCGCTTCGGCCCCTGCACCCATGACAGGCCCGTTGAGGACCAGGGTCCGCACGGCCTCGCCGAGCTCCGTGCCGCCTGGCTCGCGCGTGAGGACGACGTCGCGGCCCTCCCCGGCCAGCGCCGCGCGCAGGAGCTCCGCCTGCGTCGACTTCCCCGAGCCGTCGGCTCCCTCGAACGAAACGAACACTCCGCGACTCTACGGCAGGAGGAGCGGCCGTTCGCAGGGCGAACCGTGACGGTCCGTGGAGCACGCCCAGCCACTCGCTCGCGCCTTCCCCTGGCGCACCATCGCGCTCGCCGCGAGCGTTCTCGCGCTCGGCGCGGGAAGCGCAGTCGCACTCGTCGACCGTCCCGCGGGGACACGTCCGGAACCAGGTTCCCGACGTGTCCAGAAGGGACCGGCACTGCCGCCGCTGCGGCAACGCTCCCGCATCTCCGTCCTCGTCCTCAACGGCAACGGTGTCTCGGGTGCGGCCGGCACTGCGGCGACGGCGATCCTCGCCCACGGCTACGGGCACGCCATCCCGGGCGACGCACCGCAGCTCGACTACGCGCGTTCGCTCGTCCTGTTCAGGCCCGGCTGGCAGCGCGAGGCCGAGCGCCTTGCACGGGACGCGAAGATCTCCGCGGTGGCGACGCTCGACGGCCGCGTCGCGCCCGAGTACGCGCACGTCCCGCTCATCGTCATCCTCGGAAACTAGCTCCAGAAGCCGCCTTCTGTTTCCGTCCGATGCGGGGTCTACGGTCCCGTTCCCCGTCGGCGGAATCGCGTGCCGGCGGCGCGGTCGAGCAGCAGTCCGAGACTAGAGTTCCGGGAGGGGAAGATGGCAAGCGTC
>DASXOM010000054.1:0-2000 GCA_036494245.1 Gaiellaceae bacterium
TGACGCGAACGTCGTTCGCTCTCTTGAGAGCGTCCATCCGCTGGCCAAGGGAGCGTTCCGGAGCGTGGGCATGCGTCTTGGTCGGACTCACGGCCGGCCGATCTTACCAATGTGCCCCCGAGCTTCAAGCTGGGACTTTTCTCACGGTTTCCGGGCTTTTTGCCAGGTCCCTTGCGTCTTCGGGTTTGGCAACGCCCGCGTCGGCGCACGCGGTCGCGAGCTCGGCGCGCACACGTGCCGGGGCGCCGGGATCCCCGAAGAGGACCGTTCCGAGCGCCACATCGTGAGCGCCGCAGGCCGCGAACTCGAGGGCGTCGCGGCCCGATTGGATCCCGCCCATCCCAACGATCGGCAGGCCGGTGGCCTCGTGGCAGACGCTCACCGCATGCAGAGCGATCGGCTTGAGCGCCGGGCCCGAGAGGCCGCCGCTGCCCCGCGCCAGCACCGGACGGAGCTTCCTGTCGAGGGCTGTCGCGCGAAGCGTGTTGATGAGCGAGAGCCCGTCCGCCCCGGCCGCCGCGACCGCGCGCGCGACTTCCGCGACGTCGGGGTGCGCGGCCGAGAGCTTCGCGTAGAGCGGCAGATCCGTCGCGGCTCGGCAGGCCGCAACGATGGCCGCAGCGGCGTCGGCTGCTTCTTCGACGTTGGGACAGGACAGGTTGAGCTCTATCGCCTCAATGCCGCTGCGGCCGAGAGCGGAACATGTCTGGGCGTAGTCCGCCGCATCAAAGCCACCGACCGAGATCCGGATCGGGACTCCGAGCTGGGAGAGGCGGGGCAAGTGCTCGGCCACGAAGCGGTCGCGGCCCGGGTTCGCGAGTCCGATCGCGTTCAGCATCCCGTGGGCCGTCTCGGCGATCCGGGGCGGCGCGCTCCCCTCGCGGGGCAGCGGCGTGACCGTCTTGGTCACGAACGCGTCGAGCTGCCGCGCGACGTCGGGCGCTGCGAGCGCGTCGAGGCAGCCGCTCGCGTTCAGGATCCTCATGCGACCGCCTCGACCTTTGTGCCGACGCGGGCGCCGTCGAGCACCGGACCCTCAAGGCACAACCGCTTCAGGGCGCCGTCGATCTCGATGACGCAGCCGTAGCAGGCGCCGTAGCCACAGGCCATCGGCGCTTCCCACGCGACCTGCGCGGTCGGGCAGAGAGAGGCGACCACCTCGAGCATCGGCTCCGGGCCGCAGGCGAAGACGTCGCACCCTGGCTCGATGAGCTCGGTGACGAGGACCGGGTCGATCACGACCTCGGCGCCCGGTAGGAGCGCGGCCGCCTCGGCGTGCTCCGCGCTGCGGAAGCCGAGGACGACCGGCGGGGCGCCGCCGAGCTGCTCGGCGAGGTACGGCAGCGGCGCGATTCCGATCCCGCCGCCGACGAGCAGCGGCCGCTCGACGTCGAGCCGATAGCCAATTCCCAGCGGTCCGAGCACGCCGATCTCGTCGCCCGCACCGAGTCGGCAGAGCGCCGCCGTCCCCGGCCCGATGGGGTCGACCAGGAAGGCGAGCTCGCCTGGCGGCGCGAGGCAGAGCGAAAACGGCCGCGGGAGCAGGCGCCCCGGAGCTTCGAGCATGAAGAACTGTCCGGGCACGCCGGGCTCGAGCTCGCCGCGCTCGAGGCGCAGCAGCGTGTATGGCCCGACGGGCTCGGAGCCGCTGACCCTATGCCTGCTGGGTGAGGGCAAGCTCTGCATCGATCCGTTCCTGGAGAGAGACCGCCTGCTCCGCTCGGGCGGTCGCGATCGCGTGCACGGCCGCGGCCGCGCCGGAGAGCGTGGTGATGCACGGGACGCGCTTCGTGAGCGCCGCCTCGCGAATCGCGTAGCCGTCCGAGCGCGCGTTGCGGCCCTCCGGCGTGTTGATCACTAGGTCGCAGCGGCCGCGGCGGATCAGGTCGACGACCGTCGGCTCGCCGTCCGCCGCCTCGCTGAGCTTCCGCACCGGCTCGACCGCGATGCCCGCCGCCGCGAGCGTGGCGGCCGTTCCCTCGGTCGCGTAGAGCTCGAAG
>DASXOM010000055.1:0-8302 GCA_036494245.1 Gaiellaceae bacterium
GAGCACGCCCCGGCTCGACCAGCGCTCGTACTGGCCTTCGTCCGGGTTGTAGAACACGTCGCTCGAGACGATCGGCCCGACGTGCATCGGCTGGCCGACCTCCTTCGCGGCATGCACGGCGCCGTGGACGAGGTCCCAGGATGCGGTCGGGCAGTGCGGCTCGTCGTTCACGAGATGCCTCGCCGTTGCGTCCTGCGGCACGGCCGTGAGCGCAACGATCAGGTCGCCGAGCGCGTGGTGGGGCTGCAGGCCTCCGCAGGTGCCGACGCGCATCAGCCGCTTGCACCCGAGCTGGATGAGCTCCTCGAACACGATCGTCGCGCCGGGGCAGCCCATCCCGGTGCCCTGCACCGAGACGCGCTTCCCCTCCCAGGTCCCGGTGTACCCGAGCAGCCCGCGCTCCTCGTTAACCTGGGTCACGTCCTCGAAGTACGTCTCGGCGATGTACTTCGCGCGCAGCGGGTCGCCGGGGAGAAGGACGGCGTCGGCGTAGTCGCCGGGCTCGGCTCGGAGATGGATCGGCATTGCGCAACCCTAACCCGGTGGAAAGATTCGGCTGTGACCGCAACCGTCTCGCCGACCCTCGACCAGGTCCTCGCCTTCTGCGCCGAGGAGCCCGTCGAGCGCGTCTTCCTCGAGGACATCGCGCGGCGCGGGCTCGGCCGCTTCTCGGCCGTGCCCGGGGCCGGCGGGAGGCTCGACGCGTTGTGCCACGTCGGTGCCAACATCGTCCCCTCCGGCAGCGGCTGCGGCGGCTTCGCCGAGGCGGCGTCTCGCAGCGGCGCGCGGATGGTGATCGGCGAGGAGGGTGCGGTCGGCGAGCTGTGGGACGCCGCACGCCGCTGGATGCCGCAGCCGCGCGACGACCGGCCCGGGCAGCCGGTCTACGCGCTCCGTCAGGCGCCGGAGCCGGGGGAGACGGGGCTCCGCGCGGCGCGTCTGCTCGACCTCGAGCTGCTCGTGCCGGCCTGCGCCGCGGCCCACCAGGAGGAGATCGGCGTCGATCCGCTCAGGCGCGACGCCGAGGGCTTTCGCTGGCGGACACGGCAGCAGATCGAGGACGGACGCTCGTGGCTCTGGGTCGAGGACGGCGTGATTCGGTTCAAGGCGGAGGCCTCGGCGTGGACGCCCGCGGCGGTGCAGCTGCAGCAGGTCTGGGTCGACCCGCAGGCGCGACGCCGGCGCTACGCCCGCCGGGCGCTGTCCGACCTGTGCCGGCTGCTGCTCGAGCAGGTTCCGGCGGTATGTCTCTTCGTCCGGCCGGAGAATGTCCCGGCATTGGGCCTCTACGACTCGATCGGCATGACCCGCGAGCTCACGTACCGCAGCCTCGTGTTCTAGGCGGCACAATCGGCGCATGGAGGAGCTGCGCGACCGTGTCGAGCGCTTCGTTCGCGAGCACGAGCTGATCCCCGCAGGCGGCGAGGTGACGTGCCTCGTCTCGGGTGGTGCCGACTCGACGTGCCTGTGGCACGTGCTCGGCTCGCTCGGCTACCGCGTCTCGGCGCTGCACGTGAACCACGGGCTGCGGGGCGCCGACTCCGACGCGGACGCGGGCTTCTGCGCCGAGGTGCTGGGTGCCGAGGTGGTCGAACGCGACGGCCGCGGCCTCTCGGAAGCGGCGTTGCGCGAGCAGCGTCTCTCTCTTGCGCGGACGTCAGTCCGCGCAACGGGTCACACCGCGTCGGATCAGGTCGAAACGATCCTCTACCGGCTCGTCTCGCGCGGCGCGGCGACCGGGATCGCGCCGCTGAGCGAGGACGGGATCGTTCACCCGCTCCTGCCGCTCTGGCGTGAGGAGACGGAGGCGTACTGCCGCGCAGCCCGGCTCGACTTCCGTCTCGACGCGTCGAACGCGGACACGAAGAGGGGGCTGATCCGCGACGAGATCCTGCCGCTCCTGCGCCGCTTGCATCCTGCGGCCGACGAGAACCTCCTGCGTGCCCTCGACACCCGCGCAACGCTGCCGCCCGCGCTCGCCGAGCTGCTCGCGGCACCCGTCGGCTCGAAGCGCGTCGACCTCGGTGGCGGCCTCCAGGCGGTGCGCGAGCACGAGCGCCTCTGGCTCGAGCGCGGGCCGGTCGACCTGGCCGGCGAGATCAGGTGGGGCGCCTGGACTATCACCTCCGAGCTCCAAGGCCTTAGAGTGCGCGGATGGAGGCCCGGCGACCGCTTGGCGGGTAGGAGGCGCAAGATCCAGGACGTGTTCGTCGATGCGAAGGTGCCGCGCTCGGAGCGCGAGGCGTGGCCGCTCGTCGTGCGTGGCGACGAGGTCGTAGCGGTGCCCGGCATCGTCGAGCACCCGGAGGTGCAAGCTGTCCGCAACTGAGCTCGAGCGCGCGGTGACCGAGATCCTGATCGAGGAGGAGGACCTGCAGCGGCGCATCGCGGAGCTCGGCGTCGAGATCTCGGCCGACTACGAGGGCCGCGACCTCCTTCTCGTCGGCGTCCTCAAGGGCGCCGTTTTCTTCCTCGCCGACCTGATGCGCCACCTGACGGTGCCCTGCGAGATCGACTTCATGGCGATCTCGAGCTACGGCGCCTCGACCGACTCCTCGGGCGTCGTGCGGATCCTGAAGGACCTCGACATCAACATCGAGGGACGGCACGTCCTCGTGGTCGAGGACATCATCGATTCGGGCCTCACGCTCTCGTATCTCGTCCGGAACCTCGAGGCCCGGGAGCCCGCGAGCCTCGAGGTCTGCGCGCTCCTGACGAAGCCCGAGCGGCGCGAGATCGACGTCCCGGTGCGCTACACGGGTTTCGAGATCCCGAACCGGTTCGTGATCGGATACGGGCTCGACTTCGCCGAGCGGTATCGGAATCTCCCGTACGTCGGCGTGCTCGACGAGTCTCTCGTGCTGACCGGCGCGTAGCCGGGGGTGCCGCCGCCCCGTTACAGGGGCATGCCGCTGGTACCCTCAATCGGGAGATCTCGTGAATCGCTTCTTCCGTAGCGCGCTCTTCCCTCTGGTCATCATCGCGGCCCTCGTCTGGCTGGCGTTGCAGACGCTGGGCGGCAGTCACACGAACTCGACACCGGAGACGACGTCTCAGTTCATTCAGGACGTCAACAACGGGCTGATCCAAAGCAGCGAGAAGTCCCCGGTCACCATCGACCCCAACAAGCAGTCGGTCACGGCCACGAAGAGCGACGGCAGCACGGTGACCGTCCATTACGCGACGGATCAGTCGGAGTTCGCGATCGAGCAGGCGATGAAGAATCCCACTCACGCGGCCCCCGTCACCTTCAACTCCAAGGGCGTCGGCTCGTCGCCGTGGTGGACGATCCTCAGCAGCCTGCTGCCCTTCGTGCTCCTGTTCGGCTTCTGGATCTTCCTCATGAACCAGGTCCAGGGCGGCGGCTCGAAGGTGATGAGCTTCGGCAAGTCGCGCGCGAAGCGGATGACGCCCGACGCGCCGAAGATCGGCTTCAAGGACGTGGCCGGAGTGGACGAGGCGGTCGAGGAGCTGCAGGAGATCAAGGAATTCCTCGAGAACCCGAAGAAGTTCCAGGCACTCGGCGCGCGCATCCCCAAGGGCGTGCTCCTCTACGGGCCTCCAGGAACCGGTAAGACGCTGCTCGCGCGCGCTGTCGCGGGCGAGGCCGGCGTCCCGTTCTTCAGCATCTCTGGCTCCGACTTCGTCGAGATGTTCGTCGGCGTCGGCGCCTCGCGCGTGCGCGACCTGTTCGAGCAGGCGAAGCAGGCGAACCCCTGCATCATCTTCATGGACGAGATCGACGCCGTCGGCCGCCATCGTGGCGCCGGTCTCGGCGGCGGCCACGACGAGCGCGAGCAGACGCTGAACCAGTTGCTCGTCGAGATGGACGGCTTCGAGATGAAGGACAACATCATCCTGATCGCCGCCACCAACCGCCCCGACATCCTCGACCCGGCGCTCCTGCGTCCGGGCCGCTTCGACCGCCAGATCGTCGTCGACCGGCCCGACCGCGTCGGCCGCCAGCGCATCCTCGAGGTGCACACGAAGGGCAAGCCGCTCGCGCCGGAGATCGACCTGAGCACGCTCGCAGCGGGGACGCCCGGCTTCACCGGCGCGGACCTCTCGAACCTCGTCAACGAGGCTGCGCTGCTTGCGGCGCGCCGCGGCAAGAAGATCATCGAGCAAGAGGAGCTGGAGGAGGGGATCATGCGCGTCGTGGCCGGCCCGGAGAAGAAGGCGAGGCTCCTGTCGGAGCACGAGCGCAAGATCACGGCCTACCACGAGATGGGCCACGCCCTCGTCGGCCACTACCTCGAGCACACGGATCCCGTCCACAAGATCACGATCGTCTCCCGCGGCCAGGCGCTCGGTCTCACGATCTCGCTCCCGACCGAGGACAAGTACCTCACGACGCGGAGCGCGCTGATGCACCAGATGGCGATGACGCTCGGGGGCCGCGCCGCAGAGGAGATCGTCTTTCACGAGGTCACGACCGGCGCTGCGAATGACCTCGAGAAGATCACGTCGATGGCGAAGCAGATGATCATGCGCTTCGGCATGAGCGAGAAGCTCGGCCCGCGCGTGCTCGGCCGCGGCCACGACCAGCCGTTCCTCGGCCGCGACTACGGCGCCGAGGCCGACTACTCCGAGGAGATCGCGCGCGAGATCGACGACGAGATCCGGCGCGTGATCGAGGAGTCGCACGAGCTCGCGCTGGCGGTGCTGCGCGAGCACATGGAGGAGCTGCACAGGATCTCGGCGATCCTCATCGAGCGCGAGACGATCGACAGGGATCAGTTCGAGCGGCTGCTCGCAGGCGAGGAGGAGGCCTCGGTCTTCCCCGACGAGGTGCCCGCGCAGCCCGAGCAACCCGAGAAGCAGCCGGAGCCCAAGCGCGAGCGCCCACGCCCGCGTCCGTTCCCGCTACCGGGCTCGGCGATGCAGGGCCCGGATCCCGCGAACAGCTAAGCGGCCTACTCCCCACGGCGAGGCCCGTTGACAAGCCTGCGCATTGGAGCGAGGATCGCGCATACGGCCGACTACCTCGTCATTCCCGCTCCGTTTCCGTGCAGCGTCGCCCTGTTCAGCTGCCCGTGCGGTGCGAAGGCGGTCGAGTCCGACACGAAGCACGTCGTGCCGAAGGGCTGGTCGACGGCCGAGGACGGTTCGCCTAGCTGCCCGGTGTGCACCGCCAAGGCCTCGAGCCGCGCGGGCTAGCGCGCGTCAGGCGAGAGTGCGTTCGAGCGCCGCGCGGTCCGTCGGCTCGCCGTGCGCGGGCAGCACGAGCTCGATGGGCAGCTCGAGCAGCGGACGGAGCCGTGCGGCGACGTCCTGCTCCGTCACGTGCTTGCGGCCGCCGAGCTGGATGCCCAGCCCGTCGCCGAAGTCGGAGACCGAGTCGCCCGTGACGATCGCGTTGATCGACGGGACCCAGAGGATGAGGTCGTTGTCCTCGCGTCCGGCGTAGGCGGTGATGCCGTACGGCCACGGGTCGGGACCGTGGAAGTGTCCCTCGCCCTCACCTGCGCGGAGCCATGCGAGGTCCTCGCTCTCCATGCCGCGCACGCGCTCGGGGTCGATGCCGAACTTCTCGACCCAGTCCTGCCATGTGTCGGCGGGCGGCGTGTGTACGGGCAGCCCGAGCCCGCGGGCGTCGCGCTCGTGGTAGGGCGCGGTGAGGACGACGGCGGTCGCTCGCTCCCGCAACTCGTCGGGAACGGCCAATGGGTCGAACAGCACGAAGTCGTCGCCGAGCTCGATCGCATAGGAGGAGACGAGCTCTGGCCACCACTCCTCCTCACCCCAGTCGGGATGCGGGGACTGCCAATGCCACACACCGGGGCGCACCTCACGCATGGCGCGATCCTATTTGTGCGTAGAGATCTGCGTCGGCGGCGCGTCGTAAAGCCGGTCCAGGGCCCCGCTCAGCGTGGCCTGGAGCGGCTTCGTGCTCGAGCTTCCCGCAAGGTTGTTCAGCTCCCACGGGTCCTTCCTCAGGTTGTATAGCTCGCGCCACCCGTTCTTGTACTCGACGTAGAGGTCCCGCCTCGTCTGGACGGCGGTATACGGAGGAGGCCCGCCCCTGTTGAGCAGGTCCTTGCCGAGGTACTCCTCGAGCCACGCGTGCCGCCAGGGAACCTGCTCGCCGTGGAGGAAGGGCACGAAGCTCTTGCCGTCCTGCGGGAGGCCCGGCGTGATTCCGGCCAGGGCGCTGATGGTCGAGGCGACGTCGATGTTGAGCACCGGCTGGTTGTTGCGCTGCGCCGTGGACGTCCACGGCGTCCGGACGATCATCGGGACGTGGGTCGACTCCTCGAAGGGCCAGACCTTGCCGCCGAGGCGGTGCTCGCCCCAGAGGAAGCCGTTGTCGCTCGTGTAGAGGATCACCGTGCGGTTCAGCTCATGGCGTGCCCGCAGCGCCTGGACGACGCTACGGACGCTGCGGTCGAGGGCGAGCAGCGACTCCTGCTGGCGCTCGCGGACGTGGTTGATGTAGAGCTCCGCGCCGGCGCTGAGCAGGTCCTTGTGCCAGAAGCGCCACGGCTCCTTGCCGACGTTGCGCTGGTTGAAGGCCGGATCGTGGAGAGGCGCGATGTTCACGAGCTTGTTCCGATCACCGGGCGCCGGGATCGCCGGCAGGTGCGGCGCGACCGGGGCGAAGTAGAGGAAGAACGGATGGTGCGCGCTCTTGATGAACCGGACTGCCTTGTGCGCCAAGACGTTGGTCGAGTAGTCGGACGGACTGCTCCCGTAGTGCTCGAGGTGGCCGTTGTCGTTGATCGAGTAGTTGTAGTAGGCCTCCATCGGGACGCTGTCCATCACCTGCCAGTCGTCCCAGCCGGGTGGGATCGAGTGGTGAACGAACCCATCTGTGTAGGCGTTGACGTACTTGCCGACGAGCGCGGTCTGATAGCCGGCCGCGTGCATCCAGACCGGGAGGTCGTTCGACTCGTCCGCGGCCCTGAAGGCGGGGTAGCTGTGCGTCCCGAAATTGTCGGTGACGCCGGTGTGGTGCGCGTACAGGCCGGTCAGGATGCTCGCCCGCGACGGCGCGCACATCGAGGTCGTCACATGCGCGTCCGTGAACGTGACGCCATGGTCGGCGAGGAGCGTCTGCACGTTCTTCATCACGCTGGTTCCGTCCGTGCGCTCGTCGTCGCTGAGGATCACGACCACGTTGAGCCGCTGGTCGGCGCGCTTGGACCGGTGCGCGGACTTGGCCGCCGAGGCACCGACGGCACCGAAGACGAGCAGCACCGCCGCCGTCACCCAGATCCACACGACCCTCCGCACGAACGGCTGCAAAGTAGCGCTACTTCCCAAGCGTTGTCTAAGTCTTCCGAAAGCGCGCTCAATCGACATTCGCGCGGAGATTACGGCGCGCGTCGGCCTGAACGTCACCTCCCTCTCAAACATGCATTGCTCCTAGGTCTCAGCTGCGGACGCGCGTCCAGGGGAGAGTCCGCCGAGAGCGGAAGCCACAGAAGCTCACGCGCACGAGCTTAAGAGAAACCTGCCGAAAATGGAACCCGCACTAACGATCGTCGTCGCCGATCGCGACCGGACGCACCGTCGGCTGCTGCTTCAGTCGCAGCATCGCCTCGATGTACAACTCGCGCACCACGTCCATGTTCGGGCGCGGGTCGTTCCGCCACGAGTCCGGAAGCTGGTTCCGCAGCCGGTCCCGGGCGGCACTCTCCCGTTCCCAGTACGCGAGTAGACGGTCGTCGATCATCGCAGCGGGTATGTCGGCACCGAGCGGCCGGTGCTTTAGTTCCCGGCGTGGTTCCCGTCGAAGAGCGCTTGCCGCGGCCGTCGGTGATGGGTGTGGTCAACGTCACGCCCGATTCGTTCTCGGACGGCGGCGTCCATCTCGACCCTGTGGTCGCGGCCGGGGCGGCCAAGCGGATGGTCGCGGAGGGGGCCGCGATCGTCGACCTGGGCGGCGAGTCGACGCGGCCCGGCTCGGACGGCGTGTCCGCGGAGGAGGAGCTGCGGCGGGTCGTGCCGGTTCTCGATCGTCTCGGTGGAGACGTCCCGGTCTCGATCGACACCTCGAAGGCCGACGTTGCGCAAGCCGCGCTCGAGCGCGGCGCGATCCTCGTCAACGACGTCACGGCTCTGCGCGGCGACCCCCTCCTCGCCGGAGTCGTGGCCGAGGGCAGCGCGTATCTCTGTCTCATGCACATGCAGGGCGAGCCGCGGACGATGCAGGAGGAGCCGCGGTACGAGGACGTCGCGGCCGAGGTGGCGTCGTTCCTCGAGGAGCGGCTGGCGTTCGCCGTCGCGCAGGGCATCCCCGAGGAGCGGATCTGCCTCGATCCGGGCATCGGCTTCGGCAAGACGGTCGCCCAGAACT
>DASXOM010000056.1:0-4592 GCA_036494245.1 Gaiellaceae bacterium
GCTCGTCTCGGCGGTCACCTCTTCGAGCGGCTCCTCGCCCGGCCAGGCGCGGACGTCTTCGAGGCTCTCGTCGCTGAAGTCCGGGTCGACGCCGTCCATCGTCTCCTCGATTCGCGCCTGTTCCTCGCTCTTGAACAGGGGGTGGTTCTCGAACGGATCGCCGTCCCCCTTGTAGTGCTCGATCGGCATCGTGCCGCCGAGCCTCGCGTTCCGCTCCTTCAGAGCAAGGTGCTCCTCGATGACCTGCGTGAAAATAGACGGTGTCTCTACCGGCATAAAGTGTTCCTCCCTGGGGTCGTGCTCGTCGTCGGCGGGCATGATAACGAGGATTGCAGCGGGTTTCCGGTCCGAGAGCGTCAGAACGCGGCCCGCGCTGCCCGCACGACCCGATCCTTGCCTCCGCGTTTGGCCCGGTAGAGCGCGTCGTCGGCGGCCGCGACCAACTGCTCGGTGTTCGCCTCCCCCGCGTACTCGGCCACGCCGAAGCTGGCGGTCACGCGGAGCCCCGGCACACTCGGGATGCGGCGCGTGGCGAGCCCCATGCGCACGCGCTCGGCGAGTTGCGCCGCTCCCTCCTCGTCGGCGCCGGGCAGCAGGAGAAGGAACTCTTCCCCGCCCCACCGGCCCGCGAGGTCCGACTCGCGGAGCGTGTCGCGCAGCACCTCGGCGAACGCCCGCAGGACGGCGTCCCCGACGGCGTGGCCATGCTCATCGTTGACCTCCTTGAACCCGTCGAGGTCCGCGAGAACGACCGAGAGCGGAGTCTGGAGGCGCTCGGCGCGAGCCGCCTCGCCGTGGAGCGCGTCGGACGCCGCGCGGCGGTTCGCTAGCCCGGTCAGCCCGTCGACGAGCGCCTGCCGCTCGACCATGCCGTGCAGGCGAGCGTTCTCGAGCGCGACCACCGCGTGCGCTGCCAGCGACGCAGCGTTCATCCGCTGCTCCTTGCTGAACGAGTCGCCCACGAGCTCGAGCGTCCCGAACCGCTCGCCCGAGGCGGTGAGCGGCAGGATCAGCCGTTCGCCATCTCCGTCCGCCTCGCCGCTCGCGACCACGGTGCCGTCGGGCAGCACGATCCGGCTGCCGCGCGCCGCGGTTGCCTCGGCGGCGGTCGCGGCGACGATGCTGAGCAGCTGCTTGGAGTCGTGCGTCGCCGTGAGCGCCTCTCCGAAGCGCGCGAGCGCGTCGCGCACGCGGCCACGCTCCTCCTGGAGCTCGTCGAGCCGAGCCTCGAGCTGCGCGGCCATGTCGTTGAGCGCAGCGCCGAGCTCGGCAAACTCGTCGCGTCCGCGAACGGGCACGCGCTCGTGGAGGCTCCCACGGGCAATCCCGCGGGCGGCCGTGGCGAATCGGCCGAGGTGCCGGACGATCGCCCGACCCTGGAGGTACGCGACGAACCCGACGAGCGCCAGGCATGCGAGCAGCCCGGCGAGGAGTCTGTTGCGAGTGCGCGCGTCAGCGGCGTCGATCACTGCTTTCCGGGTCAGGACGGCGAGCCGTGCTGCCGGGACTCTCGGCAGCCCCGGCGCAACGAATGCGCGGTAGCGCGTGCCGTCGACACTGATGGTCGCGCTTCGTCCGGCCGGAACGGTGACGCGCCCGGTGAGCCTCGGCATGGAGGCCAGGATCTGCGATCCCTGAAGCAGGACGAGAACGTCGCCGGAATCGAACGCCACGCCCCGGCGGAGACGCCCGACGAGTCCGGCGTCCAGCGGAATCGTTGCCACGACCTCGCCCAGCCGGTGTGCGCCGGTGACGACGTCGACGGGGAACCGAGCGGCGAGGTGCGGCACGGCGCCCGCGTGGAGACCGCCCGTGCCCTCGACGTAGAGCGACGGCCTGCCCGCGACGATCCGCCTCAGCGCGCTGCGGTCACGACGCTCGAGCGCGCGCTGCAGCGGCCCGGAGCGCGCAAGCTGCTCGGCCCGCTCCTGAGCGCGATCGGCTTGCTCCGCGTAGAGCGCGAGCGCCGCGCGCAGCCCCGCTTCCTGCCGAAGGGTCACCTGGCGCGACTCGCCGGCTCCGGCAACGGTGCTGAACCCCCAGTACGTCGCCGCCAACGGGACGAGTGAGAGCAGCACGAAGTACGCCACGAGCTTGACCTTGAAGCTGCTCAGCGTGACCCCCTAGCCCTCAAGCGAATCTCCCCTCCTGCCGATATCCCCTTGGGGAAGTTGTCGGCGGGAGAGGGGAGGAACATGAGCCAGAAGGAGCGCTTGGTCGCCGCACTGTTGCTCGCGGTCGCCGTCGCCGGCGGCGCGTTGATCCCGCGCCTGCTCGCCTCACCTCCGACGTCCTCGGGCATCGCGCTCGGACCGGGTCCCAGCCGAAGCGTCGTTCAGGCGCCTGCGATCCCCCGCGTGCGACGCAGTGCGCCGTCCCAGCACACGGCGTCGCGACCTTCTCCACCCGCGCGGGCCCCGATTGCGCCGGTGACCCCGGCCACCACGGTGCGCCCGAAGCCGGCCCCGAACGTCACGGGACCAAAGCACTCCGCCGCCCCGCCGCCTGCATCGCCTACGAAGAAGACATTGCCGGCCGTTGCTCCCATGGCGCCGCCGGCTCCGGCCGCCGCTGCGCCTGCCGACGAGGGTCCTCCCGGACAGGACAAGACGCCGCCGGGCCAGCAGAAGGTCCCGCCGGGCCACGAGAAGACTCCGCAGAGCCAGGAGGGCATGCCGCCCGGGCACGAGAAGACGCCGCCGGGCCATGCCAAAGCCGAAGAGCACCACGATGTGCCACCATCAGGACATGGCAAAGGGTCTCCGCAAACTCCGCCCCACTCCGTGGGCCCTCACCATCGCCATGTGGGACATCTGGCGTCGCCTCCCCCCCGCCCAGCGCCGCCAGCTCCTCATGCTCGCCCGAAGGCACGGCCCAAGGCTGGCGAGCCGAGCGGCAAAGGCGGCCACGGACCGCCGCCGCCGCCGGTAGAGCACGGCCACAACGGACACGGGAAAGACTAGAGCTAGACGCCGAGGGCGGCGCGGACGATTCGATCCTGCTCGCGGAGGTGCGCGGTCGGGTAGCCCTCGCTCGGGCTCGCGCGCCACGGCCTGCCGACGTAGACGAGCGGCACGCCTTCGGGCTTCGTCTCCTCGAGCCGGTGCCGGATCGCGCGCCACGCACCCATGTTCTGTGGTTCCTCCTGCGCCCACACGACCTCGCGCAGGTTCGGGTAGCCGGCGAGCAGAGCTTGCGCGCGCTCGGTGGGGAACGGGTAGAGCTGCTCGATCCGGGCGACCGCCACGCCCGTCGCGCCCGCGCGCTGCTCGTGGCCGACGATGTCGTAGTAGATCTTCCCCTGGCAGAGCACGAGGCGCTCGACGCGTGCCCGATCCGGATTCGCGTCGTCGATCACGGGCCGGAACTCGCCGCTCGCCAGGTCCTCGAGCGTCGAGCCGGCCTGCTTCAGGCGCAGGAGCCCCTTCGGCGTCATGACGACGAGCGGCCGCGCCGTCGCGTCCAGCGCCTGCCGGCGCAGGAGATGGAAGTACTGGCCCGACGTCGTGCAGTTCGCGATCCGCAGGTTCTCCTGCGCGGCGAGCTGGAGGAAGCGCTCGAGGCGGGCGCTCGAGTGCTCGGGCCCGTTGCCCTCGTAGCCGTGCGGTAGGAGCAGGGTGAGGCGCGTCGACTCCCGCCACTTGGACAGGCCAGCGGAGATGAACTGGTCGATGATGATCTGCGCACCGTTGACGAAGTCGCCGAACTGGGCCTCCCAGAGAACGAGCGTTTCGGGCGCGGCCGCCGCGTAGCCGTACTCGAAGCCGACGCACGCGTACTCCGACAGCGGCGAGTTGTAGATCTCGAAGGACGCGCCGGCGTCGTCGAGATGCTGCAAAGGCGTGAAGGTCGCTCCGGTGCTGACGTCGTGGAGGACGTCGTGGCGGTGGGAGAAGGTCCCGCGCTCGGTGTCCTGGCCGGTGAGCCTGATCGGGATCCCCTCGACGAGCAGCGAGGCAAACGCGAGCGCCTCGGCCTGGCCCCAGTCGATCCCGCCCTCCTCGAGCGCTCCCCGCCGTCGCTCGAGCTGGCTCATCAGCTTCGGATGCGGAGTGAAGCCGTCGGGGACGCGGAGCAGCTGCTCGTTGAGCGCCCGCAGCCGGTCGGGTGCAACCGCCGTGACCACTTCGTCGCCGGTCGCGGCGGGAATGTGCGTGTCGCTGCGCGGCGGGGGCTCGGCCTGGCCGAACGTCTCCTTTAGCGCCTCGTGCGCCTGGCGGAGCTCGGAAACGACGTCTTGGTCGAGCTGGTCCGCCTGCTCCTGCTTGACGTCACCGTCGGCGACGAGGCGGGCCGCGAACTCCTCGCGCACGGTGGGATGGCCCGCGATCGCGGCCGCCAGCAGCGGCTGGGTGTACGCGGCCTCGTCCTGCTCGTTGTGGCCGTGCCGCCGGTAGCCGACGAGGTCGACGACGACGTCGTGGCCAAAGCGGCGCCGGTACGCAAGCGCGAGCCGGATCGAGGCGAGCGCAGCCTCGGGATCGTCGGCGTTGACGTGGATGATGGGGATGTCGAAGCCCTTGGCGAGGTCGCTCGAGTACCGAGTCGAGCGGCCGCTCTCGGGGTCGGTGGTGAACCCGACCTGGTTGTTC
>DASXOM010000057.1:0-7365 GCA_036494245.1 Gaiellaceae bacterium
GCTCGAGGAGGCGCTGCTCGAGTTCGCCGGCTGCGCGGTCGTGATCACGCACGATCGCTGGTTCCTCGACCGCGTCGCGACCCACATCCTCGCCTTCGAGGGAAACAGCGAGACGATCTGGTTCGAGGGCTCGTGGGGCGACTACGTGGAGTGGATGAAGGAGACGCGCGGGCCGGACGCGCTCGAGCCCCACCGGATCAAGTACAAGCCGCTCGTGCGCGGGTAATTCCCGCCCGATCGGGCAACACCCGTTCGTGCTGACGCTCTACCAGGCCGAGTGGTGCCCGTACTCGTCCGCCGTGCGGCAGCGGCTGACGGAGCTCGGCCTCGACTTCGTTGCAAAGCAGGTCGCGCCGCGGCAGGAAGATCGGGAAGGCCAACACGAGATCCCGCTCCTCACGAACGGCGACGGCGAACGGTTCGAGGGAACGGACGCCGTCTTCGAGTTTCTCCAGTCGCTCGCGGCCGGAGAGGGCGAGCACGAGCACCGCGCGCAGTACCGCGCGCACCGCGCCGACCGGGCACGCGAGACGGCGGCGGGCTACTCGCCGAGCAGGCGCCGCTGGCGCCTACGCCTGTGGGATCCAAGCTTCAAGCGCGGCAGCTGTAGCTACGTCCGCCTAGCTGAATAGAGTCGACCGGTGCCCGTTTCCCACCTCTCCGAGCACGCGCAGCAGGTCGTCGAAGAGGAGCGGCAAGTCGTGGCGGCCAGACTCGAGGCGCTCCGTGCTCAAGCGAGACGGCTGCATGAGCTCGTCGAGGAGGTCGACGCGGATGTGCAGGAGACAGCGCGACTGCTTCGCGGGATGGACGAGGTGCTGGGGACGGCGCCACAGTTGTCCCTTGACGCACGAGGCGAGCTCAGAGGGCAGAGGCTGCAAGAAATCGCGGTCGAGCTTCTTCGCCAGGAAAAGGGCGTCGGCGTCGATGTGCACTACCGCGAATGGTTCGAGTTGCTGATCGAGTCCGGGCTACACGTGGCCGGGAAGAATCCCCTCGGCACCTTCTTGACTCAGGTAGCTCGCGCGCCCGAGGTCGAGTCTGCCCGTCCGCGAAGCGGCCTCTACCGCCTCCGCGCCGCATAGTCCGAGCCCTTCTGCTTTGAGAGTGGCGTGACTCCGTCCGCCGAGGCTGCTACACCGGATACATGCATCTGCGTGCAGCTACAGCAGCAGCTACGGGCCTACCGTGACGGTCGAGGCTGCACCGAAGTCGATCCCCGAGGCCGAGAAGATCAGGCTCTGGACACGCGCCGGCGGCCGCTGCGAAATCTGCAACAAGTACCTCCTCGAGGACGAGTTCACTGCCCAGCCGGTCAGCCTCGCCGAGCTCGCGCACAACGTCGGCCGGCAGAGGGTGGCCGGGTCGCCGCGCGGCCTCGCCGAACTGCCGCTCAAGGAGCGCAACAAGGCTCAGAACCTGCTCCTGCTCTGCGGCGACCACCACCGAGTGATCGACGCGAACGTCGCCGCCGGCGAGTACACCGTCCAAGTCCTGCTCGAGATGAAGCAGCGGCACGAGGACAGAGTTCGCTACCTGACCGAACTCGGCGAGGACGCCGAGACCGTCGTCGTCCGCATGGTCGGGAGCATCCGAGGCGTCGCCGTGGAACTGTCGCCCGAGATGGTGCGTCGGGCTCTCGCAAGGGCCAGCCGCTTTCCGCGCTACGACCTCACCTTCCGCGGTGGCGACATAGAACTCGACCTACGCACCGTGCCCGACGAGGGCTCAGACGACTATTGGCGCGAAGGGAGCCGACAGATCGATGCCCTCGTCGGCCGTATCCAGGACGGTGTGGAACAGGGAGCGATCCGGCACTTATCAGTCTTCGCCACCGGACGGATCCCCCTGCTCACTTACTTCGGCAGCAGACTCGACGACAAGGTGCCGACCGACCTCTACCAGAAACAGCGCGACGGCCAAGAGGGTTGGCACTGGGACGACGTAGCCCCCGTGCCGAATTTCGGGCTTGCCGCGACCCAGCGTGGCCGCGCCGAGCATGTCGCACTAATCGTCTCACTCAGCGGCACGATCGATGGCAACCGACTGCCCGAGACGATCACTCCCGAGACGACGGTCTACACGATCACGCCGGTCGGCAGCGACGCAACGCCCGACATCTTCCGGAACCGGGCCGCCGTCGACGCGTTCGCGACCACTTACCGCAGTTTTCTCGCGACCATCGAGCGCGAACACCCGGGCCTAACGGCGATCGCCGTCTTCCCCGCGGTTCCCATCGCCGCCGCCGTAACCCTCGGCCGCGCACGGATGCGCGGCGTTCATCCGCCGCTTCGTGTCCACGAGCGCGACGGAGAGGGATACACCCTCGCCCTGGAGATTGCATGAAGCTCGACTACTTCGCCGACCTCCTCACCGACACCGTCAACCTGAGCGAGAAAAGGCTAGACACGCTGACCGGCCGGATCAGCGCGGTCGAGACGGCGATCCTGGCCGACTCGGAGCTCGGAGCCGCCCTCGGCCAGCTCATCCCCCAGGGCTCGTATGCCCACCGGACAATCATCAACCCCGTCAAGGGCCACGAGTACGATGCCGACGTGCTGCTCCCCTTCGTGGAGCAGCTGGGCTGGGAGCCGAAGGACTACGTCAACGAGCTGTACAAGCTCCTTGAGCGCAACAGCACCTACGTCGGCAAGATCAGGCGCCGCTCGCGCTGCGTCGTCGTCGACTACGCCGACCCGTTCCACGTCGACGTCGTCCCCTATGTTCCCCGCGGCGGCGCCGCCTACATCACGAACCGCAACACCAACCAGTTCGAACTGACCAACCCGGAAGGCTTCAACGAGTGGCTCGACAGCCAGAACCGGGCCGCGAACGGTCACCTCGTTCCTGTAATCCGCCTGCTCAAGTACGTCCGTGACTCCAAGCAGACATTCTCGATCAAGTCGGTCGTCCTCACGACGCTTCTTGGCGCCGCCGTCACCAATGCCCGAACTTGGGGCGACACCAACTACTGCTCCGATCTCCCGACCGCCCTCGTCAACATCGTCATGGCCCTCAACAACTACTTACGGGCCAATCCGATCATGCCGACGATCGCCGACCCTAGTTGCCCGGGCGAGAACTTCAACCACCGTTGGAACCAGACCGAGTACACGAACTTCCGCAGCCAGCTAGACCGCTACGCGGCGATCATCGTTGACGCCTTCGACGAGTCCGACAAGGACAGGAGCCTCGCGCTCTGGCGGCGTGTCTTCGGCGAGGAGTTCCGGAAGACAGCGACGGTGACAAAGGCACTTCAGGCGAGCACGGCAACACGCGCCGCCCACGACCCCGAGCAGGATCTCGAGACCGACCTGCGCATCCCGATCAGGCTCCGCTACAAGATCAAGCTCATCGGCCGTGTCCAGAAGAAGCCCGGCTTCCGCGACTACAGCCTCCCCACTCGCGCAAACCATGTCGCTAAGGGCCACGATCTTCGCTTCACCGTCGACACGAGCACGATTCCTGGAGCCTTCGAGATCTACTGGAAGGTCAAGAACACGGGCGAGGAGGCCGCGAAGGTCGACCAGCTCCGTGGCCAGATCAACCCCGGCGGCCCCACCCACTACGAGCGAACCCCTCTACAAGGGCAGCCACTACGTCGAGGTCTACGTCGTCCAGGACGGCATCTGCGTCGCGCTCGACCGGCAGCGCGTCGTCATCACTTAGGTACGAGAGGAGTCAGGTCATGAGCAAGTCGCCACGAAACGCAGGCAAGGGCTGGAGCGGGAGCGACAAGAGCGCCCTCCGCCAGCTGGCCCGCGGCAACACACCCACACGGGTGATCGGCCTCAAGCTCGGCCGGACGGAGCAGGCCGTCAGGTCGAAGGCGTCCGACCTGAACGTCTCACTCAAGCCAACCAACCAACGCCCGTATAACCGGCGTGAGGGGTGAGCGGGATGGCCAACGAACGGCAGAAGGAAATCGGCCGCTGGATCCAGGACCGATACCCGAAAGGCGGGGCGGCCCAGCAGGAGTTCAAGATGGTCTTGAACATCTACCTCCAACACGGTGACCCTAAGGCCGAGGCGGTGACGAAGGCTCTCAGCTCCGTGCGCGAACGCCATCCCCGGTTTGTGCCGATCGAGCGATAAGGACTTCCTAGGCCTGCGGAATCCGCGCCTCGAGCGCAGCCGTAACGGCCTCGCGCACGGGCTCGAGCTCGATCCGGTCGAGCACTTCCTGGAAGAAGCCGCGCACGATCAGCCGCTCGGCTTCCTGGCGGGTGAGCCCGCGGCTCATCAAGTAGAACATGTCCTCCCGGTCTACCCGCCCGACCGTCGCGGCGTGGGTGCAGCGGACGTCGTTCGCCAGGATCTCGAGTCCCGGGATCGGCACGGCGTGCGTCGTCGGGCTCAGCATGAGGTTGCGGCACTCCTGATACGCGTTCGTCTTCTGCGCGTTCTTCTCCACCCGGATCATCCCGCGCCACACCGCGGTCGCCTCGTCGCGCAGCGCGCCCTTGAAGGCGAAGTCGCTCTCGCAGTCCGGCGCGATGTGCTCCTGGAACGTGTCGTAGTCAAGGTGCTGCGTGCCGTCGGCGAAGTACGCGCCCGTGACCCGCGAGGTCGCGCCGCGGCCGTTGAGATCGTTCTGGATCCGCGTCTTGCCCCTCTTCGAGCCGAAGCCGCCGGCGACCCAGTCGAGCTCGGCGTCGCGCTCGACGCGCGCGTGGTGGGTCGCGAAGTGCCAGGTCTCGCGCGAGAGGTTCTGCAGCGAGACGTACTCGAGCTTCGCCGTCGGCTCGACGAAGAGCTCCGTGACCGCGTTCGAGTAGGCCTCGGTGTCGGGCGACGGCGACGCGTACTCCTCGATCAGCGACGCGCGGGCGCCCTCCTCCGCGACTACCACGAGCCGCCAGAACGTCTGGCCGGTCGCGGAGATACGGACGTAGAGCGGCTTCTCGAGCTCGACGCCCTTCGGAACCACGACGAGGAGCCCGTGCTTCCACATCGCCGCGTTGTGGGCGGCGAACTTCTCCTCCCAGCCGACGAGCGAGTACAGACGCTCGTGCTCCTCGGTGAGCGGCGCGAACGTGACGCCCTCGGGCGCCTTCTCGATCTCGATCCCGTCGGCGGTGACGGTCGCGTAGCCGGCGACGTCGAGGTCGAGCATCGTCTCGATCTCCGCGGACGCCGCGCCTTCGAACGAGTTCGGGTCGAAGCCGCGCAGGTTCGTGAAGCGCCAGTGCTCCTCGGTCGTATCCGGGATTGGCAGCTTCTCGTAGGCGGCGAGTGCGTCAGACCTGCTCATACGACCTGTACCTGTGGTGGAGGAGGATCCGGTTCCCGGCCGGGTCGCTGACGCCGGCGCCGCGGCAGACTCCGGAGTCCCACATCTCGCCGACCTCCAGGCCCTTCGACTCGAGCTCGGCCTTCGCGGCGGCGACGTCGGGGACACCCAGCGCGATCGTCCCGGGCGGGAACGCGGCGAACACGTCGTCGTGCGTCTCGGGCGTCATCACCGCCAGCGTGACGTTCGAGGCTTCGTACTCGATCCAGTCGTCGTGGTCGAGATGCTCGTTCCGCGGCAGCCCGAGGATCTCGCCGTAGAACCGCTGCGCGGCCGCGATGTCGTCCACCGGGACGCGGATGTAGTCGACGCGGGTGACCTCCATCAGGGCGTGCTCCCGTCGGGGTAAGGCGCGTAGCGGTGGTGCAGGGCGAGCCCGTTGCCGTCGGGATCGTTGAACGCGGCGCCGTGACAGACGCCGGAGTCCCAGGACTCACCCGTGAACTCGACGCCGGCGGCTTCGAGCTTCGCCTTCGCCTCGGCGACGTCGGGCACGCGGAAGACGACCGACCCGATCGGCAGCGGAGCGAAGGGCGCGTCGAGGTGCTCCGGCGAGACGAGCGCCAACGTTGTGTTGCCGGTCTCGAACTCGATCCAGCTCTCGGTCGAGTTCGGGTTCTGCTTCAAGCCGAGGGTCTCGCCGTAGAACGCCGCCGCGCGGCCGCGGTCCTGCACGGGCACGGCGACGAAGTCGGTGCGCTGCACGTCAATCATTCGGCGCGTACCTCCGGTGGAGCATGAAGCGGTTGCCGTCCGGGTCGGCGAACGGGGCCATGTGACACACGCCGGTGTCGTAGGTCTCGCCGACGAACTCGATGCCGCGGGCCTCGAGCTCCGCGCGCGCCTCGGCGACGTCTGCGACGCGCAACGCAATGGGCGAGCCGTGCGGATTCCTGAACTCTCCGCCACCGATCGACTTCGGGTCGATCAGATACAGGAAGACGTTGTCCCCGAGCTTGAACTCGGGGAAGCCGCCTTCGCCGGTCTGCGGCAGGCCGAGCGTGTTGCGATACCACGCCGTCGAGCGCTCGAGGTCCGCGACCGGCACAGAGACGAAATCGACGTGCTCGACGTTCATGCGTACGGCGCGTAGCGCTTGTGGAGCACCAGCGGGTTGCCGTCGGGATCGAGGAAGGTGGCCATGTGGCAGACGCTCGTGTCGACGGTCTCGCCGACGAACTCGACGCCTTTCGCCTCGAGCTCGGCCCGTGCCTTCTCGACGTCGTCCACGTGGAGCAGCGCGATGGCCTGCGACTGCGGCTTGAACTCCTCGCCCCACTGCTCCGGCATCCAGATGCCGAAGCACGTGTCGCCGACCCAGAACTCGGCCTTCGCGTTCTCGTCCGGCCGCAGCCCGAGCGTGTCGACGTAGAACTGCCGCGACCGCTCCCAATCAGTTGACGGAATCCCGACCGCGTCGAGCCGCGTGATCGCGGTCAACCGACCGACCCCTCCATCTGCAGCTGGATCAGGCGGTTCATCTCGACGGCGTACTCGAGCGGCAACTCCTTCGTGATCGGCTCGACGAAGCCGCTCACGATCATCGCGCTCGCCTCCGCCTCGGTGAGCCCGCGCGACATGAGGTAGAAGAGCTGCTCCTCGCCGATCTTCGAGACCGTCGCCTCGTGGCCGATGTCGACGTTGTCGGCGTCGATCTTGATGTACGGGTACGTGTCGGAGCGCGACTCCTCGTCGAGGATCAGCGCGTCGCAGACCACCTTCGACTTCGAACCGCCCGCGGCCTTGTTCACCTCGAGCAGGCCGCGGTAGCCGGCGCGGCCGCCGTTCTTCGAGATCGACTTCGAGGTAATCACCGAGGTCGTGTTCGGCGCGACGTGGACCGCCTTGCCGCCCGCGTCCTGATGCTGGCCGGAGCCGGCGAACGCGATCGACAGCACCTCTCCGTGCGCGCGCTCGCCCATGAGCCAGATCGCCGGGTACTTCATCGTCAGCTTCGAGCCGAGGTTCCCGTCGACCCACTCCATCGTCGCGTCCTCGTAGGCGACGGCGCGCTTCGTGACGAGGTTGTAGACGTTGTTCGACCAGTTCTGGATCGTCGTGTAGCGGCAGCG
>DASXOM010000058.1:0-15884 GCA_036494245.1 Gaiellaceae bacterium
GCCTGCTGCGCCGCGATATGCGCCATGAAGCTCACAGCTCGAGCTCCACTTTGGTGCCCGCCCCGCGGCGGGAATCGACACGGAGCTTCCCTCCGAGCGCTTCGGCGCGGTCCTTCATGGTGACGAGCCCGAAGCCGCGGCGTGGTTCTGCCTCGTCGAAGCCGGATCCGTCGTCCTCGACCCCGAGCCGCATGCCGGCGTCGGCGCGCTCGAGGTAGATCCTTAAGACCTCGGCGCCGCTG
This sequence comes from Gaiellaceae bacterium, assembly GCA_036494245.1. Taxonomy (GTDB): domain Bacteria; phylum Actinomycetota; class Thermoleophilia; order Gaiellales; family Gaiellaceae; genus Palsa-739. The sequence goes on from DASXOM010000058.1 coordinate 243, forward strand.
TGCTGGGCGGCGTTTGCGACGGCCTCGGACGCGATGCGAATCACCGCCTCCTTCTCTCTCGGCGACAGCGCGATCCCGCTTGCGAGCTCCATGTCGATCGATGCGCCGTAGCGTTGAGCGGCTTCCTGCACGGCTTGGGCGAGCGCCTGGTCCAGCGACTCGTCGGGTCTCGCCGCGAGCGCGCCGACCACGCGCCGCGACTCCTCTTGCGCCCGAGCAACGCCGCGAAGGATCCGCTCGACGAGCTGGGGCTCCGCGCCCCGCTCGCTGAGGAGCCGCACGTTACGGGCGATGAACGAGATCTCCTGGGCGAGCCCGTCGTGGACGTCGCGGGCGAGCCGGCGCCGTTCCTCGAGGGACGCGGCCGCGATGACGCTCGTCCAGTAGGAGGCGATCTCGCGAGCAGCTCCTATAAGTAAGGCCAGATAGAAGCCGAGGCGGAACACATCTCCGGTGTAGACCCAGTTCGAGAGCGCCGCCGGGTGAAAGAAGTAGTTGATGTGGCTGGCCCCTGAGAGGATGCAGGCGATCGCGAGCCATCCGCTCAGCTCGTCGTTGGTGAGACGGTTGCGCCGCGCGAAGCCGAATGCCGCCAGGATGTACAGCAGCGCGAGTGCGAGCTGCAGACCGGCGGCCAGGCTCGGGTGCGTGTCGCCGGTCGAGACCGACGCCGCGATGCCGTCAGGGAGAAGGCCGGGGAACATGACCATCGGAAGAGACCCGGCCAGTGCAAACCCGAGCACGCCGCCAAAGATCACGAGGGGCCAGCGCCGCCCGACGGCGATCCTGCGCCGCGGAAGAAGCGCCGCCACGCAGGTGAGGAATGCGGCCACCAACGCCGTGAACAACATGCTCCACACAGAGGCGCGGCTGGACTGCAAGTCGAAGACCGCCGGGAGCGTGGCGAAGGCGAAGTTCCCGAGTGCGAGCAGGAAGAGCCCGGCAGACAGAATCAGCTCGTCGAGAAAGCCCGTACGCCAGAAGCGCCCGAGCAGCAGGAAGGCGGCGGCCGAAGCGGCGATCGCGGCCGTCGTCTCGAGCGCGACGTGCAGTGCGGGAGCGCGATACGCGAAATTGAGGCTCGCAACAAGCACGAGGGCCAGGGTCGCGCCGGCAGAGCCGAGCGCGCAGCCAACCGCAAGCCTCCGCAACCGCAGCACGACACCTCACCTTCTCTCATTACGTCCGACCTGGGACCAGTCTTTTGGGCTGGACCAGACTCCCGGTTCGGCTACGAGAGAACGGCAACCCGACTGCCGGAGGGCCATTCCCAGCCGATCGGCCGACGAATAACGGCCCCGTGCGGGCCACTGTGAGGAGGTGGCGATCCGCGCAACGCGCCGGCTGCTCGAGAACCAGTTCGTCCGCTTCTGCGCGGTCGGGGCGTCGGGCTACGCGATCAACCTCGCCGTCTACGCGGCGCTGCTCGTCGCCGGGGTGCACTACCTCGCCGCGGCCGCGATCGCCTTCCTCGTAGCCGCCGCGAGCAACTACCTCTGGAACCGCACGTGGACATTCCGCACCTCCGAGGTACCCGTCCTCGGCCAGGGCGCACGGGCCCTGGTCGTCTCGGCGCTCTCGCTCGGAGCGAACCAGCTTTTCCTGCTGGTGCTCGTAGCTGCGGGCGCCGGGCACCTGGCCGCTCAGGCGGTGGCGATCGTCCTCGCGACGCCGTTCAGCTTCGCGGCGAACAAGCTGTGGGCCTTCGCAGCGGAACCGTCGGCCGGCGAGCTGCAACCCGTCGTGGTTCGCGCACGCCGACGCAACTCCTGACGCACCGCCACCTGGGGCGGAATCCGCGGCGAAACGGCGAATGAGGTCAGTTCGGCCGTGAACATCAACCAGCTCGCACCGGATGAGCCCGTCTCACCTGAGCTCGTCCTCGTCTTCCCGCCTGGGCTGCGCACTCAGGCGCTCGCCTGCCTCGGGGCTCCGGTGTGGCCGGCGGCGCCACAATCGTCGCGCGTTGCCGAGGCGCCGGGCGCCGTCCGCGAGCCGTTCGCGCGATCGCTGGGCGTGGTGCTCGCGGCGCGTGTCGTGCAGCTCGGCCTGATGTTCGCCGCCGTGACGATCCTCGTCCTCGCCATGTCGGTCATCGCGCACGCAGTCCGGTGACGGAGCCGTCTGCGACCTTCGGCGAGCGCAATGCACCCACTTTGAGCCTTGTATCCGAGCACGCCACCGCCTAGTTTCCGGAGCCCTGTCGTCATTCCCGAGGAGAAAACGTGAGTAGAAGGAGCTATCTGTGCGGCGCCACCGCCGGGGTCCTCGCCACAGCCGCTGTGCTGACGGCCACCCTCTCGGCAGCCGTAGGCCGGCCCGCGACCCTGGCGCATTCGAGCATGAAGCTGTCGAACGCGTCGATGATGCGGACGTTCCACGGCAAGCCGTCACGGCCGCCCCATGGAGGCGGCACGAACAACCTCGCCTACCGCGGCGGCGTCGGCGGTGTCGGCGTCGAGACTGCGCCGAAGGTCTACCTCGTCCTCTGGGGCTCGCAGTGGATCGGCAACGACCCGTCCGGCGAGGAGGGCATCGTCCAGAGCTTCCTCACAGACGTAGGTGGCAGCCACTGGCTGAGCAGCGTCACGCAGTACTGCCAGGGTGTAGCGAGCGGCACCGTCTTCTGCAACGGCGCAGGAACGGCCGCGGGGAACCCGAGCGCGATCTATGCCGGCACGTTCCCCGACAACGGATCGTTGGCGCCGTCGCACCCGACCCAGTCGCAGCTGGCGGCCGAGGCTGTCAAGGCAGCAGGGTACTTCCGCAATACGAGCTCAGCCGCCAACAGCACGGTGCAGTACGTGATCGCCACCGCGCGCAACAACAGCGCCTCCGGCTTCGGAACGCAGTACTGCGCGTGGCACAGCTCGACCTCATCCTCGAACGGCAACATCGCCTACACGAACCTGCCGTACATGACCGACGCAGGTGCGTCGTGCGGGGCGAACTTCAACGGCCTCGGGCCGAACGCGGGCATCACGATCGTCGAAGGCCACGAGCTGGCAGAGACGATCAGCGACCAGTTCCCGAACGGGGGTTGGCTCGACCGTAACGGCGAGGAGAACGGCGACAAGTGCGCCTGGCTCAGCTCCGGCCAGGGCGCGTCTGCGATCGTCGCGCTGAACGGCGGGAGCTTCCCCGTCCAGTCGCTCTGGAGCAACGCGTTCAACGGCAACAACGGCGGCTGCGTTCTCACCTATCCGTAGTAATCAACCGGGCGCCGGCCGTCGCGGTCGGCGCCCAGCCGCTCCGCCGAGCGAGCGGCGTTGAGCATGGCCAGTCGATCCGGCTGCACGGACTGGTCGTTCGGGCCGGTCAGGATCCCGCGCGCGCCGCTACAGAGGAGGGGTATGGAAGCCCGTCTGACTCTGCGGCGCCTCCTGGCGATCGCCGCAATCGCCGGCGCCGTCGCGGTCACGAGCGGCTGCGGCGGCGGCAGCGACGCGCAGGCCGCGGCGAAGCAGGGTCCGCCGAGGGTCGAGTATTCGAACGCCCTTCTCAGCTTCAGCCACCCGGCTGCCTGGAAGGCCCATCCGTTCACGTGGGCGGGGAGTCTGCACTTTCGCCCGCTGGTCTACCTGAGCACGCAGCCGCTGCACGATCCCTGCTCTACGAAGGGAAACACGACGTCGTGCGGATTCCCGGTGGATCAGCTCGACCCGGGGGGAGCCCTCGTGACCTGGAACGCGAGCAGCCCGCCCGCCACAGGTCTGGGGCCCGGCCCGCGCATCCGAGTCGGCGGCCGTCCTGCCAGGCGCGTGGACACGCCGGGCGGCATGTGCCGGCGCATCGGCGGCGACCGCACGATCGACGTGCTGATCCAGACGCGGCCTTTTCCCTCCACTCCGACCGAGTTCACCGCGTGCCTGCGCGGACCGGGGCTGGCGCAAGCCGAGAAGAACGTCGACGCGCTGCTCGCTTCGACGAAGTTCCTTTCGCAATAGCGCTGGAACGAAAGTCCTGGCCGGACTAGACCTTGGTCCGGGCTGAAGTTCCGCTCAGCTGTCGAAAACCCTGATCAGACTGCGGAGCTTGCACGGCATCCACAGACGGTGATGTCTCCTCCGACCCGGCGGGTCAGGACGTGTCACAAGAACTCGATGCCGTGCACGGCCCGCGCTAGCCGGTCGGCGCGGCGGCCGGCAACTCCGCGGACTGATCCGCCTTGCGGGTCGTCCACGCATAGTGCGCGAGCCGGCCGGAGAGCGCGAGCAGGATGACCGCGTTCACCGGGTGGAACATGCCGAGCCCCCAGTGGTGATAGCCGGCCGCGGCAAGGATGGCCTGGAAGAACGCAAGGACCGCGAGCAAGATCCAGGCCACGAGCAGGCGGCGCGCCGGCCACGCGAGCAGGACGAGAATCAACATCAGCGGGCCACCGTAGGTCGACAGGATCCAGCCAAGGCCGCGGTGGGGATCCAACGACTTCGCGTCGTCGATTGTCGCCCCGTGCTTCATCGCGAACAGGCCATAGCCGACCAGGAAGAACTGGACGACCACGCCGATAAAGAAGATCGTGGTCACGTATCGCAACCCCACCCACGCCCCGCGCCGCACTGCCGCCATCGTCCGACTCCCTTTCGTTGCCTGCCTGACGGGAGGAGGCTACAACGGGGGTCGGTCGAAAACTAGGCTCCGGCGATGTCGGATGCGGTCGTCGTGGGGGCGGGGCCGAACGGCCTGGCGGCAGCAATCGTGTTGGCGCGGGCAGGGATCTCGGTGCGCGTGCTCGAAGCGGCCGACACAGTCGGTGGGGGCGCGCGCTCGGCTGAGCTGACGCTGCCGGGATTCGTGCACGACGTCTGCTCGGCGATCCACCCGCTCGGAGTCGCTTCGCCGTTCTTCCGCACGCTGCCGCTCGCGGAGCACGGCGTCGAGTGGATCGAGCCGCCTGCGGCGCTCGCGCACCCGTTCGACGACGGAAACGCAGCGCTGCTCGAGCGCTCGGCGGGCGCGGACGCGCCCACGCTCGGCGAGGACGAGGGACGATGGCGGCGGCTCTTCGCACCGAACGTCCGCGATGCCGAGCCGCTGCTCGAGGACGTCCTCGCGCCGGTGCACGTTCCCGCGCATCCGATCGCACTGGCCCGCTTCGGCCTTCGGGCAGCACCTCCCGCGACGACGCTCGCCCGAGTCTCGTTTCGCGGCGTGAAGGCACGCGGCCTCTTCGCGGGGCTCGCGGCCCACTCGATGCTGCGGCTCGATCGCCCGCCGAGCGCCGCCTTCGGCCTCATGCTCGGACTGCTCGGCCACTCGGTCGGCTGGCCGTTCCCGCGCGGCGGTTCGCAGCGGCTCTCCGACGCCCTCGCCTCGTATCTGCGCGCGCTCGGCGGCGAGATCGAGACGGGACGACGTGTCGAGTCGCTCGCCGAGCTCGGCGACACGCGCGCTGTGCTCCTCGACGTGACGCCGCGGGGCCTGCTCGCCCTGGCCGGCGACCGGCTTCCCGACCGCTATCGCCGTGGGCTCGAGCGCTACCGGTACGGGCCAGGCGTGTTCAAGCTCGACTGGGCGCTCGACGGGCCGATTCCCTGGCGGGCCGGGGAGTGCGCGTGCGCCGCGACCGTCCACCTCGGAGGCACGCTGGAGGAGATAGCGGCGTCCGAGAGGGCGCCGGGACAGGGCGAGGTCGTGGAGCGTCCGTACGTACTCCTCGCCCAGCCGAGCCTCTTCGACCCGACACGGGCGCCGACCGGGCAGCACACCGCCTGGGCGTACTGCCACGTCCCGAACGGCTCGACCGTCGACATGACGGAGAGGATCGAGGCGCAGGTCGAGCGCTTTGCCCCCGGCTTCCGAGAGCGGATCCTCGCCCGCTCGGCACTCGGCCCGGCGGAGATCGAGCGCTACAACGCGAACTACGTCGGCGGCGACATCAACGGGGGCGCCGCGACCCTGTCACAGCTCTTCACCCGCCCGGTCGCCCGGGTCTCGCCGTACACCACGCCGCTGCCGGGCGTCTTCCTCTGCTCGGCGTCGACGCCGCCGGGCGGCGGCGTGCACGGGATGTGCGGCTTCCACGCCGCGCAGGCCGCCTTACGTCAGCTGTCGGGCGACTCCCACGCGAACTGACCGGCCGGCGCGAGAGGCTCTTCCTCGGCCTCACGGGCGACGGACGTCCGGAGCGGCTTCTCCTTGAGGAACCACGAGAGGACGAACGGCACGAGCGCCAGGACCATCCCGAAGAGGAACACCCCACTGAGCGAGTGGGCGAACGCGTGGAGGACCTCGTCATGGATCCTCGGCGGCAGCTGATCGATCTGCGTCGGGTTGAGCTGGACGCCGCTGCCGAGATGTGCCGTGACGCGTTGCGGCAGGCCGGCGAGCTGGTCCGAGAGCCGCGTGGCGAAGATCGTCCCGAAGAGCGCGACACCGAACGCGCCGCCCATGCTGCGGAAGAACGTCGCCGATGCGGTCGCGACCCCGATGTCCTGTGGCCGAGCGTCGTTCTGGACGGCGAGCACCAGCACCTGCATGACCAGGCCCAACCCCACTCCGACGACGACCATGTACGCGGAGGCGACCCACGGCGGGGTGTCGACGCCGAGCCGCGAGAGCAGGAACATGCCGACCACGAGCACCGCCGTGCCGGCGATCGGGAACGGCCGATAGCGGCCGATGCGGCTGATGGCGCGGCCGGAGAGGACCGCCGAGCCGAGCAGCCCTGCCATGAGCGGGATCGTCCGGAGGCCCGAGCTCTGGGCGCTCACGCCGTAGACGATCTGCAGGAAGAGCGGGATGAAGATGATCGCTCCGAACATCGCCATCCCGATCGTGAAGCCCATCGCGTTCGCGACGCTGAAGATGCGCGAGCGGAAGAGCTGGAGCGGCAGGATCGGCTCGGCCGCCCGACGCTCCTGCCAGACGAAGGCAGCCAGCAGGGCCACGCCCAGGATGCCGAGCCCGATGATCTCGTTCGAGCCCCAGGCGTACTCGGTGCCGCCCCAGGTGGCGAGCAGGATCAGCGCGGCGACACCACCGCTGAGGAGCGTCGCGCCGAGGTAGTCGATGCGGTGCTGCCGGTGCGGCGTGTGCAGATGGAGGCGGGTGGTCACGATCACGACCGCGACGATCCCGACGGGCACGTTCACGTAGAAGACCCACCGCCACGAGAGATGGGTGACGAGGAAGCCGCCGAGCAGCGGGCCGGCCACCGACGCGACCGCGAAGACGGAGCCGATGAGGCCCATGTAGCGACCCCGGTCGCGCGGCGGGACGATGTCGGCGATAATCGCCTGCGCGCCGACCATGAGGCCGCCGGCCCCGATCCCCTGCAGCGCGCGGAAGCCGATCAGCTCGGACAGCGTCTGCGAGAGCCCCGCGAGCATCGAGCCGGCGAGGAAGATCAGGATCGCCACGAGGAAGACGGGCTTGCGCCCGTACATGTCGCCGAGCTTGCCGTAGATCGGGGTCGAGACCGTCGACGCGAGCAAATACGAGGTGACGACCCACGAGAGGTGGTTCAGCCCGCCGAGATCGCCGACGATGGTCGGCAGCGCGACGGAGACGATCGTCTGGTCGAGCGCGGCCAGGAACATCCCGAGCATCAGCGCCATGAACACCGTCCGCAGCGCTGCGCCGGTCAGCTGCCCCCCGTTCTCCTCCACCGTCCGAGGGTACTCACCGGGACGACTTGTTAGCTTTCCGATCTTGTTGTCGTCGTCCTACAAGGAGGCGTGATGAGAAGGCGCTATATCTGCGGCGCTTTCGCAGGGGTCCTCGTCATTGCAGCTGCGCTCTCGGCTACTGCCGGCGGAGCGGCCCCGAGCCTGCAGCACGGCCGGATGCACAGGATCAGCAACTCGACCAGCACGAACTGGTCCGGCTACGCCGTCACGGGTAGCCGCTTCACCAGCGTCTCGTCCTCGTGGACGGAGCCCACAGCGACGTGCTCGGGAACGGCGTACTCGAGCTTCTGGGTCGGCCTGGACGGTGACACTTCGGGCACCGTCGAGCAGACCGGCACGGACGCGGACTGCTCGGGCTCGACGCCGCAGTACTACGCCTGGTACGAGATGTATCCGAAGTTCCCGGTCAACCTCAAGGGCACGGTGCGCCCGGGTGACCACCTTTCGGCATCCGTCACGACCAACGGCAGCGGTCAGTTCACGCTGACGATCACGGACAGCACCCAGGGGTGGTCGAACACGACGAACGCAAGGCTCAAGTCGGCGAAGCTCGCGTCGGCGGAGGTCATCGCCGAGGCGCCGTCCAGCAGCGGCGGCGTCCTGCCGCTCGCGAACTTCGGCACGGTGAGCTTCACGGGCGCCAGCGCGAACGGCGCGCTGCTCACCAACAGCACCCCGCACATCGACCCGATCACGATGCAGTCCGGCTCCACGGTGAAGGCTCAGCCCGGCTCGATCAGCAACGGCGCCTTCTCCGTCGCCTGGAAGCACTCGTAGGACGGAAACCGGAGGACCCGCCAGCACGGCGGGTCCTCCTCCACCGCCTCGCCAGCCCCCGCCCTGCGGCGTAAAGTTGTGACGTGGGCGTCACCGCGAACCTGTCCACCGAGCAGACGCCCGCGCGCGCGACGAGCGCCAAGATCGGGCGGCTTCTGCACGAGATCGAGGCCCTGATCGCCGACGACGAGGCCGCCGACCGGCAGATCACCGGCGGCTGGCGCACCTTCTCGGACATCGTCGCGGCGGCGCACGCCCACACCTGGGACGCCTACAGCCTCGACCTCACCGCCGACGCCGAGAGCTTCCGGCAACTCCCGCGCCCAAAGCAGGAGGCTGTGAAGCGCGTCTTCGGGACGATCTTCCGCGCCGAATCGATCGTCGACGACTGGATGGGGCAGATCGTCGCCGCGCTACCGCCCGAGTCGGGCTACGAGTCGATGCGGGCCGCGCTCATGACGCAGGAGCACGACGAGCGAATGCACCGCGGCAGCCTCCTCCGGGTGGCGACGGAGGTGCTCGGCATCGACGCCGCCGACGCCGACCGCGTGGCGCGGAAGTACAACAACTTCGTCGCAGAGATCCTCTTCGACCAGTTCGAGGAGCAGATGCGGTACCTGCTGCGAGCGAACCGTCCCCTGGAGGACGTCTACACGGCGATCTTCATCTACGGCGTGCTCAGCGAGGACGTCGTGGCGAACAGCGACGTCGTGATCCGCCGCGCGAAGGGCAACGCGCTCTACGACATCCACCACCTGCCGGGGATGAAGGAGGGCCAGACGAATGTCCGCCGCGACGAGGGCCGCCACGTGCGGATCGCGGTCCTGGCGACACATCGTTTCCTCGAGGAGTTCGAGGACGCCGCGGAGCGGCTGCTCGAGATCAGCACCTTCTACATGGATCTCGCCGACCGGATGGTGCGCCGCGCCAAGGCTTCGCACGGCCTGATCGACGCGCATCTCGCGGAGTCATACGGGCCCGACGTCGACTCCCTCTACTACTACGTGATGAACATGAAGCGGCTCGCGGTTCGCCTCGACGAGCTCGGGCTGCGGGACGGCGTGCTCGAGGTGAAGCGCCGCGTCGACGCCGCAATCGCGGAGCTGAGCGGCGAGGACGGCGAGCCGATCGTCGAGACGCCGAGCCGGCTCCTGCGAATCGTCGGGCCGACGATGCTCCGGCTCGCCGGCACCTCGAAGCTAGCGGGCTAAAACCCGCTCGTAGCAGTCGGCGAGGCGCCGGGCGAGCAGCGGCCAGGCGTACTCGGTCTCGGCACGCTCGCGCGCAGCACGGCCTCGCTCTGCCCGCGCGGGCTCGTCGGCGAGCAGCGCCTGGATGGCGGCGGCCAGCGCTTCCGGGTCGTCAGGGGGCACGAGGGCGCCGGTCTCCTCGGTGACGACCTCGCGATAGCCCGGGATGTCCGAGGCGACGACCGGCGCCGCGCATGCGAAGGCTCGCGTGATCGTCATGCCGAAGCTCTCGTTGCCGAGGGACGGCGCGACGAGGAGTTTCGCCGTCGCGAGCTCCTGGGTCAGCGCGTCGTCGTCGACGAAGCCCAGGATGTCGATCCCTTCCTCCGACATGCGTAGTCGCGCGAGCAGCAGCCGCACGGCGAGCGGATCGGCGCCGAGCACGCGCAGGCGGATGCCGCTGCCGCGCAGACGGGGCCACGCCCGCAGCAGCACCGGCAGGCCCTTGCGCGGGTCGTGGCGGCCCGCGAAGACGATGCGGTCGGCGCGATCGCCCGGGAGGATCCCTGCCGGTATCTCGACGCCGTTCGGGATCACCTCGTAGTGGCCAGGCGCATAGGGGGCGGCCGCGAGCCGCGCCTGCTCCGAGACGGCGACGCGTAGGTCGATCCGACGGATCAGGAAGCCCCACAGGGGCTCCGCGAACCGGCGCCAGGACGAGTTGCCGGCAGCGTGGAACGTCGCCACTGCCGGTCCGTCCCACAAGGCGAGCGCGGCGGGGCTGAGCATCGGCGCGAGCGGCTCGTGCACGTGGATGAGGTCGAAGCGCTCGCGGGCAAACACGCGGCGCATCTGTGGCAGGGCGCGAGGACTCAGGACGAGGTTCGAGAGAGCGCCGTTGCCCGGCACGATCACCGAGCGTCCGAGCGGGATCACGCTCGGAGGCGGTGGGCCCGGCCGGCCCTCGCGCGGGTGGAGGGTGCGGCTGAACGAGCCGGGCGGGTCGTTGCCGATCAGCAGCCGCGTCTCGATCCCGACCGCCTCGAGCGCGCGTGACTGCGCGTCGGCGTGATCCACGACGCCGCCGCCGAACGACCACGAGTACGGGACGACTATCCCGACCTTCATCCGGGCGAGGCTACCGGCGGCGCGCGAGCAGGAGCCCCAGGACGGCGCCTGCGAGCAGGAGCTGTGCCTCGGTCGACATCCCGACGCCGTGACGGCCCCTTCCGCGGTGGAAGACCTTCTCCCCGCCCACACGCAGCCACGGCACGAGGTGCTCGAGGTCGGGCATCGACGCGGCCGCGCCGCCGAGCACGGCGGGGTCGAACGGGCCGCGCCACGCAGCAAGCAGCCCGAGCGCGGCAAGGCCGCTGCCGATCTCGAAGCTCCGGTCGGGGATGTCCTCGTGCGGCACGCGATCACCGGCGACGTGGAGCGCTGGGCCGAGGAGCAGCGCGAGCGGACGCGAGCGGACAACGGCTCCCATGGCCGCGCCTGTTGCGACGTGCAGCGAGACGATCACACTCCGAATCATCGCGTATGCTCTCCGCCGATGGGCGTCACCGACTGGTTCCGCCGCCTCTTCTCCGGAGGCCCTTCCACGGGATCCGGATCGGCCGAGGACGACGCGATCCTGCGCGAGGAGTACGGCGAGGGAGCCGTCGGAGAGCCGGAGCCCGGCGGGATCGTGGGCGGGGTCTCCGGGTTCGCGGGCCTCGAGGATGCCCAGGCGACCGAGGGTCTGGAGGAAGAGACCGAAGCGCCGCAAGATCCGGCTCCGTAGATGCGGTAGCGTTCCGCCCGGTGTGCCGGGAAGGCTGGTCGGCGTGAGCCGATGACGCCTGCACTCGCCATCCCCCTCTTCGTCGCGTCCATCGCACTGATGCTGCTGGCGTCGGCGGTGTTCGCGCGCCGGCTGGACCACATCGGGCTGCGGCTCGGCCTCCCCGAGACGCTCCTGGGCCTGCTCACTGCGCTCGCAGCCAACGCGCCGGAGCTCGCCTCGGCGGTCACTGCCCTCATCACGAACCACCACGCCGTCGCGGTCGGCGTCTCCGTCGGCGCGAGCGCCTTCAACATCGCTGCGATGCTCGGGTTGAGCGCCGTCGTGACTGCGCGCGTCCGGGTGCGACACGAGGCGCTCGAGGTCGAGGCCTTCGTAGGGCTGTGGATGATCGGCGTCGCGGTCGCGGTTGCCGCGGGAGTGCTCGGCGGGACGGCCGGCATCGTGCTCGTGGCCGTCGTCGCGGTTCCCTACGTCGCCTTGCTCGCCGCAGGCCCACGACTCGTGCGACGGCTTCGGCTCGGCGCCGAGGAGTCGCGCTTCTTCCAGCGGAGCCTCGGCGAGCCGCATCGGCGCGTGCAGCCCCTCGACTCCCGCCGCGAGGCGACACAGCTCGCGCTCGTCCTGCTCGCCGCGCTCTGCCTGATCGTGGCAGGAAGCGTGGGCGCGGTCCGAGCCGCAACCGAGCTCGCCCACACGTGGTCGGTCCCGGACGAGATCGTCGGGGTACTCGTCCTCGCGGTGCTGACCGCGCTGCCGAACGCCTGGACGGGGGTGCGCTTCGGCCTGCAACGCCGCGGCTCCGCCCTGATCAGCGAGACCCTCAACTCGAACTCGATCAACATGGTGGCAGGAATCGCCCTACCCGCCGCCGTCGGCACGATTGTCAGCTTCTCCCATCTCGCGGTGTTCAACCTCGCGTGGCTGTTCGGAATGACCGTCGCGGCGCTCGTGCTGTTCGGGAGGCGAGACGGCGCCGGCCGAAGCGCAGGCGCCCTGCTGATCGTCCTCTACGCCGTGTTCGTCGTCGTGCAGGTCGCGGCGGCAAGCTAGTCCCGAATCGCCGCGGGCTGGTCGAGCGCGGACTCCTCGGGGGCGACCACGCGCCCGCCGCGCGACCACGAGGCGAGCGCCGCGACCAGGCAGGCCACGATCGCGAAGGCGAACGCCTCGTCGAGACCGCTGCGGAACGGCCCCGCGATCAAGTGGGGGAAGAACGCACGTCCCTTGATGGCGGCGGCGCTGTGGGCGGGGAGTCGCGCGAGCACGTGCGGGCCGAGCAGCTTCTGCGCCGGGTTGTAGCCGAGGAACGCGGCGAAGAGCACCGAGACGGGAGGCAGCTTGCTCACGCGTGTGGCCACGTGGGCGGAAACGCCGTGCGCCTGTAGGCCGGTCGCGAGCGAGTGCGGCAAGGTGGCTGACAGCCCGATGATCATCAGCGTGAAGAAGATCCCGATCGACAGGACCTGGGCGGAGTTCTGGAACGTCTGGTTCATCCCGCCGCCCGCTCCCCGGTGCTGCGCGGGCAGGCTGTTCATCACGCCCGCCCGGTTCGGCGAGGCGAAGGCTCCCATCGACAGCCCCATCAGCAGGAGAACGGCCGCGAGCTCCGCGTACGAGAAGTTGACGGGGAGCATCGCAAGCAGGAAGAAGCTGAGCGCGGAGACGAGCATCCCCCCGGTCGCGAACGGCCGCGGGCCGTAGCGGTCGGAGAGAATCCCCGAGATCGGGCCGGCGATGAGGAAGCCGATCGTCAGCGGCAGCATCCGGATCCCGGCCCAGAGCGGCGTCGCGGCGAAACTGACGCCGTGCTCGGGTAGCCAGATCCCCTGCAGCCAGATGATCAGCATGAACATCAGGCCGCCGCGCGAGATCGCAGAAAGGAAACTCGAGAGGACGCCGAAGGTGAAGGCGCGGATCTTGAACAACTGCATCCGGAACATCGGCGCCTTCGACCGCAGCTCCACGACGACGAAGAGCGCGAGCAGGGCGGCGCCGGCGGCGAGACATCCTTCGACGGTCGGGGACGTCCAGCCCATCGGGTGATTCCCGTACGGCCGGATCCCGTACGTGATCCCCACCATCACGAGCACGAGTCCCGCGGCGAAGGTGAGGTTGCCCAGCCAGTCGATCGGATCCCGAGTGCGCACGCCGATCTCACGGAGGCTCCGATACGACCAGATCGTGCCCGCGATGCCCGTCGGCACCGACACGAGGAAGACGAGCCGCCACGAGATCGGCGCGAGCAGGCCGCCGAGCACGAGGCCGATGAACATGCCGCTGATGCCGACGACGTTGTTGATCCCGAGTGCCAGCCCGCGCTGGTTCGCCGGGAACGCATCGGTGAGGATCGCGACCGAGTTCGCCACCAGGAACGCAGCGCCGATCCCCTGCACGATCCGGAACGAGATGAGCCAGTCGGCGCCGGCCCTTCCCTGGAGCCAGTCGATGGTGAGTAGCAGCGACGCCAGCGTGTAGACGACGAAGCCGAAGTTGTACATCCGCACGCGCCCGAACTGGTCGCCGAGGCGGCCGAGGCTGACGACGAGGACGCTGGAGACGACGAGGAAGCCGAGGATCATCCAGAGTAAGTAGAAGCTGTTGCCGGGCTCGAGCGGGTCGAGGTGGATGCCGCGGAAGATGGCCGGCATCGCGATCAGCACGATCGAGCCGTCGATCGTCGCCAGCAGCACGCCGAGGGTCGTGTTGGAGAGCGCGACCCACTTGTAGTCCATGTTCCCTCGCTTGGCAGGCAACCTGCTCAGGTTACCTGTCTACAATCTCCGCATGCCCCATCCCTCGACACCGGTCGTGAAGGGCGCAAGCGAGCTCCGGCTGGTGCTCGGCCAGCTCGTCAGGAGGCTCAGAGCCGAGTACTCGTTCCCCGTCGCGCAGGCGAGTGTCCTCAGCCGGCTCGACCGCGAGGGAGCGCAGACCGCGAGCGCGCTCGCCGCCGCCGAGCACGTCCGGCCGCAGTCGATGGCGCAGACGCTCGCCGAGCTCGAGACGGCCGGCCTGATCGAGCGGAGCCCCGACCCCGCCGACCGCCGGAGCAGCCGGATCGAGCTCACCGAGCAAGGCCGCGACCGCGTCCTCGAAGGACGGGGGCGGCGCGAGGACTGGCTCGCCTCGGCGATCGCAGCCGAGTTGAGCTCGGAGGAGCAGCGGACGCTGCTGGCGGCGGTCCCGCTGCTGCGACGCCTGTCGGGGCACTGAGCACAACAGGAGTAAGCATCCGGTAAAGGCCCAGCAGGCACGCCGATGCCCGGTTACCCTCCAAAAGAGAGGCGTTGGGGGAAAGGGAAGCGTCGTCGTTGGGAAGACGGATCGGAACAATGCTCGTCGTCGTGCTGTCAGCTGGCGCCTCGCTGGCGTGTCTCGCCGTGGGCGCCGATGCCGCGACGACGTCGTTCGACCCCACGCGGACGATCCTCTTCAACGGGGAGCCGACGTTCCCGCTCGTGCTCTCGCCCGGACCGCCGCTGGGCGGTCAGACGCCCTGGGGCGCCGACGGCCTCACCGAGACCGCGACGGCTGGGGCCAACGTGTACCGGACCGGAACCGGCGGGATCTGGAGCAGCGACGACATCAGCTCCGCGCTCGCCTGGGACCGTGCAGCCGCTGGCCTCCACGTCTACACCTGGCCCAACCTGGGCGGTTATTCGCAGGCGCTCCCCGGCTCGGCGGAAGACGTGGGGCTCGCGGACGTGGTCAACAAGCTCACAAGTGATCCGAGCGGCAGCGCGATCGCCTTCTGGAAAGGCCGCGACGAGCCGTGGTACAGCGATATCGCACCCTCGGCGCTCCAGTTCGCGTACTGCCGCGTCACCTCGCGCGGAGACCCGTCCTGGTGCAACGGCGAGAATCCGCTCGACCCGAGCCAGCTCTGGGTGACCATCGAGGCTCCCCGTGGCACGGTCGATGACCTCGCTCCGTATACCAGCGTCACGGACGTCCACGGCGTCGACATCTACCCGGTGACACTGGCTCACCCGGTGCCGAACCTCGGTCTCGTCGGCCAGTGGACGGCGTCGCTCGCCTCGATCACGCCGCTGGCACCGGTCTGGACGACGATCCAGATCTGCGCGAGCGGCAGTGTCGACAAGACGACAGGCACCTACGTCGTCCCCACCTACCAGCAAGAGCGGTTCATGGCCTATGACGCGATCCTGAACGGGGCCAAGGCGCTCACGTTCTTCGGCGGCAACAACGTCAACTGCTTCAGCGGCAGCGACGCCACGTACGGGTGGAACTGGTC
>DASXOM010000059.1:0-3176 GCA_036494245.1 Gaiellaceae bacterium
GCCCGCTCGAGACCCTGCGCATCTCGATCACCGACCGCTGCAACTTCCGCTGCGTCTACTGCATGCCGAAGGAGGTCTTCGGGCGGGATTACTCGTTCCTCGAGCGCCGCGAGCTGCTGACACTCGAAGAGCTGGCCCGCGTGGCCGGCATCTTCGCCGGCCTCGGCGTCCGCACCGTGCGCATCACGGGCGGCGAGCCGCTCGTGCGCCGGAACGTCGAGCACCTCGTCGAGCTGCTTGCCGCGATCGAGACGCCGGCTGGCCACAAGCTCGAGCTCGCGATGACGACCAACGGCTCGGTGCTGGCGCAGAAGGCCGAGGCGCTCGCAGCCGCAGGCCTGAGCCGCGTCACGGTCAGCCTCGACTCGCTCGACGACGACGCGTTCCGCGCCATGAACGACGTCGACTTCCCCGTGCAGCGGGTGCTCGAGGGTATCGACGCGGCCGCAGCCGCCGGGCTTCCGGTGAAGATCAACGCCGTCGTCAAGCGCGGCGCGAACGACGGGGACGTGCTCGCGCTCGCGGAGCACTTCCGCGGCAGCGGCCACGTCCTGCGCTTCATCGAATACATGGACGTCGGCTCGACGAACGGGTGGCGACTCGAGGACGTCGTCAGCGCCCACGAGATCGTCCGCCGGATCTCGGAGCGCTGGCCGCTCGAGCCCGCGGCAACGGAGCGTGCCGACGCGACGGCGCGCCGCTGGCGCTACTCCGACGGCGCAGGTGAGATCGGCGTGATCGCCTCCGTCACCCAGCCCTTCTGCGGCGGCTGCTCACGGGCCCGCCTCTCCGCTGAGGGCCGCCTCTACACATGCCTGTTCGCCGCCCGCGGCCACGACCTCCGCGCGCCGCTCCGCCTCGGGGCCTCCGACGACGAGCTCGTCGAGCAGCTCCGTGGGATCTGGACGCGCCGGACAGACCGGTACTCCGAACTGCGGACCGCGGAGACAGCTTCGCTCCCCAAAGTGGAGATGTCCTACATCGGGGGCTAGTCACCACCTGCTAACCATCGTGTAACCCGACGGACCGTTTAAGGTGACACCATGGAGCGGGTCGTCGCTCTGGGACGCAAAGTGCTTCCGCGTGGCTGGCGGGACTTCGGGATCCAACTGGGAATCTGGTTTGGGTTCTACTTCTCGTACCTCGCGGTCCGGCACCTGACCGACAAGGACCCCACCAAGGCGGTCGTCAATGGGCTGCGCGTGATCTCGCTCGAGCAGCATGTGACCCACCACCTCTTCGAGCTGAGCGTGGAGCGGGTCGCCGACTCGTCGCAGCTCCTGCTGACGGCCGCGGCCTGGACCTACTGGAACTCGGAGTTCACCGTGATCGGCCTGACGCTGCTCTGGGTCTACCTCCGCCGGCACGAGGCATTCAGCCGCTTCCGCAACACGATTCTGCTCGCGAACGTGGTCGGCCTGCTCGGCTTCTGGCTGATGCCGACGGCGCCGCCGTGGATGTTCCCCGCCAAGGGCTTCGTCGACGGCGTCAATCATTCGAGTGCGCTCCTGCAGACCCTTGGCAACTCGTACGCGGCGATGCCGAGCCTCCACGCGGCGGACGCGCTGATCGTCGGCTTCTTCCTCGTATCGACCTCCCGCACGATCTGGGCCAAGGCGCTGTGGGCGCTCTGGCCGGTCTGGGTCTGGTTCTGCGTGGTCGCGACAGCGAATCACTACTTGCTCGACGTGCTCGCCGGGATCGTGCTCGCGGTCGGCGCTCTGCTCGCCACCGCCTGGGCACCACGGCTCTTCAGACGCGTTCGCGCGGCCGGCCCGGCCATCGCAAACCTGCTATAGTCAGCCATAGCAGGATTGCGATGTTGGAGATGAATTCGACTCCAGTGCTCCGTCGTGTCAAGGACGGCTACACGACCGGGGCCCGCTCACTCGCCAGCCGCTCGGTCACGAGACTGGCGCGCACCGGCGTCACGCCGAACGTCCTCACGGCGACCGGCGTCTCGCTCTGTCTCGCGGCGGCCGTTCTCGTTCCGTTCGAGGATCGGGCCGACAAGGTGCTCGTCTACTGGCTCGCCGCCGCGATCTTCGTGCTCGGCTCGCTGCTCGACATCCTCGACGGCGCACTCGCCCGCGTGGGCGGCAAGGCGACGCCGTTCGGCGCCTTCATCGACTCCACCACCGATCGCGTCGGCGAAGGCGCGATGCTCGCCGCGATCGCACTCGTCTTCTCGCGTCACGGCCAGGACTGGGCGGTCGTGGTCGCGGTTGCGGCGGTCGTCGGTTCGTTTCTCGTCTCGTACACACGCGCCCGCGCCGAGGCTCTCGGCCTGAAGGGCGACGTCGGCCTGGGCTCACGCGCCGAGCGCGTGGTGCTCATCACCGCGGGACTCGTCTTCGCGCCTTGGGGCGGTCTTCCGTGGGCAATCGTCGTGCTCGCCGCGACGGCATGGCTCACGGTCCTCCAGCGCGTCCTGCACGTCCGCAAGCAACTTTCCGGAGGAACCAGTGGCTCAGAGCAACGGTAGAGCACGGCTCGACGACGGCAAGGTCCGCGTCGCGATCATCGGCGTGGGGAACTGCGCGAACTCGCTGCTCCAGGGCGTCGAGTACTACAAAGACGCCCCGGACGACCAGTTCGTCCCCGGCCTCATGCACGTCAACCTCGGCGGCTACCACGTCCGCGACGTGGAGTTCACCGCTGCCTTCGACGTCGTCAAGGGCAAGGTCGGCCAGGATCTCGCCGACGCGATGTGGGCGCATCCGAACGACACCATCAAGTTCGCCGAGGTCCAGCAGACCGGCGTCAAGGTCTCGCGTGGGATGACGCACGACGGCCTCGGCAAGTACCTCTCGCAGGTCGTCGAGAAGGCTCACGGCAAGACCGATGACGTCGTCGGGATCCTCAAGGACACGAAGACCGACGTCGTCGTCAACTACCTGCCCGTCGGCTCTGAGATGGCGACCAAGTGGTACGCCGAGCAGATCCTCGATGCCGGCTGCGCGATGATCAACTGCATGCCCGTCTTCATCGCGCGCGAGGACTACTGGGGCAAGCGGTTCGAGGACAGGGGCCTCCCGATCATCGGCGACGACATCAAGTCGCAGGTCGGCGCGACGATCACGCACCGCGTCCTCACCTCGCTCTTCCGCGAGCGCGGCGTCCACCTCGACAAGACGATGCAGCTCAACGTCGGCGGCAACTCCGACTTCCTCAAC
>DASXOM010000060.1:0-2755 GCA_036494245.1 Gaiellaceae bacterium
GTGGGTTGGGACGCCGTCGCCGTCGCCGAGCACTATCTCGGTGTCCGGTATCTCTGGGGCGGGAGCAATCCCCAGGCCGGGTTCGACTGCTCCGGCTTCGTGAAGTTCGTCTACGCGCAGCTCGGGTTGACGCTCGCGCACTACGCCGCGACGCAGTACGTCACGACGCCGCACATCGATGCCAGCGAGCTCGAGGCCGGCGACCTCGTGTTCTTCGAGCCGCACGCTGACGGGCCCGGCCACGTCGGCATCTACATCGGCGAGGGCCAGCTCATCGAGGCGCCGCACACAGGCGACGTCGTGAAGCTCGCGCCGCTGGCGGAGCTCGGCGCCGCGCTCGGCTTCGTCGGCGCAACGCGCCCATCAGAGCTTCTCCAGCCGCTCACAACCGCCTAGCGGATCGGCTTACTCCCGAATCTCGATGGGGTGCCCAACGAGGGGCTGGGTGCCGTCGCTCCCGCTCATCAAGAGTTCAACCGAACGCAAACGGCCGTACGCAGTTGACGACTGGTGCGCGGTCATGAGCTCATCCGCATCGGCGTGCCTTGCGAAGTCATCGAGGTAGTCACTGACTTCGGTCGATGTCCCTACCGCCGCGTACTTCACCATTTGCCGGACGTGCTGACCGGCGGGCGAGGCGAGGATCGCGTCCGCTTCATCGTCGGAGAAGGCGCGCCCGCGACCGAGCAGGAACGTCAAGCGGCTGCGCATGGCGGCGCGGAACTGCTCCTGGGCATCGCCGGCCGTATCCGCGACGACGACGTTGACGCCGGCGATGACGTAGGGACGGTCTAGCTGCGCTGACGGCCGAAAATCGCGTCGATAGATCTCGACGGCCTGCTGCAGCAGGTCCGGCGCGAAGTGCGAGGCGAACGCATAGGGAAGCCCGAGCGCCGCAGCGAGGGATGCGCCGAACATCGACGAGCCGAGGATGTAGAGCGGAACGTTCGTGCCCTTGCCAGGCGTCGCATCGACTCCCGGAATCCGCGTCTCCCCTGTCAGATATCCCTGAAGCTCCAGGACGTCCTCAGGGAAGCGATCAGCCGATTCCGCACCTCGGCGCAGAGCGCGCAGAGTGTTCTGATCCGATCCCGGCGCGCGCCCGAGGCCGAGGTCGATGCGCCCGGGATGCAGCGACTCGAGCGTGCCGAATTGCTCGGCGATCACGAGAGGCGAGTGATTCGGGAGCATGATCCCGCCGGCTCCGAGCCGGATCTCGCGCGTGTGCGCTGCGATGTGGGCGATGAGCACACTCGTCGCCGAGGAGGCGATCGTGGACATGTTGTGATGCTCGGCGTACCAGACACGCCGGTAGCCCAGCTCCTCTGCCCGCTGAGCCAGGGCGACGCTTGCCGAGAAGCTGTCGCCGGCCGTCTCTCCCTTGCGGATCGGCGCCAGGTCGAGGATCGACAGCGGGATGTTCGAGCTAGGAGTCGTTTGCGTGATACCGGAGCCCGTCGAGCGCGAGCTCGAGCAGGCGTTCCTTCTGCTCGGGATCCTCCGTGGGCACGAGCGCAATAGCGCCGACCATCCGGACGACATCCGTGAAATTCGTGTCTGCGCGCACGACGCCTGCGCGCTGTGCACGTTCGACGAGTGCGGTACCGGCAACCAAGAGCGCGGTACGACATGTGAGCAGGGCGGTGGAGCTCGGGTCCGTCTCCATCAGTGCCTCGTTGAGCGCGCGCTTGGTCGCCGCAAAGCCGACGTACTGGTGCAGCCACTGGGATAGGGCATCCCACGGCGGGAGATCCGCGAGGTCCTCCGCCGCGCGCGCCATGGCCTCGACCTCGCCGACGTAGACGGCCTCGAGGAGCGCCTGGCGCGTGGGGAAGTGACGGTAGAGCGTGCCGATCCCGAGGCCGGCCCGCTCGGCCACCTCCTCGAGCGGTGCAGAGGTGCTCTTGTCGGTGAAGAGCGCGCGAGCGGCCTCGACGAGCTTGTCGTGGTTGACGCGCGCGTCGGCCCGCATGTGGCGCTGCGGCTGGGTCTCGGCGGGGCTCAACTGATTTGACAAGCGGAGGTCTCCTCCGTATTATATCCGGAGGCTGATTCCGGATGTTCTGGAGGTCGCCTCCACTTTATCGCAAGCGTTCGCTCTAAGGAAGGGGTCGGCATGCAAGTAGCTCAGAGCCTGACACTGCGCAGAGGCGCAGACCTACGCCAGGGCCCACTCGCCGGCCGGTACACCGCCGTCGCGGCCATGGTCATGCTCGCGCTGATCCCCTACCTCGCGCTGTCTGCGGCGCTCGGGCCGCTGACGCCGATCATCGCCAAGCAGCTCCACATGAGCATGCAGACGATGAGCCTCGGCTCGGGCCTCGGCAACGCCGCCTACGCGGTTGGCACCGTGCTGGCCGTGCAGTTCGCGCAGCACCTGCCGCAGCGCAGGATGCTCGTCATCTACGCGGTGTTCCTCCTCGTCGGGTCGGTGCTGACCGCAGCCGCGCAGGACGCCGAGATGTTCATCGCCGGCCACGTGATCCAGGGCCTGTGCACCAGTCTGCTTCTGATCGCCGCCGTTCCGCCCCTCGCGATCGGCTACCCGGCGCACAAGCTCCGCGATACCGCTGTGATCATGAACATGTGCATCTTCGGCGCGGTCGCGCTCGGCCCGTTCATCGGCGGCCTGCAGGCGGAGTCGCATGCCTGGCGGCCGCTGTTCTGGATCGTCGCCGCGATCTCGGCCGCGGCGCTCGTCTTGGCCGTCTTGACCTTCGACGATGCGCCGCCCGCCAATCCCGATTCGCCTCGC
>DASXOM010000061.1:0-2645 GCA_036494245.1 Gaiellaceae bacterium
CTGCTCGAGGAGATCGCCGCAAGCTTCGAGGACGTCTGGCGCGAGCGCGCCGACCTGGCCGACAAGGTCGAGCAGCTCGAGACCGACCTCGTCCGCTACCGCGAGCTCGAGGCCCTCCTGCGGACGACGCTCGTCTCCGCCGAGCAGGCGTCGGCCCAGACCCGCGACCAGGCGCGCCGCGAGGCGGAGCTGATCCTCGGCCAGGCCCACGCCGAAGCCCGCGAGATCCAGCGGCGCGCGCTGGCCGAGAACGAACGGCTCGAACAGGACTCGCGCCGGCTGCGGGTGCAGCTGCAGGAGGCACTCTCCGTGTTCGGCGAGCCGGAGCAGTCGGCTGCGCCGGAGCCTCCAGAGACCGCCGACGAGCGTACAGACGACACCGACGAGCGCAGCTGGTACGGCCTGCCGGACGCGAACGCGGCATAGAACCTGCCGCGTAAACTGAGCGCGTGACGGCGGAAACGACTCGCCTGCGCTTGCGCGTCAGCCCGGGGGCGGGCCGGACCGCGCTCGTGGGGAGACACGGCGATGCGTGGAAGGTGCGCGTCACCGAGGCACCCGAGCGCGGGCGCGCCAACGAAGCCGTCCTCCGCCTCCTCGCCGAGACGCTCGCACTCCCGCGTACGGCCCTGACGCTTGTTTCGGGGCACGGCGGCCGGGAGAAGGTCGTGGAACTGACGGGGATGGGGCCGGCGCTGATCGAACGGCGCCTCGCTTCGGCTTCGGGCGACGGCCGAGGCAGAAAGGAGAGGCGGTGACGAGCATCGACACCGGGCAGTTCCGCGACGCGCTGCTCGAGGAACGGCAGCGGGTCGAGCATGCGCTCGCGACGCTCCGTGACGAGCACGCCGGCTCCCTCGACGACGAGGTCGAGGAGGTCGCTCCGACCGCCGACAACCATCTCGCCGAGACCGCGTCGGCCACGCTCGGCCGCGAGATCGACTACACGCTGGGTGACAACGCCGAGCAGGTCATCTCCGAGATCGACGCCTCACTGGAACGGATCGAGGACGGCACCTACGGCACGTGCTCCAATTGCGGAGAGGAGATTCCGCCGGCACGGCTGGAGGCGAATCCCTGGGCTTCTCTCTGCATCGACTGCAAGCGGAGAGCCGAAGGAGGGTGAGCGAGCCTCTCCGGCAGCTCGAGGTTCGTGTCGGCTCTGCGACGGACGCATTGACGCCGCTCGCCCGAGCGACCCGCTCGTTCGCGGCGACGCGGGTGCAGTGGCTGGCGCTCGCAGCGATCGCGCTCGCGGCGGTCATCGCCGACCAGGTGACGAAACATGTCGTCGCCTCCCATCTGAGGCTCGGCGAGGGCTTGCACGTCGTAGGCCCCTTCACAATCCGGCACGTCGAGAACTCCGGCATCGCGTTCGGCTTCTTCTCGAGTGCGACCGCGGTGGTGATCGTCGTCACCACGCTCGCGATCGCCTGGATGCTCGGCTACTTCGCGCGTTCCGGTGCCCGCCATCCCGTGCTGCCCGTCGCGCTCGGCCTCGTGATCGGCGGCAGCATCTCGAACCTCGCCGACCGCGTGCGGCTGGGCTTCGTCACCGACTTCCTCGACTTCCGCCACTGGCCGGCGTTCAACCTCGCCGACAGCTTCATCGTGATCGGAGTCGGGATCCTCCTCGCCGCGCTCATCCTGTCCGAGCGAGAGCCGCGGGCCTCCAAGCGCTGAGTCGCCTCGTCGTCGTCCCGCCCGAGTCCGCCGGAGAGCGGCTCGACCGCTATCTCGCGGGACTGCCGGAGGTGGGATCGCGGCGTGCGGCGGAGCGGCTCCTCTCGGCAGGAGCTGTGCTCGTGGACGGGGAGGCGCGCAGCAAGAGCTTCAAGCTCGTCGGCGGGGAGGAGATCGCGATCGAGCCGCCGGCTGCGCCTGCGGAAGAGCCTTCAGTCCCGCTGCCCGAGCTGACGCTCGCGTACGCCGACGAGCATCTCCTCGTCGTGGACAAGGCCGCCGGCGTCGTGATGCATCCGGCGCCCGGTCATGCCGGCGGCACGCTCGCGCAGGCGCTCGCAGCCGCGGGGGCCAAGGGCGGGGAGGAGGACCGGCCGGGCATCGTCCACCGCCTCGACCGCGACACGTCGGGGCTACTCGTCGCGGCGCGCTCGGAGGAGGCCTACGAGCGGCTCCAGCAGCTCGTGCAGCGCCGGGAGCTGACCCGCGAGTACCTCGCGCTCGTGGCCGGGAAGCCGCAGTCGCGCCGAGGCACCATCGACGCGCCGGTCGGCCGGGACCGGCACGACAGGCTCCGCCACTCGCTCGACACGGACACGCCGCGTGAGGCCGTGACGCACTTCGAGCTCGAGGAGCTCCTGCCGCGCCACGCGCTCCTGCGCGTCCGGCTCGAGACCGGCCGCACGCACCAGATCCGCGTCCACCTCGCCGAAATCGACCTGCCGGTCGCCGGCGACCCGACGTACGGCATCGCCGGCGACCTGGGCCTCGAGCGGCAGTTCCTCCACGCGGCGCGGCTCGCGTTCGCCCATCCGGTCACCGGCGAGCCCATCGACGTGTCGTCGCCGCTTCCCCCGGACCTCGCTGCAGCGCTGGAAGCAGCCCGAGCCAGCTAACCTTCCGGCGTCCCGTTCCTACTCCCCGGCGGCCAAGCCGTGGCGCGCGTGCCTCTCCTCGTGGGA
>DASXOM010000062.1:0-12390 GCA_036494245.1 Gaiellaceae bacterium
CGTGCTCACCGTCGACATCTCGCTTCCTGACGTCGAAGAGCTCCACAAGCTCGTCGCGGAAGGGAGGGAGAAAGGCTTCCTGTCCTACGACGAGATCGCGACCGCGTGCGAGGACGTGGTGCTGACGAAGGAGCAGGTCGAAGACTTCTACACGTACCTGATCGAGCACGGCGTCGACGTCGTCGAAGGCGAGCGGCACAAGGCTCCGCCTCATGAGCCTCCGCCTCCCGAGGACGAGAAGGTTGCCGTCACCCCGAAGCTCGACCTCACCGTCGAGCCGTCGCTCGACTCCCTCCGCCTCTATCTGCGCGAGATCGGGAAGGTCAACCTCCTGACAGCCGACCAGGAGGTGACGCTCGCGAAGCGGATCGAGCGCGGCGACATGAGCGCGAAGACCGCGATGATCGAGGCGAACCTCCGTCTCGTCGTCTCGATTGCCAAGGGCTACCTCGGCCGCGGGCTGTCCTTTCTCGACCTGATCCAGGAGGGCTCGCTCGGCCTGATCCGCGCGGTCGAGAAGTTCGACTACCGCAAGGGCTACAAGTTCTCCACGTACGCGACGTGGTGGATCCGCCAGGCCGTCACACGGGCCATCGCCGACAAGGCGCGCACGATCCGGATCCCGGTTCACATGGTCGAGAAGCTGAACAAGGTCGTCCACATCGAGCGGCAGCTCGTGCAGCGGCTGGGACGCGAGCCGAGCCCGGAGGAGATCGCCGAGGAGCTCGAGATGACGACCCAGGAGGTGCGCGAGATCCTTCGTATGTCGCAACTCCCCATCTCGCTCGAGAAGCCGATCGGCGAAGAGGAGGACTCCTCGCTCGGTGACTTCGTCGAGGACGAGGCGGCCGAGTCGCCGTTCGACACGGCCCAGCTCCTGCTGCGCCGCGAGGACGTCGTCAACGCGCTCAACGCGCTCCCGCGGCGCGAGCGCGAGGTGATCGAGCTCCGCTACGGGTTGCTCGGCGGCGAGCCGCGCACGCTCGAGGAGGTGGGCCGCGCCTTCGGCGTGACCCGCGAGCGGATCCGCCAGATCGAGAACAACACGCTGAAGAAGCTCGAGCACCTGCCCGAGGCGCAGGCGCTCCGCGACGCGGTCTCCTAACCGTCGTCCGGATCCCGGCTGAGGCCGGCGTCCGTTGCCCGCTGGAGCGGGACGAAGAGCTTGCAGTGCGGGCACTTGAAGCCGAGGTAGCGGGCTGCGCGCCCGCCGTCGATCGGTTCGCCGGAGAACGTCTTGTGGCAATGGGGGCACTCGATCTCGAAGATCTGCTCTTCTCTGACCCCGCCCACGCCGCGGTGTTACCCCGCGCCGCGCATCGTCACGCATCGGTGCCGGTCGGGCACGACCGACGTGAGAGGAATATGCTCGCTCGGTGGACTCGTCGCCGCTCGGTTTGCGTCTCGCCGCGGAAGCGCTCGGCACGTTTCTCTTCTTCTTCCTCGGCTTCAACGCGATCGCCGTGTCGGTCGACATCGGCGGCGGTGCAATCGGCAGCCTCGGGATCGCGTTCGCGTTCGGATTGGGCCTCGCGCTGGCGATCACGGCGCTTGGACAGGTTTCGGGCGGTCACTTCAATCCCGCTGTGTCTCTCGGGCTTGCGGTGGCGCGGAAGTTCCCGCCGCTCGAGGTCGGTCTCTACTGGGCGGCGCAATTGCTGGGAGGGTTTGTCGCGGTTCTGGCCGTGGCGGCCGTGTATTCCGAGCGCGCCGTCGACTCGCTCGACACTGCCCCGGGGCTCGGCATCTCGAACGGAGGTGCGCTCCTGCTCGAGCTGATCGCCACCGCTCTCTTCGTGATCGTGCTCTGCACGGTCGCGACCGACGACCGCGCGCCGTGGAAGGGCGTCATGGCGCCGCTGCTGATCGGGCTCTTCATCTTCACGGCGGCGGACGCGATCGGCCCCGCATCGGGTGGCTCCTTCAACCCCGCGAGATCGCTCGACCCCGTCATCTACAACTGGGACTTCGGCAAGGTCTGGATCTACCTCGTCGGGCCACTCGTGGGAGGCGCGATCGGAGGCGCGATCTGGATGTTGTTCAGCCCGGCTCCCAAGCACGAGCCTGCGACGATTCGCGCCACCGGGGGCGTCCCGCAAGGCGACGCGGCCTCGTCCGAAGAAGCGAACTAGGGCAGGAACTCGACGTAGGACTCGACGGGCTCGCGCTCGCGCGGCGCCGGCTCTCGCGCAGCCGTCCCGAAGTGGAGGAGGCCCAGGAAGCGCTCGCCCGGGGGGATCCCGAGCGTCTCACGACCCGGTCTGGTGCGCAGGACGTTCGGGGTCCGCCAGTACGTCGCGATCCCCCGCTCGGTCGCGGCGAGGAGCACGAGCATGATCGCTGCGGCCGTCGCACACACGTCCTCCTCGTCGGTCACGAGGTCGCCCGTCAGCACCGCCGAGGCGACGACCAGCGTCGGCGCCCGGTCGAGCTTTTGCGCCTCCTTCTCGCCGGCGACGGCCTTCAGCGCCGCGAGCGTCTCGGGCCCGAGGACACGAAAGCGCCACGGCTGGTTGAGGTGGTGCGTCGGGGCGAAGCGCGCGACCTCGAGCAGCTCGAGAAGCGTCGCGCGCGCTACCGGCTCCGGCCCGAACGCCTTGTGCGTGCGGCGGGCGGCGGCCAGCTCCGTCAGGCTCACGCGAGGCGTGCTGAGACGCTGACCTCGGCCCCGGCGCGCTTGAGGAGCTGGGAGAACGGACAGCCGGCGTCCGCCTTCTCGACCGCTGCCTGCAGCGCCGCGTCGTCGATGCCGTCCACGCGCGCGACCATCTCGACCCGCGAGCCGACGATCTGGTGACCCTGCCCCTCGACCTCGTCCATCACGATCGTGACCGACACGTCTAGCCGGCCCGGGGGCGTGCCCGCGGCCGTCAGCTCGCCGGCGAGGGACATCGTGATGCAGCCGCCGTGGGCGGCGGCCAGCAGCTCCTCGGGGCTCGTCTTGCCGCCGGGATCGCCCACGCGCGACGGCAGGGAGAACGGAAGCCGCGCGAACGCGCCGCTCTCGGCGTCGAGCGTGCCCGCTCCCCGCGCGAGGTTCCCGTCCCAGCCGACGCGCGCGGTGCGCTCGATGTGCGGCATCAGCAGCCGCCCGCCACGACGGCGGCGGCGCCGTCGGGGTAGTAGGCCTCGGCCGGCGAGCCTGCCGGGCGGAAGACGCCCAGCACCTGCATCTCGCCGGGGCCACTGTTCTCGAGGCAGTGGATGAGGCGCGCAGGCAGGTGGATGCACGAACCGGCGCGCAGCGCCGCGCTCTCGCCGTCGACGTGGACCGCGCCTTCGCCGGCAAGGACATACACGACCTCGTCGTAGCGGTGGAAGTGGTCGGGCGCACGCCCGACCGGGATGTAGCCGCGGAACTGCGTCACGGACTCGCAGCCGTTCTCCGGGTGCGCGAGCAGCGTGAACTCGCGGCCCGCAGTCGCCGTGCCGCGCTCGCCGCCTGCGATCACGGCATGGCTCGCTGTCGCGGGGAGCGGCCCCTCGATGAGCACGGAGAGGAGCTCCAGGCCTTCGGCCGACTCGACGTGCCACGGCGTGCCCCGCGCGACGAAGACCCCGGTCCCCGGCTCGAGCTGCTGCTTCTCGCCGCCGACGGTCGCCACCGCGCTGCCCTCGAGGACGTAGAGCACCTCGTCGCGCTCGGCGTCGCGGTGCTCGTCGCCCGCTCCGTCGAAGCGGAGCAGGCGCTGCCGGAACTCGGGCACCGTGAAGAGCGGCGTGACCGGTCCATTGGTCTCCGCGGGGTTCAGGCAGTACTGCACGAGACGAGCCTATACCGGTGCGCTCCCCTTCCTCTGCCGGTTAACGCGGAGTAAAGTCGCCAGCCAGGTGTTTCAGTTGGCGCAAACCTTGGCCGGAGGCGAGCGTCTCACCTGAGTGAGGTACGTCCCATAAGGAGGGCATGAATGTTGAAGAAGATTGGATTGGTAGCCGTTCTCGCGGCTCTGATCTCGGTTGTCGTTGCGACCACCGCCTGGGGTTCGGCCAAAGCGCCGAGGACTGCGGCGGCAGCGACGGCAAGCGTCAAGTGCGGGAAGCAGGTTTCGATCGGCGTTGCCTATCCCGCGACGGGCGGAGTCGCCTTTCTCGGCGTGCTCCAGTTCGACTGGGCCAAGTACGCCGTGAAGCGGTGGAACGGCAGCAACAAGCTGAAGATCAAGCTCGTGCAGGGTGATACCAAGTTGACCACGGACGCCGCGGCGAACCTCGCGGTTGCGCACTCGTTCGCCTCGAACGGCAAGGTGCTCGCGGTGACGGGCCCTGCGGGGAGTCAGGAAGTACAGGACTCCGCGGGCGTCTACCACGGTGCCGGTCTCGCGCCGGTCTCCGGCTCGGCCACGCGCATCTTCTTGACCCGGGCGAAGCCCGGTGACCCCCGGGAGACGTCGAAGGGCTTCTTCTACCGGACGGTGCCGAACGACGGCCAGCAGGGTGACGCTGTCGCGAACTACATCCACTCGAGCCTGAAGAAGAAGCGCGTCTACATCATCGACGACGAAGAGGCGTACAGCCAGGGACTCGCCGATCAGGTGCAGGCGGACCTGAAGAAGTTCGGCGTCAACGCTGGGCGGAACCACGTCGCCCAGAATGTCAGCGACTTCTCGTCGTTGATCGCGTCGATCCCGAACAACACGCAGCTCGTCTACATCCCGTGGCAGCAGGCTGCCGAGGCGCAGACGTTCTCCCAGCAGCTCAAGGCCAACGGTAGGAACGCGACCGTGATGGGGTCCGACGGAATCGATGCACCTGGCCAGTTCGAAGCACATGGTGCGTACGTGTCGGGATTCCCGGTCGACGCCACGAGCTCGGCCTACAAGGCGTTCACCAAGGCCCACAAGGGCCAGCCCGAGACGTTCGGGCTCCCGACGTACACGTCGGTCTGGGCCAACGCCACCGCGATCAAGATGGCCTGCAAGGCCGGCCACGGCAAGACGACGCGGCAGGCGGTTCGCAAGGACCTGCTGAAGGTGAAGCTGACTGCGAAGCAGTCGCTGCTCGGCTTCCCGGTGCAGTTCCTCAACAAGAACAAGAGCACCTTCCAGGGGCCCGGCGATATGGGCGGCGCTGCCGACTTCGCCATCTACCACATCACCAACAAAGGGGACTACGTTCGCGTCAAGTAGTCCGCTTCACGTGTTCTGCGAGCGGCCCACTCCGGTGGGCCGCTCGCATTTGCCGGGCTTTCTGAGAAGCTAGGCCACTTGCACCCGCTGCTCTTCAGCATCATCGACAACATTCGTTCCCTGGGGTGGGGAGGAGCGTTCCAGCTGCTCAGGAACGGCCTCGTCCTCGGCAGCCTCTACGCGCTGATCGCCCTCGGCTACACGATGATCTACGGGATCCTCAAGCTCCTGAACTTCGCGCACGGCGACGTGTACATGGTCGGTGCGTTTCTCGGCTACGGGATCCTGACCCGCCTCAACGGCCCGCTCAACCTCGCGATCGGCATCGTGCCCGCAATCGCGCTCATGTTCGCGGTCGCCATGGCCGGCTCGGGGGTCCTCGGCGTGGCGATCGAGCGGTTCGCCTACCGCCCGTTGCGTAACGCTCCGAGGATCGCGCCGCTGATCACCGCAATCGGTGTCTCGTTCTTCCTCGAGAACAGCGTCCAGCTTCTGACGAACGGATTCCAGTACACGTACGACCCATTCGAGCTCGGCAAGACGGGCAACGAGGAACTCGGGCCGCTCTACCACACCGTCTTTTCCGTCGCGGGCAACCCCGTGACCGCCGTGCAGCTCTTCGTCGTAGGCACAGCGGTCTTCCTGATGGTGGCTCTCGTCTTGCTCGTCTCGCGCACCAAGTTCGGGAAGTCGATGCGGGCGACGGCTTACGACCGGGAAGCGGCCTCGATGATGGGCATCGACACTGATCGGGTCATCGCGCTGACCTTCTTCATCGCTTCCATGCTCGCCGGCGCGGCGGGGGTGATGTTCGGCCTCTACCTGGGAGTCACGTACTACTTCATGGGCTTCCTCGCAGGCCTCAAGGCGTTCACCGCGGCCGTGATCGGCGGTATCGGCAGCATCCCCGGCGCCATGCTCGGCGGCCTGATCATCGGGCTCGTCGAGTCGTTCGCGATCGGGTACGTCGGCGGCCAGTGGTCGGACATCGTCATCTTCGGCCTCTTCATCCTGTTCATGCTCTTCCGGCCAAGGGGGCTGCTCGGGTCGCGCGCGATCCAGAAGGTATGAGCGACCAGTCCAACACCCCCGCTCCGGAGCCGCCCGACGCGGAGGCGCAGACGCGGATCGGGGTCGACTCGTGGGTCGCCGAATCCGATGACCGCCAGGCCCGAAAGCGCGGCTTCTTCGGGCCTGCGGCTCGGGGCTGGGACGCGTCGCCCGATCCGGTCAAGCTGTTCCTCTTCATCGCCGTCGCGGGGACCATCCCGTTCTGGATGAGTGAGGGCGATCTCTTCGTGTACGGCCTATTCACCGTGCTCTACGCAACCCTGGGCCTCGGTCTGAACGTCGTCGTCGGCTTCGCGGGCTTGCTCGACCTCGGCTACGTCGCCTACTTCGGCATCGGTGCGTACGGCTACGCGCTCGTCTCGTCGGAGCACTACGGAATCCACTGGCCGACCCTGGCTTCGCTACCCGCCGTGATGGTCTTCACCGGATTGGTCGGCCTACTCCTCGGACTCACCTCACGTCGGCTCGTCGGCGACTACTTCGCGATCGTCACGCTCTTCTTCCTGCAGGCCTTCCTCGTGTTCACGAACACGGCGAACCCCGACATCGCCGGAGTAGGGCTCACGGGCGGCTCGAGCGGGATCGGCAACCTCGACCCGCTCAAGTTCTTCGGCTACTCGCTCACCTCGGTGAAGCAGCAGTACTACTTCTTCCTGATCGTTCTCTGCCTCGCCACGGCCGGCCTGTACTTCGCGAATCGATCGCGAACCGGTCGCGCCTGGCGGGCGCTCCGAGAGGATCCTCTCGCGGCCGAGGTGATGAGCATCCCCGTCAACCGGCTCAAGCGCCTCGCGATCGTCATGGGTGCGGCGCTGGCCGGGCTCTGCGGCGCGATCTTTGCGGCTATCCAGACGGCGGTGACGTCCAGCAACTTCACTCTCAACGTCCTCATCGTCATCTTCGCGGTCGTCATCCTCGGCGGGATGGGGAGCATCGCCGGGCCGATTCTCGGCGCGATCGTCATCAACGTGTCGCTCCAGTTCCTCCAGCCACAGAACGACCATCCGGACATCAAGCGCTGGCTCTTCTACGGGGCGATCATCCTGTTCATCGCGCTGATGAAGCCGTGGTACCGGGCCGTCGTCGTTCTCGCCGGGACAGTGGCGTTCGGCTTCGCCGTCCACGCGATCGTCTCGGCGACCGCCGCTGCCTCATGGACGTCCGGCACGGTGGCCGATGCGGGATCTGCGTCGGTGGCCAAGGTCACCGCGCACTGGGTGGTCATACCGAACCAGGCGCTTCATGGGAGCTTTGCCACCTATGCCTACATCGGGCTCGTCGTCCTCGTTTGCGTGGTACGCAGTGTGACTGGGTGGTGGCGAACGCTCGCCCTCGTTCCCACGCTCTACATGACGGCGGTGGTCTGGGAGAACGTTCTCGCGCCGAACCCGGCCGTGACGGCGGAGATCCTGTTCGGTGTGCTGCTGATCGTGATCATGACCGCCCGTCCGCAAGGGCTCATCGGCACGGCGCGCGTGGAGATCGTCTGATGGCGACCCCTGACCCGAAGCGAGAGCCGAAGCCGTTGCTCGAGCTCGCGGGCATCTCGATGTCGTTCGGCGGGCTCGTGGTGATCGACGAGCTCGACCTGGTGGTGAACGAGCACGAGATCGTGAGCGTGATCGGGCCGAACGGCGCCGGCAAGACGACGCTCTTCAACCTGATCACCGGCATCTACTCGCCCGATACGGGCGACATCCGGCTCGACGGCGAGAGCCTCGTCGGGTTGCCGCCGCACAAGATCACCCGGCGGGGCGCCGCGCGCACCTTTCAGACCCTCCGACTCTTCCTGAACATGACCGTGATCGAGAATGTGATGGCGTCGCAGTACGGGCAGACGAAGGTCGGCATCGCTCGGGCGATGCTTCGCACCCCGGGCATGCGGCGCGAGGAGCGGGAGATCCGGGGCCGCGCCGAGGAGAAGCTTTCCTTTTTCGGAGAGCGCCTGATGGGCTACCGCTGGGACCAGCCCGCATACTCGCTCTCGTACGCCAACCGGCGCAGGCTCGAGATCGCGCGGGCGATGGCGACGGAGCCGCGGATCCTCCTCCTCGACGAGCCCGCCGCCGGCATGAACCCCACCGAGACGCATGAGATCACGGAGCTGATCGGGAAGCTGCGGGACGAGGCCGGCCACACCATTCTCGTGATCGAGCACGACATGCACGTGGTCGAAGGCATCTCGGACCGGGTCGTCGCACTCGACCACGGCGTCAAGATCGCCGAGGGCATCTTCGAGGCCGTGGCCACCAACCCGCGGGTGGTCGAGGCCTATCTCGGCGCCAGCGCAACGGTGACGAAGTGACCGAGGGGAACGGCGCCGCACCCGAGCCGCTGCTGCGGCTCGACTCGGTCGACACGTTCTACGGGCCGATCCACATCCTCCAGGGCGTCAACCTCGAAGTGCAACCGGGCGAGCTCGTCTGCCTGCTCGGCGGCAACGCGTCAGGCAAGTCGACGACGCTCAAGACCGTTCTGGGAATCGTGCAACCGAGGAACGGCAGCGTGTATTTCAACGGCGAGGACGTCACCTCGCGATCGACGAGCTACCGGATCGGCAAGGGCATCGCAATCGTCCCCGAGAACCGGCGGCTGTTCGGGCCGATGACGGTGCTCGAGAACCTCGAGATGGGCGCGTACCTCCGGGGCGGCGGAAAGAAGGAGGACTTCGACCGCGTCTACGAGCTCTTCCCGCTACTCCACGAGCGGCAGGCGCAGCTGGCAGGGACGCTGTCGGGCGGCGAGCAGCAGATGGTGGCCATGGGGCGGGCGCTGATGGGGCGGCCGAAGCTGCTGCTGATGGACGAGCCGTCGATGGGGCTGGCGCCGATCCTCGTCGAGCGGAACTTCGAGATCATCAAGGAGGTGCACGAGTCCGGGGTCGCCGTGCTCGTTGTCGAGCAGAACGCGAACGTCTCGCTCTCGATCGCCGACCGCGGCTATGTCCTCTCGACCGGCCGGCTCGTTCTCGAGGGTCCCGCCGCCGAGTTGCGCGAGCACGAGGATCTCCGCAAGGCCTACCTCGGCCGATAGGCCACAGTGAGCTCGAAGACGAGGAGCTTCCGCACCGTTCCCCTCTCGGCGATCCGAGCGTGCAGCCGCCGGAAGAGCTCCTCCTGCTGGGCTGGCGGCAGCGCGATGTTCTCCGAGTACGTTCCGATCAGCTCGACGTATTCGTCGGCCGTGTACTCGGTCTCGACCGGATAGCGCCGCTGCTCGAGGGAGGGGAACAGCGCCCTGTCCGGCTCGAGCCACCGCCTGTCGTTCGCCGGTGGCGGCGGACCATTGTCCGCACGCGGCACGACATGCTCGTAGTCCTCCTGCGATCCAGCCAGAACGAGTCGTCGTTGCGCACGTGATGGGTGTGGACCACCCCGAGAGCGCCGCCGGATCCGAGCAGCCGCGCCGGCTTCGCGTAGCGCAGTTCCGGCGCGATCCAGTGGAACGCCGTGAACGCGACCACGGCGTCGAAGCGCCCCTCCAGCGGCTCCCACGTCTCGAAGTCCCCGACCTCGATCTCGACCCCCGGGAAGGAAGCGAGCTTGCGGCGGCCACCTCCGCGAGCGCCGCCGACAGCTCGACACCGGTGGCGGCGTAGCCGCGCCTCGCGAGCTCCACCGTCGCCTTGCCGCTGCCGAGGCCGATCTCGAGCACGCGCGAGCCGGGCTCCAGCCGGGCGAGCTCCCCGAGGTCGTCGAATACCGCCGCCGGATATTCCGGCCGCGCGCGGTCGTACAGCTCGGCCACCGATCCGAACGTCTCTCGCAGGCGCTCCCGGTCGCGATGCTCGGGCACGTCGATACATTGACCGGAATGGACGAGGCACTGCAGCAGGCCGTGCGCTGGCGCGAGGTGGGACGTCGGGTCGCGGTTGCGACCGTCGTGGCGACCCGCCGCTCGGCGCCGCGTCCGGTCGGCGCGAAGCTCTTCGTCAGCGACAGCGGCGAGCTCGCCGGGTCCGTCTCCGGCGGCTGCGTCGAGAGCGACGTCGTTCTCGCGGCAGAGGAGGTCCTCGCGGGCGGCCCGCCGCGGCTGCTCACGTACGGAATCACCGACGAGATGGCGTTCGGGATCGGGCTGCCCTGCGGCGGCGAGATCGACGTCTTCGTCGAGGAGCTCACCGAGGCCGAGCCGGCGGAAGTGACGCTCACGGTCGTCGCCGGCGAGAGGGTGGGTGAGCGGCTGCACGATCCCGAGCTGGAGGAGGCGGCGCGCCTGCGTGGTCGCAGTCATGTCATCGAGTTGGATGACTGCACCATCCTCGCGGACGTCATGGCGCCGCCGCCGCGGCTGTTCGTCTACGGCGCGGTCGATACGGCAGAGGCTCTCTGCCGCGCGGCGAAGCTCCTCGGCTGGCGGACGGTTGTCGCCGACGCGCGAGCGAGCTTCGCCACGCCCGAGCGGATCCCGAGCGCCGACGAGCTCCTGCTCGCCTGGCCCGAGGAAGCAATGGCGCAGGCCCAGCCGGACCCGGGCACGGCGGTCGTCGTCCTCACGCACGACGACAAGTTCGACCTGCCGATGATCCGCGGCGCGCTCGCCGGCGACGCCTTCTACGTCGGCTGGATCGGCTCGCGCCGCAACCAGGAGCGCCGGCGTGGCCTCCTCCGCGAAGAGGGCGTGACCGATGACGAGCTCGACCGCATCTCGGGGCCGTCGGGGCTCGACATCGGCGCGGGGACGCCCTCCGAGACGGCCGTGTCGATCCTCGCCGAGATCCTCGCGGTGCGCGCGGGCCGCGACGGCGGCCGCCTGCGCGACGCGAAAACTCGCAATCACGCCTCTCTATAGGATCGGTCTCGTGCTGCTGCGCGAGGTCGAATACGCCAAACCCGGGTCGGTCGCAGAAGCGCTCGAGCTGCTCGCGGCGAACGACGGCGCCCGTGCACTCGCGGGCGGGCAGACGCTGATCAACGTCATGAAGGCCCGCGCGGCGTCGCCCGACATGCTCGTCGACCTGAACGGCCTCGAGGAGCTCCGCGGGATCGAGCTCGCCGGCGACGGGACGCTCACGATCGGCGCGATGACGACCTACTCCGAGCTCATGGCCTCGGCGGAGGCGAAGGCGCGGCCGATCCTCGGCGAGGTCTGCGCCTCGATCGCCGACGTCCAGGTGCGCAACCGCGGCACGATCGGCGGCAACGTCTGCTCGAACGACCCGACCAACCACCTGCCGCCGCTGATGGTCGCGGTCGGGGCGCGGATGACGATTGCCGGCGCGGGCGGCGAGCGAGAAGTTCCGGCGGAGGAGTTCTTCCTCGGCGTCTACCTCACCGCGGCCGGCCCCGGCGAGCTCGTCACGCGGATCTCGATCCCCGCGGGCAAGAAGGACGGCTTCGCCGCGGTCACGCTCGGCGCCGACGGGACGTGCATCGCCAACGCCGCCGCCTCGGTGAACGGCGCGGTCCGAGTCGCACTCGGCTGCGTCGACGCGGTCCCGGTACTCGTCACGGCCGACTCGCCGGAGGGAGTGGCCGATGCGGTGCGCGGGGCGAACCTGATGCCTCCGTCCGACGTACACGCCTCGAGCGAGTACCGGACGCATCTCGCCGCGGTGCTCGCGACGCGCGCGGCTCGAGAGGCGGCGGGCCGCTAGATGGACGTCACGGTCACCGTCAACGGGACGACGTACGAGCGCGACGTCGAGCCGCGCAAGCTCCTGATCCATCTGCTGCGCGACGACCTCGACCTGACCGGCAGCCACGTGGGCTGCGACACCGGCAACTGCGGCGCCTGCTCGGTGATCCTCGACGGAGTGCTCGTGAAGAGCTGCATGCTGCTCGCCGTCCAGGTGAACGGCGCGAGCATCGAGACAGTCGAGGGGCTCAGCGAGAACGGAGAGCTGACCCCCCTGCAGCAGGCCTTCAACGAGCACCACGCGCTCCAGTGCGGCTACTGCACCCCGGGAATGCTGATGAGCGCGACCGCGCTGCTCCGCGAGAACCCGAGCCCGTCCGAGGACGAGATCAAGAAGGCGCTGAACGGCAACATCTGCCGCTGCACCGGCTACTGGAACATCGTCGAAGCTGTCAAGGCAGTCGCGAAATGACCGAGATGAGCGAGACGACGCTCGCCCCTGCGCCGGTCGAGGTGCAGAAGGGCTGGGGCGGCCAGAGCGTCCGGCGCAAGGAGGACAAGCGCCTCCTGCAGGGCGAGGGCGTCTTCGTCGACGACGTCAAGCGGCACGGGATGG
>DASXOM010000063.1:0-10850 GCA_036494245.1 Gaiellaceae bacterium
CCTCCTTCCACAGCAGCAGCATCGCGAGAAAGC
Source organism: Gaiellaceae bacterium (assembly GCA_036494245.1). GTDB lineage: Bacteria > Actinomycetota > Thermoleophilia > Gaiellales > Gaiellaceae > Palsa-739. The sequence goes on from DASXOM010000063.1 coordinate 34, forward strand.
CGAGCAGCACGAACACGTAGCCGAGCAACAGCGTGAAGCGGGCGCCGCGCGCCTCGATCAGCTTCGCTGAGCGGGGAGCCACCAGCACCATGCAGATCGCGGCGGGCAGGATCGAGAGCCCCGCGTCGAGCGTCGAGTAGGCGAGCACGTTCTGCAGGTACTGCTGGCCGATGAACATCGCTCCCATCAGCGAGCCGAAGACGATCAGTCCTGCGCAGGCGGCGACCCAGAACGGGGGCCGCGCGGCGACGTCGAGGTCATAGAGCGGGTTGCGCGCGCGGCGCTGGCGCCAGAAGAAGCCGACCAGCGCGGCAAGCGCGATCCCGGCGAGCACGAGGGTCAGCGTCAGCTTGTTCGGGACCGGCGCGAAGTTGATCGAGAGGATCAGGGCTCCGACGAGCACGAGCGAGAGGACGCCGCCGAGGTTGTCCACAGGCTCCTCGCCCTCGTTGATGTGCGAGGGCACGTACCGTTGCGCCATCCAGATCGCGACCACCGCCAGCGGCAGCGTGAGTAGGAACACCGACCCCCATTCGAAATGCTCCAGCAGGGCGCCGGAGCAGAGCGGCCCGAGTGCGGCGATCGCTCCGCCGACCCCCGACCACAGGGCGATCGAGCGAGTACGCCCCTCCCCCGGCGGCCAGATCGCCGTGATCAGCGCAAGCGTCGTCGGATAGGCCATGCCCGCGGCCAGCCCGCCGCCCAGCCGCGCGAGCGCGAGCACCGTGTCCGACGGCGCGAAAGCCGCCAGCAGCGACATCGGGATCGCCAGCGCGGTTCCCCCCACGAGCATCGCCTTGCGCCCGTAGAGGTCGCCCAGGGCGCCGAGCCAGAGCACCGAGCACGCCAACCCGAGCGAGTAGCCGACCGCGATCAGGTCGAGCGTCGTCTGGCTCGAGTCGAAGTGCTTGCCAATCGAGGGCAGAGCGACATTCGCGACCGACAGATTCAGGTTCGCCACCGCAGCGACGAGGATCAGCGCGACGAGAACGAGGCCGGCGCGGTCGGGAGCGCCGCCCTGCCGGTCATCGGCAGCTGGTGCCATTGCGGAAAGCTACGGCGGCTCGCCGCGCCGTAACTCATCCCGTCAGGACGAAATGGATCCGTCTCGACGGGAGTAGGTTGCGACGGTGAGCAGTGTGAAGATCCGGGGGCCGGCGTCGGACTCGGCGGATTCGCCGAATTTTGTGCGGCACTCCACTCCTGCTGAAAGCGCCGCCCGCGGAAAGGCGGCCCGCGCCGAGTTGCCCCGTTCGGCGCACGCCGGATGGGAGCCGGCGCCGAGGCGTAGAGATCCGATCGATCTGCTGGAGGATCAGGCGCAGACGCGTCTTCCGGAGCTCGGCCCGATCCGGTACGGGCGCATGCTGGCATCCCCCTTCACCTTCTTCCGCGGGGCCGCCTACCTGATGGCGGCCGACCTGGCCGATGGGCCTCGGACCGGGATCCATGCCCAGCTCTGCGGCGATGCGCATCTCTCGAACTTCGGCATCTTCGCCGCACCGGACCGGAGGCTCGTCTTCAGTCTCAACGACTTCGACGAGACGCTGCCGGGACCGTTCGAGTGGGACGTGAAACGGCTTGCCGCCAGTCTCGCCGTGGCCGGCCGGGATCGTGGCTTCACCGACGCAACCCGCCGTGCGGTCGTGAGGGCGGCGGTGCGCGAATACCGCACGACGATGGCGCGCTTCGCGGAGATGCGGAACATCCACGTCTGGTACGCGCGCCTCGACGTCGCGTCGATCCGCGACCAGCTCGGGGCTTCCGGCAAGCCGATGAAGCGCCTCCAGTCGACCGTCGCGAGCGCGCGGACGAAAGACAGCATGCGAGCGCTCACGAAGATGTGTCGCACGGTCGACGGTGAGCTCCGGATCGTCGGCAATCCTCCTCTCGTCACCCCGATCGAGGACGTCCTGCCGGGTACGGGGCAGGAGGAGCTCGAGGATGTGGTCCGGCGCATGATCGGCACCTATCGACTGACACTCCCGCGCGACCGGCGCGAGCTGCTCGAGAGCTACCGATACGTGCATGCCGCCCGCAAGGTCGTCGGTGTCGGAAGCGTGGGCGCCCGAACCTGGATCCTGCTCCTGATCGGCCGTGATGGAGGCGATCCGCTCTTCCTCCAGTTCAAGGAGGCGCAGGCGTCCGTGCTCGAGCCGTTTCTCGGCAAGAGCGAGTTCGAGCAGCACGGGCAGCGCGTCGTCGAGGGGCAGCGGATGATGCAGGCCGCGCCCGACGTCATGCTCGGGTGGGAGCGGATCATCACGATCGACGGCGTAGAGCGGGATTTCTACATCCGCCAGCTCTGGGATTCCAAAGGCTCGGCCGAGGTCGAGGTGATGGATCCCGCCGAGCTCGAGGCCTACGGCCGAGTCTGCGGGTGGACGCTCGCGAGAGCTCACGCGCGCTCGGGAGACAGGATCGCGATTGCCTCCTATCTCGGCCGTGGGGACGCGTTCGACCGCGCAATGGCGACGTTCGCCGAGACGTACGCCGACCAGAACGAACGGGACTACCGGGCGCTCGAAGCGGCCGTGACCTCGGGCCGCATCACGGCCGAGACAGGCGTTTGATCGGCACGTGCTGCGCGGGCTGATCAACAACGTTCCGATCTGGCTGCTCCTGATCGTCGTCGTCGCGGCGATCGCCGGCGTCGTGGTGGCGCTCGTCTGGCTGATCCGAAGGCGAGTCCCCCCTGTCCGCGAGGGTTTCGACGCCGAGGTCTCCTCGCAGCTCCTCGGCGTCGTCGCCGCGCTGTTCGGGTTGCTGCTCGCCTTCATCGTCGTGATCGCGTACCAGAACTACGGCGACACGCAGAGCAACGTCAGCAACGAAGCCGATGCGCTCGCGGCGATCGTGCGCGACAGCGACGCATTCCCCCAGCCGGACGGCGCTCGAGTGCGCACCGCGGTCGGCGTGTACGTGCGCGCCGTCGTGACCGACGAGTGGCCGCGGATGCATCAAGGCAAGGACAGCGCGCGGGCAGCTGCAGCCGTGGCGGGCATGTACAGGGCAATTCAGGGAGTCGACCCGAAGTCGGCACGAGCAACCGCCTTCTACGACGACGCGGTGCAGCAGCTGAGCAGCGTGCTCGCGGGCCGCCGGGACCGCCTCGACAACGCCCGCGGTGGCCTGCCCTGGGTGATCGGAGTCCTTCTCCTCGTGGGCTCGATCATCATCGTGGGCTATACGGTGCTCGTCGGGTCGCGAAGCTTCTGGTTCCACGCGATCGGCTCGGGAGCGGTTGCGATCGTCCTCGGCCTGTCGCTCGTCGTCCTCCTCGACCTGACCTACCCGTTCTCCGGCGACCTCTCGGTCGGCACGGCGCCGTTCCGGAACGGGGTGCTCGCCCAGTTCTTCGCGCCCTCGGGCTAGCCCTGGGCCGGCCGCTCGGTCTCCTCGACGAGGTTGCGCTGCACGAGCGTGAACAGAAGCGCCAACGCCGGCACCACCACCACGACAGCGATCCCGAAGACGATGAGCACGGCCGTGAGGGTGTTGCCCGGCGCCGCCGCCGCGTCAATCGTCAGAACCTGCGGGAGCAGGTACGGGTGCTGTGCGACCCCCCACGCCCAGATCACGGCGACGACGGCGACCGCGGCGAGCACGCGCGCGCCGCGCTGGATGCCGCGCTGGAGCAGGAAGAGCACCGCGACCCCGCTCACGAACGACACGATGACGAGCGGGAGCGCGTCGCCCTTGAGACCGTCGAATACGAACCGTGCGTCCCGGTGCAGCACGATCAGTCCGGCGACCGCGAGAGCACCGGCCGCGAGCGCGGCCGCGAGCGCGCGCCTGACGAAGTACCGCTCTAGGTCGGGTGTCCCGGCGCGCCGGGCCTCGCTGACCAGGAACACCGCGGACAGGTACGCGCCCGTCGCCACGAAGAGCGCGCCGAGCACGAGCGACAACGGGTTGAGCCAACTCGTCACGAGGTCGCCGGCTTCGTTGCCCACCGGCACGCGCTCACCCGCGATCGCCCCGACCACGGTGCCCATGAAGAACGGCGTCAGCACGGAGGCGAGCCCGAAGAACCGCACGGACAGCGCGCGGCCACGCGCACGCCGCGCCGTGTGCTGGAACGCGAAGCCGGCCCCGCGCAGCACGATCCCGAGCGCCGCGAGGCTGAGCGGGATGAAGAGCGTGGAGAAGATCGACTCGAACGCCGTGGGGAACCCGGTCCAGAGCACGACCAGCGTGAAGATCAGCCACACGTGGTTGGCCTCCCAGACCGGCCCGATCGCCCAGTCGATCAAGGCGCGAGGTCGTCGGCCGCTGTCGCCGCCACCCGCGAGCAGGCTCCACAGCCCTGCGCCGAAGTCCGCGCCGCCGAAGACGGCGTACATCGTCGCGCCGATCAGGAGGACATCGGCGACGGCGTCGGCCTCGCTCATGTCGGCGTCCCCGCCGCCCCGGGAATCGGTCCCGATTCGGGGCCGTACGGCACGTCGTCCGGCTCCCGGTCGTCGTCTTGCCGCCAGCGCCGCGACATCGCGCGCAGGGAGATGATCAGGGTCGCGCCGAGAGCGACGTAGAGCCCGACGATCAGCCCGAACGTGATCCAGATGCCGTGCGCGTGCGTGACGGCATCCGAGGTGTGCATCACGTTGTAGACGATCCACGGCTGGCGGCCCACCTCGGTCACGATCCAGCCACACTCGAGGGCGATCACGGCCGCGACGCCCGACACGGCGGTCGCGCGCAGGAACCAGCGCGATTGCGGGAAGTCGCGCTTGCGCCACCACCCGATCCCCAGCCAGAGCGCGAGCAGGATCAGCACCGAACAGATTCCGACCATCGTGTCGAAAGCCCAGTGCAGCATCGTGTTGGCGGGCGGACGGTCGTCGGGCGGAACGGAGTCGAGCCCGGTCACCTGCGTGCTCGTGCTCCAGCCGACGAGGAACGAGTCGAAGCCGGGGATCCCGATCCCGCCCTTCACCCCGCTCGACGTGCACCGCCCGTAGATGTACTCGGTGACGTCCGTCGAGGTCTGCTCCACGCACTCCATGCCGGCGAACTTGATGGGTTGATCTTTGGCGATCGCCCGGGCAGCCGTGTCGCCGACCGCGAACTGGATCGGCGTGGCGATGCACGCCACGGTCAGCGGAATGAGCAGGCCGAGCCGGTGCACGCGGTCGCGCCGGCCGCGCAGCATCCCGACTGCATAGATCCCGGCGACCAGGAAGCCGGTCACCAGGTACGCCGCCAGGATCATGTGCGGCACTTCGTACGGGACCGCCGGATTGAAGATCACCTTCCACGGATCCACCGAGGTGACGGTGCCGGAGGTCGGCGAGAACCCCTGCGGCTGGTTCATCCACGAGTTCACGGCGACGACCGAGAACGCCCCGCCCAGGCCCGTGATCACCACCGGGACACCCGCCCAGAAGTGCGCCCAGGGCGACAGGTACTTCCAGCCGAAGATGTAGACGGCGATGAAGATCGCCTCGAGGAAGAAGAAGATGCCCTCGATCGCGAACAAGATCCCGAACACCGAGCCGAACCGGCCGGTGAAGCCCGGCCAGAGGAGCCCGAACTCGAACGAGAGCACTGTCCCGGTCACCGCGCCGACCGCAAAGGTCACCGCCACCGCCTTCGACCAGCGTCGCGCGAGCCGCAACGCGTCCGGGTCGTCGTGGCGCAGGCCCCGGTAGTTCGCGATCAGCATCATCGCGGGCAGCGCCACACCCAACGACGCCAGGATGATGTGGAACCCCAGCGTGAACGCCATCTGGCTCCGCGCCGCGCCGAGGTTTGACGCGAGAGTGAGCATCGCCCGCTAGGAGCGTTCCACGGTGATCCGCCCGGCCCGCTGGTGAGTCGTCGCTGCGCCGGCCCAGTCGACGACGGCCTTGGCGCGATCCTCGTTCGTGGGCAGCAGGGCGAGGTGCACGGCTCCCCAGGCGGCCTGCGCCTTGAAGCCGGTCATCGTCCGCCCGCCGAGCATCTGGACGACCGCCGCCCCACGACCGATCGTCGCCATCGTCCCCTTGTCCTTGTACTTGAAGGGCTTCGGTTCCTTGCCCGCGACTCTGCCGGCGATCGTCTTGCCGGCATGCTCGCCGGACTGCAGCGCCACCGAGCCGAGCTGGGGCAGCACCTGCTCCGTCTTCGAGTCTGTGATCGCCGCGACGTCGCCGACGACGAAGACCTCCGAACGACCGGGCAGCGTGAGATCGGGGCCGACCCCGATCCGATTACCACGCTGGAGCTCGAGCTCGAGCGACTGGACGAGCGGGTTCCCCTGCAGGCCCGCGCCCCAGACGAGCGTGTGCGCCTTGAGCGTCTCACCCGACTTCAGCGTGACGGTGGTCGGCGTCACCGACGCCACTACCGCGCCCGTCTTCACCTCCACGTCCCGCTTCGTGAGCGCCTGCTGGGCGTATTCGCGCAGCTTCGGCTTGAACATCCCGAAGAGCTCAGGCCCGGCCTCGACGAGGGTCACCCGGGCCTCCTCGGGATCCACCCCGGGGTAGTCCTTTGCAAAGTCGCTTCGATAGAGCTCGGCCAGCGCGCCGGCGGTCTCGACGCCGGTCGGCCCGCCGCCGACGACCACGACGTTGAGGGCACCGTCCGCGAGCAGGCTCGGATCCCGGTCGGCCGCCTCCCAGCGCTCGAGCAGGTGGTCCTTGAGGTGGACTGCGTGCGGCAGCGTGTACATCGGGAACGCGTGGTCGGGAGCACCGGCCGTGCCGAAGAAGTTGACCTCGGCCCCGAGCGCGAAGACGAGATAGTCGTATGAGATCGGCGCGATCTCGTCGAACTCGACCGTTCGCTGCTCGAGGTCGATCGCGGTCGCCTGGGCCTTGTGGAGCACGGTGTTCTCCTGGCGCGAGAGCAGGTCGCGCAGCGAGTGTCCGACGGCCGTCGTCTCGAGCAGGCCGGTCGCGAGCTGGTAGAGGAGCGGCTGGAAGGTGTGGTAGTCGTGCCGGTCGACGAGGACGACCTCGGCGTCGGCGCGCTCGAGCTTCTGCGCCGCCCCGACCCCGGCGAACCCGCCGCCGAGGATCAGGACGCGCGGACGTCCGTTACCTGTCATCTGGACCTCCTTCTGACGCGAGCCGCGGCTCGATCCCCCAGCTGCTCGCGATGGACTCGCCGGGCTCGAGACGGATCACCGATTCCCCCGTGCGGAACGCGTTCGGCGGGCACGTCATCGGCTCGACGGCCAGGCCGCGCCTGGCGACGTCGGGGCGCGAGTCCCCCGTGTACAGCATGAGATAGCGGTAGCTCTCGTCCACCCAGAGCGTGAGGCCGGCGCCGCCCGCAGCGTCGTCGAGCAGGACACGGGCCTTGCTGTCGCCGTCGCGCTCGAGCTCGGTGAAGGCGTTGTCGAGCACGGTGCCGCCGATCTCCCGTCCGGCGCGGAAGTCGTACTCGGTCCCGTCGACAGGCGCGGAGCGGACCGGCAGGCCGCGCTCGTCGGAGAACGCGACGACCCGGCCCGGAGCCTGCAGGCGCAGCGTGTCGATCGTCGGGGTCCCGAGGGTGAGATACGGATGCTGCCCGGCCCCGTAGGGGCAGCTCCCGCTGCTGAGGTTCCGGGCAGTCGTCGTCACCGTGAGGCCGGCAGCCGAGAGGGCGTACTCGATGCTGAGACCGAGCGCGAACGGGTAGCCGGGCTGCGGCTCGAGCGTGTAGTCGAGCACCACCCGGTCGGGCTCGTGGTCGACGAGGTTCCACGCCGCGCCGCGGACGAGCCCGTGGATCGCGTTCCCGTTCTCCGGCTCGCTGAGCGGGAGCTGCAGCCGCTTGCCTTCGAACTCGTAGCTTCCGTCCTCGATCCGGTTCGGCCACGGGACGAGTACCTGGCCTCGGCCGGAGGCCGGGCGCTCGCCGGGCCGAAAACCGTCGAGCAGCTCGCGGCCGCCGGCCTCGTACGAGCGGAGCCCGCCGCCGAGAGCGACGACGCCCACGCGCTGCTCCCCACGTGCGATCTCGATCTGACCGAGCTCGGTGGCCACGCCGACATCGGTCACGCAACCACCTCCGCCGCGACCGGCACGGTAGCTCCCAGACGTTCGAGCAGATGGTCGCCCACGCGTAGCGAGTTCGCCATCGCAGTCAGCGCTGGGTTGACGGCCCCGATGCTGGGGAAGACGCTCGTGTCGACGACGTACAGGTTGTCGAGCTCGTGCGCCTTGCAGTCGACGTCGAGCACCGAGGTGGCCGGATCCGTCCCGAAGCGGCAGGTGCCTGCCTGGTGCGCGCAGCCCGCGACCGGGATCTCGTTCTTCATGTACGCGAAGCGGCCGAACAGATGGTCGGGCTCCATGCGCAGCTGCCCGAGCATCGACTTGAGCTTCCTGTACAGCTCCTGCTTCGGGACATCGTTCGACGCCGTGTACGCGAGCGTGAGCCGGCCCTCGCCGTCGACGGTCACGCGGTTCTCGGGCAGCGGCAGGTCCTCCGTCGAGAGCCAGAAGTCGATCGCGTGCTTCGCGATCTTCTCGAGCGTCCACCCGGGCGCGAGCTTCGTCTGCGTGGGCTTCTCGCCGTGGAACATCGGCGCCTGCGACTTCCCGACCATCTGGATGTTCCCGAGCGGGTAGTCGTGGTCGTCGCTGCCGAAGTAGAAGTCGTTCAGCCCCAGCGTCTTCTGGAAGACGGTCGGGTTCTCCTCGCGCGAGAGCGCGAGCACCGCCTGGCTCGCGTGGAACATGTAGTTGCGGCCGACCTGGTCGGAGCCGTTGGCGAGGCCGTTCGGATGCTTGTCGTTCGCCGACGAGAGGAGCAAGGCGGCCGTGTTCGCCGCGCCGCACGCGAGCACGACGATCTCGCCCGCGAACTGCTCGGTCTTGCCCTCTCGCACGACGGTCACGCCGGTGACCGCGGTTCCGGTGCCGTTCGTCTGGAGACGGACCGCCCTCGCGTTGGTGAGCAGCGTGACGTTCGAGTGCTCGAGCGCCGGCCGGACCCCGAGCACCTCGGCGTCCGACTTCCCGTGCACCGCGCAGGGGAAGCCGTCGCAGTTCTGGCAGCGTACGCAGGCGCTGTACGGCATGTTCGGCTCGTTGAGCCTGATCCCACACGGCGCATGGAACGGGCGGTAGCCGGCGACCTCGAGATCGTCGGCGAGCTGCTGGATCCGGGGCTCGTGGGAGACGGCCGGGAACGGGTACGGCGCGCTGGCCGGCCCCTCGGTCGGATCCTCGCCGCGGACACCGTGCACCTCGTAGGCCTGCTCGGCCCGCGTGTAGTAGGGCTCGAGGTCGTCGTAGCTGATCGGCCAGGCGGGCGAGATCCCGTCGTGATGACGAAGCTCCTCGAAATCCTGGGGCCGCAAGCGGTACAGCGCCGCGCCGTACAGCTTCGTCGCGCCGCCGACGAAGTAGTGCACCTGCGGCTGGAACGCGGTGCCTCTCTCGTCGTACCACGTGTCGGGCGACACGTACTTGTTGTCGACGAACACGTCCTGCGCGAGCCAGTTCGCCGGCTCGCGCGGCAGCCAGTCGCCTCGCTCGAGCAGGAGGATCCGCTTGCCGGACGGAGCGAGGCTGCGGGCGAGCGTGCCGCCGCCCGCTCCGGTGCCGATGATGATCACGTCATATGACTCCATCGCGTCCTCCTCAGACAGGTGTGGCGGCGGATTGCTCAGTACTCCCCGAGCAGCTCCGGGAGAATGATTCGCGCAGCCGCCTCGATCAGCGCGAGGTGCGAGAACGCCTGGGGGAAGTTGCCGAGGTGCCGTCCGGTCCCCACGTCGAACTCCTCGGCGTAGAGGCCGAGCGGCGAGGCGACGCGCAGCAGGCGCTCCATCAGGTCGGTCGCCGCCTGCCGCTCGCCGATGATCCCGAGCGCCGAGACGAGCCAGAACGAGCAGATCAGGAAGGTGCCCTCCTTGCCGGACAGGCCGTCGTCGGTCTCGCCGGTCCGGTAGCGCAGGACGAAGCCGTCCTCGGTCAGGTCCTTCGCGATCGCGAGCACCGACTTGCGCAGGGTCTCGTCGTCGCCAGGCAGGAAGCCGAAGATCGCGGCCAGGAGCGTCGACGCGTCGAGCGACTCGGTCTCGTAGTGCTGGCGTAGCACGCCGTCGCGGACGCCGTGCTCGAGGATGTCCGCCCGGATCTCGTCGGCGACGGCGGCCCACTTCTCCTGCAGCTTGGGGTCGCCTCGGATCTCGGCCAGCTTGGCCGCGCGATCGAGCGCGACCCAGCACATCAACTTCGACGAGACGTAGTGCTGTGGCTTGCCGCGTGCCTCCCAGATCCCCTGGTCCGGGTTCTGCCAGACCTGCGTCGCGCATTCCGCCTGCGCCTGCACGATCGGCCAGAGGCGTCGCGGCAGCCGCTCGCTGTGGCGCGAGTGGAGGAGGATCGAGTCGAGCACTGCCCCGAAGACGTCGTTCTGGCGCTGGTCGAACGCGCCGTTGCCGATCCGCACGGGCGAGGCGCCCGAGTACCCGGTCAGGTCGTCGCGGGTCGTCTCGCGCAGGTCACGCCGCCCGTCGATGCCGTACATGATCTGGAGCGACCCGTCGTCCGTGGGCTCGAGGTCGGCGACGAACGCCATGAACTCGCCGGCTTCCCAGTCGAGGTTGAGGAAGTGGAGGGCCTGGAGCGTGAAGGTCGTGTCCCGGATCCACGTGTAGCGGTAGTCCCAGTTCCGCTCCCCGCCGGGCGTCTCGGGGAGTGAGGTCGTGAGCGCAGCCACCGTCGCGCCGGTCGGCATGTAGGTCAGGCCCTTGATCGTCAGCGCCGACCGCTGCACCGGGTCGCGCAGGCGGTGATCGGGGATCCGTGCCTTGCTCAGCCAGCGGCGCCAGAAGCGCGTCGTCGAGTCGATCCGCGCCGCTGCCTCGTCGAAGCTCTGCGGTG
>DASXOM010000064.1:0-5021 GCA_036494245.1 Gaiellaceae bacterium
CCGCTGCGGCACCTCGACCGGCACCTGGTAGTTCGCGCCGCCGACGCGGCGGCTGCGCACCTCCAGCACCGGGGTGACCGTCTTCACCGCGGCCTCGAGCACCTCGACCGGCGGGCGGCCGGTCTTCGTCCCGACCGTCTCGAGCGCGCCGTAGACGATCTGCTCGGCGATGGACTTCTTGCCGTCGAGCATGATCTTGTTGATCACCTGCGTCACGAGCTGCGAGCTGTAGACGGCATCAGCCTCGACCTCGCGAACCTGAACTTCCCCACGGCGTGGCATCACGAGCCTCGCTTGGCGCCGTACTTCGAGCGACCCTGTTTGCGGTCCGCTACGCCGCCCGTGTCGAGCGCCGCGCGAATGATCTTGTAGCGGTATCCCGCGAGGTCCTTCGTCGAGCCACCGCGGACGAGCACGACGGAGTGCTCCTGCAGGTTGTGGCCCTCGCCCGGGATGTAGGCGCCGACCTCCGCCCCGTTCGTCAGGCGGACGCGTGCGACCTTGCGCAGTGCCGAATTCGGCTTTCTCGGCGTCTGCGTCATGACGCGCGTGCACACGCCGCGCTTCTGCGGCGCGCCGGCGAGAGCGGGTGTCTTCGTCTTCGCCTTCGCGGCCTTGCGGCCCTTGCGCACGAGTTGATTGACAGTCGGCAAACGAGTCCTTTCGTAAAGAGACGGTCGGCAGGGGCAAAAGCGCCCCGACCAACCGGCCTGCGGCATGGTAGCGAAGACGGTGAGGCCTCGCCATTCGGCCAGAAACCCGCCAAATCGGCTAGTAGCTCGCACTCCGACCCGAACCTAGAGTACGCCCACCGAAATTTCGGAGCTGCGGCTATGCATTGGCTAACAATCGGTCTCGCTATTGGGCTCGTCGTCTGCGCCTTCCTGGTGCTCGAGCTGCTTCGCCGGCTGCGCCGCCGGAGCTCTCGCGACGTCGAGGTCCAGGTGGCTGCGACCGTCGAGACGCTCGAGGCGCGGCTCGACGAGCTCGCGCGAGAGCTCGGCAGCGCCGTCAGCCGCGCGGAGGAGGAGGCGCAGCGCAGCCGGTTCCTCGGCCAGATCGCCACGACGATCGATCTCGACGACGCGATCGGCTCGACGCTGCAGGCCGCCGCCGGGCTGCCGAAGGTCGACGCGGCGGTCGTCGAGCTGGATCCCAACGGAGACGGCGACGAGCGGCTGCTCGGCTCGATCGGCCTGGACCGCGACGACGACGAGGAGGACGGCGTCCGGATCTTCACCGGGGCCCCTGAGCGGCAGGAAGCCCGCGCGATCGAGCATTCCTACGTGTACGGGGAGGAGCACTCGGCGGGAGCGGTGCACGGAGCACTCGGTGTGCCGCTCGTCGGTCGCACCGGCAAGATCGGCTGGCTCGGCGTCTTCTCACGCGATCCCGACGCCCGCTTCGGCGACGACGACGTGCGCCGGCTCGAGGAGCTCGCGGAGCGCGTCGCGCCGGCGATGGAGAACGCGCGCCGGTTCCGCGAGGCGCGCCAGCTCGCCGACCTCGACTCCCTGACCGGCCTCCACAACCGCCGCTACTTCCACGAGACGCTCGGCCGCGAGGTCGACCGCGCCCAGCGGTACCAGCGCCGTCTCTCGCTCGTGATCGTGGACGTCGACGGCTTCAAGGAGATCAACGACCGGATCGGCCACCTCGCCGGCGACGCCGTCCTCGCCGAGATCGCCGACCGCATCCGTCAGGTGGTGCGCTCGGCGGACATCCCGTGCCGGGTCGGCGGCGACGAGTTCGCGGTGATCGTCCCCGAGGTCGAAGGGGGCCAGGCCCGCCAGCTCGTGGGGCGGATCCAACGGGCGGTCTCGGCGCAGCCGATCGCGCGCGCCGGCCGCGTGCGCGTTTCGGCCGGGGTGGCGGACATCCAGCCGAACGACAGCCCCACGACTCTGTTCGAGCGGGGGGACGAGTCGCTCTACGCGGCGAAGCACGCCGGCAAGGGCGGCCTCGCGGCCGCGGACTAGCTCGACGGGGTACTCAAGCAAGCACGTCCGGCCGCCGATAGGCGTCGCATGGGTCCCACCGCGAGAGCGCGCCTGCCGCGCCGCCTCCGCGCGCGCGCCGCCGCCGAAGGCGGCTTCACGCTGGTCGAGCTCATCGTGACCCTGGCGGTCCTGCTCATCGTCGTCGCCTCTCTTTCATCCGTGCTCGTCTCGGCAACACGTACCGAGGCGGACGCCAACAGTCGCTTCCAGGCTCAGGAACAGGCGCGCACGGGCCTCGCCCAGCTCACTCGCGAGCTGCACTGCGCGAGCTCGGTCACCGTCACCGACAGTCTCGGGGCTGCCGTGTCCGCCCCTAGCAGCGGCAGCAGGATCGCCGCGACCGTCCCCTCGACGTGCGCGACGTCGGGCGGAGCGACGCTCTTTGTCACCTGGTGCACGTCGCCGAGCACGCTCAACACGAGCGACTGGGCCCTCTATCGGGTGACCTCCACTACCTCAGCGCCGCTCTGCAGCGCGTCGGGCAAGATCAAGTGGGCCGACTATCTGACGACGCCGCTCGGGAACATCTTCTGTCTGCCGGGCACGACGCTCGCCACGGCCTGCGGCGGAGTGGTAAGGCCGACGACGAGCCTGCCGATGCTGCACGTCGCGATGCCCGTGAACCTGAAGGGGCCGGGCTCCACCATCGATTCGTACAACGTCGTCGACGACATCGCGCTCAGAAACGCGGTGCGATCGTGAACGCTCTAGCAAGGAGACCGCGCATGCGGTGCGAGGAAGGCTTCACCCTCGTCGAGCTGCTGATCGCGATGGTCGTCCTGACGATCGGGATCCTGGCACTGATCGCCGCGTACAGCTCCGGCTATACGGCACTGAATCGCGCCACCCGCGTCTCGAGCGCCAGGCTGGTCGCCGACCAGCAGATGGAGCGCCTCCGGGCTGTCCAGTACAGCGCTGTCATGCTGAACACGACGTGCGGGACGAGCTGCACCGAGGACGCGACGTTCACGGGCGACCCTGCGTACAGCTCCGCGGCGCAGGTGACGGGAACGACCAGCCCCTGCTCCACGACGCCTCCCGACTCGACCTGCCTGCCGACGCAGACGAAGACGGGGCCGGACGGGAAGTCCTACCGCCTCGACACGTACATCGAGTACAGCTGCGTGAGCGGCACGTACGCCTCCCCCACGAGCTGTGGATCGGGAAACCCCTATCCGGTGAAGCGCGTCACGGTCGTCGTGCGCAGCTCGACCCTCACCGCGCCGGTCCGCGAGCAGTCGACGTTCACCACGTTCCCCGGAAACTGAGGCCGTGCCGCAGATCCCTCGTTCGGGCGAATCCCCCCTTCTAGGGGCGCCCGCACGGCCTGACCCGCCGACAGTAAGAGCGATGAGCGTGCTGCAGCGGACGCCCGTGGCGCGTCGGCCCGTTCCGAGGCCGGCGGCTGTCGACCTGCGGTCGCGGCTGCGCGAGGAAAGCGGGATGGCGCTCGTCATGGCGCTGGCCGTGATGCTCGTGCTCACGATCCTCGTCACGGCGACGCTTGCCTACACGAGCGCGAGCTCGCGGGACGCCTCGCTGAAGCAGCAGGGCCAGTCCGCGTACGCGCTCGCCGAAGCCGGTCTCAGCCAGGCGAAGGCGCAGCTCTACCAGCATTACTACAACCCCGACGGGACCACCTACAACTACCAAACCGTCTACGACGCAAGCTGGTTCACGGGCGCGGGGATCCCCAGCTCGCAGCAGTCGCCGACCTCGACCTCCGCCTGCACGTCGACGACGACGTGCATGAGCTGGGGCGTCGCGAGCTGGACACCCGCCAGCGCGCCGAACGTGAAGGGAGTGCTCGTGCTGCAGGGAACGGGCCGGGTGCCGAACCCCACCGGCGGGACGCAGTTGACGCGGACCGTGAGGGACACGATCAGCGTGCAGCAGCTGCCGCAGTACACGCCGCCACCGAGCTACTGGACGGAGCTCTACTCGGGCGCGACAGGCCAGCCCTGCGACCTTCAGCTGGGGCAGACGGTCAACGCCACTGCGCCGATCTACGTCGCGGGCAACCTCTGTCTGACCTCGGCGGCGTCGATCGAGGGCTCGGGGGACGATGTGAACAAGCCGGTCAACATCAAGGTGCAGGGCAACCTCAGGCTCCAGAACGGCGGCGCAGACATCGGCGCGGTAAGGCCTGTGACCAGCGTCCAGGTCCGCGGCGGCTGCGTGAAGAGCAACAACGGCGCCTACATCACGCCGTGCCCGATCAACACGAAGAACTCGCAGCAGATCTGGGACAACTCCGGGAGAACCACCGCGCCCGCACCCGCGATCGAGACGCTCCCGGCAATCGACTGGGCGGGGATCGCCGCCGAGCAGGCTGCGTCGACCGTCACCTGCACGAACGGCGTGTCGCTCTCGAGCGCCACCTTCTACCTGACGCCCGCATCGGGCGCCGGCTCGACCGGCTACACGTGCACGATCAAGGACGGCATCAGCGGCGGCACGGTCGGCTCGATCACCTACAACTCCGCCGCCCATACGGTGGCGCTCTACGGCTTCGTCTACTTCTCCGGCAATCTCGACATCAGCAACGGCACTCCGGTGACCTACACGGGAGTCACGAGCCTCTTCGTCGTCGGGACGGTGTTTGCAGCGAACGGCACGGTGCTCTGCGTCCACGTCGCGAGCGGCACGTGCGACGTCGCCAACTCGCTGAACACGAGCTCCCCCGACAACTGGGACACGACGCTAGCGCTCCTCATCATCGAGTCGCAGGGACTGATGTCGTCGACCAACCTCAGCTTCCAGGGGGGCCTCTACAGCGCCACCCAGATCAACCTCGGCGGCGGCCAGGGCTCGACGCAGGGGCCGCTCGTCTCGCCCTCGCTCATCATCCCGGGGCAGTCGCTCAACCTGAGCTTCCCGAGAATCCCCCTAATCGAGTCGTTCAGCGACCCGAACGCGCACGTCAACTACAGCCTCGCCACCACTAGCGGGTCCGGGTCGTTCTAGAGGCCCTCAGGCCTCCACGTCCTCGGGACCGAACTCGCGTACGACGCGGGCCGG
>DASXOM010000065.1:0-3668 GCA_036494245.1 Gaiellaceae bacterium
AACGCGTCGTCCGGCTTCCGCAGCGACTCGGTGAGCACGTTCGCGAACGTGACGAGCGCGTCGTCTCCGCAGGCATGGCCGAAGCGGTCGTTGAGCTGCTTGAAGCCGTCGAGATCGCTGACCACGAGCCCGAAGCTGCGCTTGTACCGCACGGCCCTTGCGACCTCGGCCTCGAGGCGGGTGACGAAGGCGCGCCGGTTCAGGAGGCGCGTGAGCGGATCGTGGTCGGCAAGGAACCTCAGCTCGCCGAGATGCCGGCCCGAGACCAGCGCGGCGGCCGCGTCGTTGGCAAAGATCCGGAGCGCCTGGAGGCGGTCGGCCGACGGCACGAGTCGGTCGGAGGGGTTGTCCACCCAGATGATCCCGAGCAGCGCGCCCTGGCCGTCCTGGAGCGGCACGATCAACCAGTGCCGGTTCCACGCCCACGGCCCACGGCCGTTGAGCTGCGACGGGTAGACCTCGACCTCGCGGCGGAGGCGCGCCCGCGCCAGGTCGTGAGTGAGCAGGTAACAGCCCTCCCGTAGGAACATCTCGTCCAGCAGCGGCTCCACCTCGGCGAGGGTCACGGGCTCGCGGCGGCGCATGTCGTCGAGCCGCCAGCCCGCAGTCGCGTGCGGCACGAGCACTCCCGTCTCCGGGTCGACCAGCGCCCCGCAGACGTTCCGGAAGTCGAGCGCCTCGCAGATCCCGGTGCACACCTGGCGCAGAATCTCGGCGTTCGAGGTCTCGCCGGTGATGCGGGACGACACGGCGAGCAGCTCCTCGAGCGCGCGCTGGTGCCGCGCCGAGTCCGCCGCTTCGCGTGCCGCCTCGACGGCGAGGGCCGCATGGTCGACGAGCGAGACGAGAATCTCGAGGTCGTCGTCGGTCGCGCGCCGGCCGCTGACCGGCTCGTCGACCGAGACGATGCCGAGCAGGAGGCCCCGGTGGTCGCGCATCGGAACGAAGAGCGCGTCCTCGGGATCCCAGGCGTCGGGATGGCACGCCCGCCCTCCCTGCGGCAGGTAGCTCGGCCCGAGCGCGTCCCAGTCGACCGACCCGGCCGGCACGACGTAGGCGCCGAGCCGCTCGAAGCGGTCGGAGAGGAGCACCGTCCAGTCCTCGCCGGGACGAGCGTTCCCGAGAAGCATCGCGCGGGCCTCTTCGTTCCCGTACACGGTCGTCACCTCGAAGTCGTCCCACTCGGGCCGGTAGACGTTGACCGCGACGGTGCGGTAGCCAAGGGACTCGCCGATGGTTCGGGCGACAGCGTCGAGCAGCGCGGGAAGATCCTCACGCGCCCGCAACAGACGGGTCACTTCGACGAGGCCCCGCAGCGGTGAGATGGTGGGAAGGCTCACAGGTCGGCTTCGCCGAATTCATCGGCACGAGCCGAAGCCGGGATGAGCCGATTTGCCTCGGTTACCGACCCGAAAGGGTGAAATCCGACGGAGAAGCGGCGCGGGCGGCTCGCGCCGCCCGCTCCACTACTCGGTTACCCGCCGGCGTCGCCGTGCGGTCAGCGCCCGCGGCCGCCGCCACGGCCGCCGCGGCGGTCGCCGCGCGGGCGATCCTCCTCCGGAGGCCTCGGCGGCGCGTCCTTCGCCCGCTCGATCAGCTCCTCCGGCTGGACGAGACCGCCGTTCTCGTGCTTGGCGACGAGCTTGAGGCCGATCCGGCCGCGGGCCTTGTCGACCTCCTGCACGACGACGTCGACGACGTCGCCGCGGCTCATCACGTCTTCGATGTGCGCGACCCGACCCGGGCCGACGTTCGAGACGTGGAGAAGACCGTCGGTGCCCTTCTTGAGCTCGACGAAGGCGCCGAACTGGGTCGTCTTCACGACCTTGCCGGTGAATGTGTCGCCGACCTCGGGCTCCTTCGTGAGCGACTCGATCGCGTCGACCGCCTCCTTGGCCTTCGTGCCCTCGGTGGCGTAGATGAGGATCGTGCCGTCCTCCTCGATGTCGATCTGGACCTCGTAGTCGGACTCGAGGCCGCGGATCGTCTCGCCGCCCTTGCCGATGACCATCCCGATCTTCTCCTGGTCGATCTTGATCGTCGTGATCCGCGGCGCGTTGTCGGAGAGCTCCGACCGCGACTCCGGGATGACCTCGAGCATCTTCTCGAGGATGAACTCGCGCGCCCTCTTGGCCTGCTCGAGCGCGTCTCGCATGATCTGCTGGGTGACGCCGGTGATTTTGATGTCCATCTGGAGCGCGGTGATCCCGGTACGGGATCCGGCGACCTTGAAGTCCATGTCACCGAGGTGGTCTTCCGCGCCCTGGATGTCGGTCAGGATGACGTAGTCGTCGCCCTCCTTCACGAGGCCCATCGCGATGCCCGAGACCGGCGCCTTGATCGGCACCCCGGCGTCCATCAGCGAGAGCGTCGACCCGCAGACGGAGCCCATCGACGAGGAGCCGTTCGACTCGAGCGTCTCCGAGACGATCCGGATCGTGTACGGGAAGTCCTCGGCGCTGGGGATGACCGCCTCGAGCGCGCGCTGCGCGAGCGCCCCGTGGCCGATGTCACGCCGCTTCGGGCCGCGCATGAAGCCCGTCTCCCCGACCGAGTAGGGCGGGAAGTTGTAGTGGTGCATGTAGCGGCGCTCCTCCTCGAGGGAGAGGTCGTCGATGCGCTGCCCCTCCTTCGCGGTGCCGAGCGTGAGCGACGAGAGGATCTGCGTCTGGCCGCGCGTGAAGAGGCCCGAGCCGTGGGCGCGGGGGTTGACGCCGACCTCGACCTCGATCGGCCGGATCTCCTCGGCGCCGCGGCCGTCGGGACGGCGCTTGTCGACGGCGATCTTCTGCCGCACCAGGTCCTTGTAGATCGACTCGCACGCCTTCTTGATCTGCGACTTGGTCTGCGAGTCCTTCGAGGCGGGCAGCGGCTCGCCGGTGTCGGGATCGACCGAAGCGCCCCCGACCGGGAACGGCAGCTCGACCTCCTCGACGATCCGGTCGAACAGGAGCTGCCGCTTCGCCGACTTGAGCGCCTTCGAGTCCTGCTCGGCATCGGTGAGCGCCTTCAGCTCGTCCCCGAACTGCTCCCGCACAGGGCCTTCGACCGCGACGGTCCGCTGCCTCTCGAGCAGCAGCGCCAGTGCCGACTTGACCTGCACCTGGCGCTGGATGTCGTCGTCGGTCGACTCCATCGTGATCGGCCCGGCGAGCGCGCCGAGAAGCTCCTCGACGATCGTGCCCGACTCCTTGAGGCCGGCCTGCTGGATGCGCTGCCAGATGGCGTCGCCCTGGTCTCGCTCGAGCTCGGCTACGAGGTCGAGGTCGAGCCACTTCGGCTTGCCGGCCTGGCGGCGCAGGTCCTCCTGCGCCTCGCACAGCTTCACGATCTCGCCCTGCGCGAGCTCGAGCGCCTCGAGGATCTTCTCCTCGGGAACCTCGTTCGCGCCTGCCTCGACCATCGTCAGCCCTTCCTTCGTGCCGACGACGATCAGGTCGAGCTCGCCGTTGTCCTCGCTCTCGCGCAGCGTCGGATTGACGACGAACTGACCCTCGATGAGGCCGATGCGGACGGCGCCGACCGGACCGAGGAACGGCAGCGGCGAGAGCATCAGCGCCGCCGAAGCGCCGTTGATGCAGAGGATGTCGTGGGCCGTGACCATGTCCGCGCTGAGGACG
This sequence comes from Gaiellaceae bacterium, assembly GCA_036494245.1. Lineage (GTDB taxonomy): Bacteria > Actinomycetota > Thermoleophilia > Gaiellales > Gaiellaceae > Palsa-739. Next base: position 3,621 of record DASXOM010000065.1, read on the forward strand.
GTGCAGATCACCTGCACCTCGTTGCGGAAGCCCTTCGGCCAGAGCGGC
>DASXOM010000066.1:0-3530 GCA_036494245.1 Gaiellaceae bacterium
CTCGCGCACGCGCTCGCGCAGCGCCGCAACGAACCAGATCAGCGCGAACAACCCGAGCCCGGTGAGGACCCAGCCGATGTTGACGTGTGCCCGGTTGCTCGAGCTCTGGTACCAGGAAGTCATCTTCGCCGGCGACGAGTCACTCGGCCCGTCGAAGAGCAGCGCCGAACCCGCTACGACCAGAACAACGAACACGAGCCCACTCAGGCTCGACCAGAGCCGCAAGCCACGACTTGCCATTCCAACCCCTCCTGTAGATGAATTTCAGACCCCCGCTCCCCGCCTCTCGGGGAGCGCGGCTGGATTTTGCACCGGTCGGCACTGATTGTCTAGAGGGGGAGTGATGGGCGGAGCTCATGCTCGGAGTGCGATAGTCCGACTGTCAGCGACGGAGGAGGAATTGGTCATGGCAGTCACGCTGGGGATCCTCGCTCTCCTCGAAGCGAAGCCCGGGAAGAGCGACGATCTGGCCGACTTTCTACGCAGCGGTCGTGAGATCGCGGCGCGCGAGGAAGGAACCGTAACCTGGTACGCGTTCAAGGTCGGTGACACGACATACGGGATCTTCGACACGTTCGAATCCGAGGAGGGGCGTCAGGCACATCTGAACGGCGAGATCCCGAAAGCGCTCGGTCAGGTCGGACCGGAGCTCCTCGCCTCCGACCCCGATATCCGTACGGTCGAGATCCTCGCGGTGAAGTAATGGGCCGGGCAGGGATCGAACCTGCGACCTTCGGATTAAAAGTCCGCTGCTCTACCAACTGAGCTACCGGCCCGCTGCAGGCGAGCGTAGCGCTGCGCCGTAGGATCTGCCTCGTGCCGGCCTACCCGTACGAGACCGAGTTTCCCTCCCTGGACCTCGATCGGCCGGAGGACGGGATCCTGCGCCTGACGCTCCGCGCGCCTGGGCGGCTCAACGCGGTGAGCGAGGAGCAGCACGGCGAGCTCGCGCGCGTCTGGCAGGCGATCGGGCAGGACTCCGAGACGCGGGCGGTGCTCGTCCGCGGAGCCGATGGTGCGTTCAGCTCCGGCGGCGATCTCGATCTCGTGCTCGCGATCGCCGACGACGCCGACACGCGTCAGCGCGTCTTCCACGAGGCTCGCGACCTCGTCTACAACATGCTCCGCTGTGCGACACCGATCGTCTCGGCGATCACCGGGCCGGCCGTCGGCGCCGGGCTCGTCGTCGGCCTGCTCGCGGACGTCTCACTCGCGAGCCCGAAGGCGCGGATCGTAGACGGCCACACCAAGCTCGGCGTCGCGGCGGGCGATCACGCGGCGATCGTCTGGCCGCTCCTGTGCGGGATGGCGAAGGCGAAGTACCTGCTCTTGCTGTGCGAGGAGGTCGACGGTGCCGAGGCCGAGCGCATCGGGCTCGTCTCGCTCTGCGTGCCGGAGGAGGAGCTCGAGGAGCGGGCGCTCGAGATCGCGCGCCGGCTCGCAGCCGGGTCGCGTTCTGCGATCTCGCACACGAAGACGGCGCTCAACGAATGGCTGCTCAGGGCCGGACCCATCTTCGACGCCTCGCTCGAGCTCGAGTTCCTCGACATGACCGGCCCCGACGTGCGCGAGGGCGTTGCCGCCGTACGCGAGAAGCGGCCTCCGAGGTTCGCGTCGTGAACGAGGCTCAGCTGCGCGAGGCGCTCGGCGGCGAGCCGACCGAGCTCGTCCGGAGGAAGATCGCCGATCGCCTCAACCCCCTGACCCGGCAGTTCGTCGAGCGCTCGCCGTTCGTGATCGTCGCGACCGGTCGCCCCGGCGGCGGGCTCGACGTCTCTCCGCGGGGCGATCCGGCCGGTTTCGTCCGGATCCTCGACGAGCGGACGCTGCTTCTGCCCGACCGGCCGGGGAACAGGCTCGCCGACACGCTCACGAACCTGCTCGAGGACGACCGGATCGCGCTCCTCTTCCTGATCCCGGGCGTGAACGACACGTTCCGCGTCAACGGTCGCGCGCGGATCGTGGACGACCCGGAGCTGCTCGCCGGCAGCAAGATCGAGGGAAAGGTGCCGCGCCTCGGGATCCTCGTCGAGGTTGAGGAGGCCTACACGCAGTGCCCGAAGGCGCTTCTTCGCTCCGACCTCTGGAACTCCGAGCGGCACGTCGACCGCTCGGAGCTGCCGGGCTCGGGCGAGATCCTGCGCGCGGTGGCCGATCCGGAGCTCGACGTCGAGGAGTACGACGAGGCCCGCGCAGCGCGGTACCGGCGGCGCGAAGGGTTCTACTAGAGCTGCCGTTCCCAGGCGTCGAGCAGCTGCTCCACGTTCCGCCGCTGCTCGTCGCTGAACTCGAAGGTTGCGAGCAGGCGGCGAGCCTCGGCCACGTCGTCGTTCTCGACCGCCGCCTCGAGATGCTCCCGGGCCGGAATCGGCTGTCGCAGCTGCCGTCGCAGCCAGCGGAGAAGACTCACCTGAGCGGCTTCCACCTTGTTCAGCCTCCCCGCCGACCGACGTGCCGAGGCGGCGCCGGCGGACGTCCGCGGACGTGCCGCCACGCCGCAAACGCGAACGGCCAGATGAGCGCGCCCCAGAGGAAGACGCCCGCGAAGATCGCGAGCGCGTCCACGCTTTCCCGGCCCTGTCGCTCCCAGTAGACGTCGCGCAGGTTGAGCCAGAGGGCGAACTCGTCGAGGATCAGCGCCGAGCAGACTCCGTACGCGAACGCCGTGAGACGGAACCAGCGCCGTGGCGGCCGGTCCTCGAACCCGAACAGCAACAGCCAGAGATAGCCGAGGAGCAGCAGGCCGATCATCCCGAAGACGAAGTGGTGGATGTGGACGCCGCCCACGATGATGCCGCCGTTCGCGCCGGCACCACGCTCGTGGAGCAAGGTCGTGATCCCGCGAGTGGCCACGAGGGCGAGCGTGAAGCCGAGCGTCGCGAACATGGCGCGCTCGCGCCGAGGGCTCAGGTGGTGATGGAGATGGAGCCCTCTCTCCAGTTCTTCGACCGCGTCGTGGTCGACCTTGCTGACCTCACTCATCGGCGCAATTCTCGCGCGAAGATGGGCGGTGCAGGGCTCGAACCTGCGACCTACGGCGTGTAAAGCCGTTGCTCTCCCAGCTGAGCTAACCGCCCGCGCCCGGGAACGGTAGCGCCCTCCTAGCGCTCGTCGAGCTTCAGCGCGGCGGAGTTGATGCAGTACCGGAGCCCGGTCGGGTGCGGGCCGTCGGGGAAGACGTGCCCGAGGTGGCCGCCGCAGTCCGCGCAGAGCACCTCGGTGCGCACCATGCCGTAGGCAGTATCGGTCTCCTCCTCCACGGCCTGCTCGCCCGCCGGTGCCGAGAACGCGGGCCAGCCGCAGCCGGAGTCGTACTTCGCGTCGGAGTCGAACAGCTCCGCGCCGCAGCCGGCACAGCGGTATGTGCCCGGCTCGAAGACGTGGTCGTACTCCCCGCTGAACGGCGCCTCGGTTCCCTTTTCGCGCAGGACGCGGTACTCCTCGGGGGTCAGCTGCGCCCGCCACTCCTGCTCGGACTTCTCGAGTTTCGTCATGAGCTCAGCCTAGCCCGCCTAGATGCCCCCAACGGG
>DASXOM010000067.1:0-24142 GCA_036494245.1 Gaiellaceae bacterium
CGGGTCGCCGCCCTGGATCATGAAGTCCGGGATGATGCGGTGGAAGATGACGCCGTCGTAGAAGCCGTCGCCGGCGAGCTTGCGGAAGTTCTCCACGGTCGTCGGCGCCTCGCCCTCGAACAGCTCGAGCTCGATCGGGCCGTGGTTCGTGTGCAGGGTCGCGGCGCTCATTCCGGCGGAACGCTATCGGCCAGCGGCTCGAGCGCGCCGGCGGTGGGTGCGAGCGACCCGTCGCCGAGGCCCGCCACGACCTCGCGCAGGAGCCCACGTGCGGCGGTCACGTCGTCGGCCGAGAGGACGGTCGCCACACCCGCAAGGTGCTCGCCCTCGTCCTCGTCCCAGATCTCGATCGTGACCGTGTCCAGCTCGCGGCGCGGAATGTAGGAATCCTCGGCGATACCCACGCGCACGGCGACGACGCGGCCGTCCGGCAGCGTCACCTCCTGCCGCAGTGGATCGCCGCGCAGAGACATCGCTGTGCCATTCTGCCGGACGTGGGCCGGGTCGAAACCACTGCAGGAGTAGGACCCTGCCTGCGCGAATTTGCGCCGAACGGCCCATGGCGCACCTCTCCGATTGCCGCAACCGTGTGGGCGTGAACCGCGCGAGAGCACTCCGCTTCGTCCTCGCGTTGGCCGCGCTCGCCGCGACCGCACTCCTCGCCGACTCGGCGCTCGCGACGAGCCGCTCGGAGAAGAGCCTGACGACGCTGAACCACCAGGTTCTCGCCGCGGTGAACAGGTTCCGCGCCGCGCACGGCCTCGTGGCGCTTCGCGAGTCCGGCGCTCTCGACGGGTCGGCGCGGCAGCACTCGCTCGAGATGGGCCGGGTGGGCTACTTCGCTCACTCCTCGGCCGACGGAACGGTTTTCTGGAAGCGGATCCAACGCTACTACCCGGCGCGCAGCGCTTCCTACTGGTCCGTCGGCGAGAACCTCGTCTGGCGCTCCCCGAGCCTGAGCTCGGCGGGAGCAATGAGCCTGTGGATCGCGAGCCCTCCACATCTCGCGAACCTGCTGTCCCGGCAGTGGCGTCAGATCGGCATCTCAGCTGTTGCCGTCGCGCGCGCTCCGGGCGTCTACGGCGGGACGCACGCAATCATCATCACCACCGACTTCGGCGTCCGCCGCTAGCGTCCCGTTCGCTCCGGTGCTTGCCGCTGCAGGTGGTAGAGCCCGAAGGCCGCGGGGCCGAGAGGCAGCCAGAGGTTGAAGATCCGGTAGGCGAAGACGGCGAGTACGGCGGGCGCCAGGCCGTAGCCGACCCAGACGAGCGCGAACGGCAGCAGCGCCTCGACGGCACCTGCGCCCGCGAGCGGGAGCGTCCGCCGGGTGAGCGCGTAGCCGGTCGCGTAGCCGACGACGACCGCCGCCACCGACGGCGTGTCGCCGTTGAAGGCGGCGAGGCAGACCCAGAGGACGAAGACCTCGCCGGCCCAGTAGAGGGCCATGCCGGCGAAGGCCGCGGCGCCGTGCCGGCGCGGCGAGGCGACGATCTGCCCGACGACGCCGATCGCCTCGAGCGGCGGCCCGAGGATGGGCTTCAGCCAGCCGCGGCAGATCCTCTTGCGGTAGCGGACGGCGACCAGGGCGAGCGCTGTCCCGGCCGGGACGCCGATCGTCCAGGAGAGCGTGACCGCACGCTGCGCGTCCGCATGGTTGAGGAGAAGGAACACCGCGCAGATCAGGGCGCCGGTCGCAAGCACGGCGTACTCGAGCGAGCCGAGGCCGAGCACCCGCACACGCGCCTCGTCGCGGGGGACGCCGAGATCCTCGAGCGCCTCGATGTCCACCGCGAACCCGCCGCGGGGGATGAACATGCCGAAGCCGGCGGAGACGATCGCACTCGCCCGCAGCGCGCTCAGCTTGACGCCGCGCCCCACGTGGGCGACCTCGCGGTACGCGAACGTGTAGCCGATCTGCGCGGCCACGGCTCCCGCGATTGCGAATGGGATCCAGTACCAGTTCGCATCCCGGAGATGCGAGGCGACCGACACGTACCCCGCAGCTCCGGCGACGAGGATCGTCGCGATGAGCGAGAGCGCGGCCGCGAGGACCATGAGCACCACGACGTGGTGCGCCTCCTGATCCCGGTGGTGGGCGAACAGCACCTTGAAGGGGCCGCGCCGCCACAAGCGAAGGGCGGACTGCGAGGTCACTGTCTGCTTCGTTCCCAGTACACCCAAGGGGAATGCGTTTCAGCGTAGTCGGCGTTGCGAGCGGGGCGGCGCCCGGGGACGCATCGGGGCGGCGACCTCTGCCCCCTCCGCGCGTCGAGGAACCCCGTCCGCCGCCCCGCGCCACTGTGCCCCCCTCCCGGTGCCGGCGGGTGGGCCCATCTGGGCCAATCGCGATGCGCCCGGGAGGATTCGAACCTCCGACCCGCGGATTAGAAGTCCGCCGCTCTGTCCACTGAGCTACGGGCGCGTGGAGAAAGGGTAGACCGCTAGATTGCCGCGGATGGCGGACGCGCTCGAGGAGCTCAAGGAGCGGCTGGCCGAGGTCACGGATCTCGGCAAGGTCGCTCGTCTCCTCTCCTGGGACCAGCAGACGATGATGCCGCCCGCCGGCACCGCCCACCGTGCCGACCAGTTCGCCACGCTGCTCCGCCTCATGCACGAGCGGTTCACCGACCCCGAGGTGGGCCGGTGGCTGGAGGAACTGCGCCCGGTCGAGGACTCGCTGGAGCCCGACTCGGACGACGGCGCGCTGATCCCGCTCGTCCGCCGCGACTACGAGAAGGCGGTCAACGTGCCGGCCTCGCTGCGGGCGGAGATGGCCCGCGCCAGCGCGGAGGCGCGCCCGGTCTGGGTGAAGGCGAAGGCGGAGTCGGACTTCGCCTCCTTCCTGCCGTCGCTCGAGCGAATCGTCGAGCTAAAGCTTCAGTACGTCGACTGCGTCGCGGATGGCGCGGCGGAGCGGTACGACGTCCTGCTCGACGACTACGAGCCGCAGACGACGACGGCTGAGGTGCGCACGCTGTTCGGCCAGCTGAAACCGCAGCTCGTCGAGTTGATCGCCGAGCTGCGGGAGCGGGATATCGACACCTCGTTCCTGCACGGAGACTTCCCGCCCGAGCGGCAGCGCGCGCTCGCGTACGAGGTCACGAACCTGTTTGGGCACCGGCCCGACAGCTGGCGTATCGATCCGACCGAGCATCCGTTCGCCTCGGGGCCGGGGCGCGACGACGTCCGGATCACGACGAACTACCACCCCGACTCGCTCGAGTCGCTCTTCTCGACGATGCACGAGTACGGCCACGGCCTGTACAGCCACCAGCAGCCGAAGCACCTCGAGCGGCTGCCGACCGGCGGGCCGTGCTCGCTCGGTATCCACGAGTCGCAGAGCCGCCTGTGGGAGAACCTCGTCGGCCGCAGCCGTCCGTTCTGGCAGCTCTTCTATCCCCGCCTGCAGGAGACGTATCCCGAGCAGTTCGGAGACGTCGACCTCGAGCGCTTCCACGCGGGAATCCACGCCGTCACGCCGAGCCTGATCCGGATCCAGGCCGACGAGGTCACGTACGGAATGCACGTAATGCTCCGCTTCGAGCTCGAGCAGGACATGGTCGAGGGCCGGCTCGAGCTTCGCGACCTGCCGCAGCGGTGGAACGAGAAGATGTGGGAATACCTCGGCGTCGAGGTGCCCGACGACGCGCACGGCGTCCTTCAGGACGTCCACTGGTCGAGCGGATCGATCGGCTACTTCTCCACGTACCTCATCGGGACGGTTGCCTCCGTGCAGATCTGGGAGGCGGCCACGCGCGACGTGCCCGACCTAGAGGACCAGGTCGGCCGCGGCGAGTTCACGACACTGAGGGAGTGGCTCGGCGACCACGTCCACGCGCTCGGCCGCAAGTTCTCGCCGCAGGAGACTCTCCGCCGTGCGACGGGCTCCACCATTCAGGCGCGGCCGTACCTGGACTACCTCCGCAAGAACTACGCATAGGTCTTGCGCCGCCGGGTAGGCGCCGGTGCAGAAACTGACAAAGGAGGGGTCTGCATGGCAGACGTGCTGAAAGGCAAGAAGGTCGCGATCCTCGCTGCCGACATGTTCGAACGGGTCGAGCTCGAGGAGCCGCGGAAAGCGTTGGAGGACGCCGGTGCCGACGTCGAGGTCGTCTCGATCCACGACGGCCAGATCAAGGGCTTCGACCACTTCGACCCGGCGAACACGGTGCCCGTCGATCGGACGGTCGAGGAGGTCTCGCCCGACGACTACGACGCGCTGTTGGTTCCTGGCGGCGTCGGCAACCCGGACCAGCTGCGCGGGGACGAGAACGCCGTGGCCTTCGTACGCGGGTTCCACGACGCGGGGAAGCCGATGGCGGTCATCTGTCACGGCCCGTGGGTGCTCGTCGAGTCGGGGGTCGTGCGCGGCAAGCGAGTGACCTCGTGGCCGACGCTCGAGACAGACATCCGCAATGCCGGCGGCGACTGGGTCGACGAGGAGGTCGTCGTCGACGGCAACCTCGTCACGAGCCGGAAGCCGGACGACATCCCGGCTTTCAACCGGGAGATGCTCCGGATCTTCTCCGGGGAGCGAGTCCCGGCCTGAGCGAATGCGCAACGGGGCCGCGACGCGGCCCCGTTGTCTCGAGGTGGCGGACGGGACTCGAACCCGCGGCCACCGGGACCACAACCCGGAGCTCTACCAACTGAGCTACCGCCACCGAGCGCGCACAGCGTAGCGAGCCTTGGGGCGGGATACCCTTGCGTGCTCGGCCCCGTAGCTCAGCGGATAGAGCGGCAGCCTTCGAAGCTGCGTGCGGAGGTTCGATTCCTCCCGGGGCCATGAGGCCGTAGCATCCTGGCGTGGCCGATCCGATTGCCGAGCTACGGAACGTCGTCGCTACGAGTCCGCCGGCTCCCGCCGAAATGGCCGTCTATCTGGAGAAAGTCCGCGATCGGGCGTACGCGGTCGTCGACGGAGACATCGAGGCGCTGAAGGACTCAGGTTTCACGGAGGAGACGATCTTCGAGCAGACGGTTGCAGTCGCGATCGCCGAGGGCCTGCGGAGGCTCGACCTCGCCAACGAGACGCTTGGATGAGGCTCGCGGTCGTCGAGGAAGGTCATGCGCCGCCGGAGGCCGCGATGCTCGCGGCGATCCGGGAGCGCACGGGCGCCGAGCCGCTCGGCGTCGTCAAGACGCTGCTCTACCGGCCTGAGCTCTTCGGCGAGCCATTCTCGGAGGCCCTCGACGTCGCCATGCGGGGGCCGTCGGAGTGGAGCCCCGGCGAGCGGGAATTGTTCGCGGGGTTCACGTCGCTGCTTCGGCAGTGTCCGTTCTGAGCGGGCTCCCACGGCGCGGTCGCGTCGTACGCCCTCGGCGAGGAGATCTGGGACGCAGTCGTCGCCGACTGGCGGACGGCACCGCTGCGGGCAGAGCTGCGCGGCGCCTTCGCCTTCATCGAGGTGCTGACGATGCGCCCCGACGAACTGACGGCCGCGGACGCCGAGGCCGCCTACGCTGCGGGGGTCTCGCGAGAGGCGCTCCGCGACGCGGCGACCGTCTGCGCGCTCTTCAACATGATCACGCGGCTCGCCGATGCGCTCGGTTGGGACGTTCCGAGCTCGGATCGGCTCGCCGTTCGTGCGCCCGCGATGCTCGAGGGCGGCTACTCGTTCGCCGCGATGCGGCAGCGCTGAACCGCTACCCCCACGAGGGCTCGCTTGCCGGCCGCAACGCCGTCTCGAGGATCCGCAGGTGCCGAGGCCGCTCGAGCGCGAACACGACGACCTCCGCGACGTCCTCGGCGCTCATCATCCCGGCCAGCGCGTCGCGCGTCCGCCCGCGCCCCTCCTCGAGCGCGAAGTCGGTCGCGACGCCGCCGGGGCAGATGTTCGTGCAGCGAATCCCTTGCTCGCGAAGCTCGTGGTCGAGTGCGCGCGTCAGCCCGACCTGCCCGAACTTCGACGCGCAGTAGACGGCTTCATAGGGAAGGCCGCGCCGCCCGGCTTCCGAAGCGAGCGTGATCACGTCACCCGCACGCCCGAGCATGTGCGGCAATGCCGCCCGGATGGCGTAGACCGTGCCCTTGAGGTTGACGTCCAGCATCTCGTCGAGGTGCTCGCGCGAGAGGCCGAGGAACGGCCCATAGGCACCCACGCCCGCGTTCGGGACGACGATGTCGATCCCGCCGAAGCGGTCGGCGGTGGCGTCGCAGAGCTCGACGAGCGCGTCGAGGTCGCGGACGTCGCAGGGGCGCGCGAGGACGCGCTCGAGTCCGAGATCGCTGCCGCTCCGCGAGGCGAGGCCGAGGTTGCAGCCGCGGTCGTGGAGCATGCGCGCGACCGCGGCGCCGATGCCGCGGCTCGCCCCCGTGATCACTGCGGTCTTGCCACTCAGGTCGCTCATGGTTCCTCCAGGGGTCTGAGGGTCGGGTAGAGGCGGCGGAAGCGCCGGTAGCCGTCGTCGTAGTCCCATTGCGGCTCGATCCGACGCTGCGGCCGGACGCACCGTGCAACTGCCTCGTCGGCGTCCGAGAAGACGCCTGCGCGAACGCCTGCCAGGAGCGCGGCGCCGAACGCAGATCCCTCCTCCGACTCGGTCGTCTCGAGCGGCAGGCCGAGCACGGAGGCCACGATTCGGAGCCAGAGCTCGCTCCGTGCGCCGCCACCCGAGACCCGGCCGCTCTCGGGCCGGGCGCCGAGCTCGCGGAGCAGCTCGAGCGAGTCGCGCAGCCCGTAGGCGACCCCCTCCAGCATCGCTCGCCAGAGCGCGCCGCGGTCGTGGCGGACGGTCAGGCCGACGAACGCCCCGCGCGCGTCGGGATCCGGATGGGGCGTCCGCTCGCCGGCGAGGTACGGCCCAAAGAGCAGTCCCTCGCTTCCGGCCGGCCAGCTCTCAGCCGCCTGCTCGAGCTCCGCGAGGTCGGCGGCGAGGACACCGCGAAGCCAGGACGCGGAGCCGGCGGCGCTCAGCATCACGCCCATCGCGTGCCAGGTTCTCGGGACGGCATGGCAGAAGGCGTGGAGTCGCGCCTCGCGGTCGTGCGCGTAGGAGGGGAGTGCGGCAAAGACGACACCGGATGTCCCGAGGACGACCGAGACCGGCCCGGGACGTGCGATCCCGACACCGAGCGCAGCAGCCGCCTGATCGCCCGCACCTGCGATCTCTGTCGACTCGTGCGCGGGAGGCAGCCAGTCGAGCGGGATCTCGAGCGCCGCGCAGACCTCCTCCGACCAGGTGCGGCGGCGGACGTCGAAGAGGAGCGTTCCCGAGGCGTCCGCGACGTCGATCGCCAGCTCGCCGGTCAGGCGGAGCCGGACGTAGTCCTTCGGCAGCAGGACGTGGCGGATACGGCCGTACAGCTCCGGCTCGTGCCGGCGCAGCCAGAGGAGCTTCGGCGCGGTGAAGCCGGTCAGCGCGCGGTTGCCCGTCAGCTCGACGAGGCGAGCGAACCCCACACGCTCCTCGATCTCCTTGCACTCGGAGGCCGTGCGTTGGTCGTTCCACAGGATCGCCGGCCGCAGGACGCGCCGCTCGCGGTCGAGGACGATGAGCCCGTGCATCTGCCCCGACAGCCCGACCGGTCCCTCGGGTAGCCGGCCCAGGACGTCCTCGGCCGCGCGCCACCAGTCCTCAGGCTCCTGCTCCGACCAGCCCGGATGCGGTCGCGAGAGCGGGTAGTCGGCGCTCGCGGTGGCGAGCACAGAGCCCTCCTCGTCGATCGCGACGCCCTTGACCGAGGAGGTGCCGACGTCGAGGCCGACGAGGGCCACGCTACGCGCCGAGCGCGGCGTATACGAGCTCGTACGCGCGGACGGCGTCCTTCGCCTGCTGCGCTCGTCGCAGCTCCGCCTCGTCGATCTTCGCGGCGACCCCGTCGATGAAGCGCCACTGGAGCACCGACCGCCTTACCGCGCCGACCGCGTCCTCGGTGTAGGGGTAGAGGTCGAAGCCGAGCCGCTCGCCCTGCTCGCCGTAGCCGGCGCGGCGCAGCTCGAGTGCGAGCTCGAGCGTCTCCATGAAGGCCGTCGCGCCGACCATGTTGTCGTCGTCGAAGGTGCCCCAGCCGGAGTTCGCATGCTGATGGCCGAGCAGCCCTTCGGCGGCCAGAAGGGCGGCGTACTCGGCGAGGTTCTCGCCGTTCATGATCAGGTGCTGCCAGTCCATGTTGACCTTCACGTTCGAGATCCCCCGGGCGCGCAGGGTGTGGATCACGTGCAGCGTCATGCCCACGTTGCGCATCAGGATCTTCATCGCCGGCTCGGAGTTCTTGTGCTCGAGGAACACCGTGACGCCGCGCTCCCCCGCATGGCTCGCAGCCTCGGCGATGCCGTCGAGAAAACGCGCCCACGACTCGGCGTACGGGGTCTGGAAGGGGTAGTTGTAGCCCTCGATCCCGGGCCAGACGATCATCTGCGCGCCGACCTCCGCCGCGAGGTCGATCGCCTCCCTGGTCAGTCGCAGTGCCTCTGCGCGGGTGGCGTCGTCGGGCGAGGAGAGACCTCCCTTGCCGAACCGGGGATCGAGATGGATGCCGCTCGCGATGCAATAGATGCCGTGCCCGTCGAGCGCGTCCTGGACCGCCTCGAGGTTCTCGTGCGAAAGCTCTTGCGGGTAGTGGAACTCGTAGTCGTCGATGAGCTCGCCGAGACCCTCGACCGCCGTACGGACCTTGTCGACCGTCGAGACGTGCGCGAGCTCCGGCTTGTATCCGCCGGGGTTGAACCGCGTCGCCATGCCTCCGAACGCCCAGATCCCGAGACTCGTCTTCATGGGTCGACCCTATCGCGCCGGCTTTGCGCCGTTCACATTCCGGAGTAGTATCTGGCGCGCCGAGCAACGGCGCGGGCTACGGGCGGAGACCGGGGAAAGCCTCTCGTGCAAGTGACGGAGCGGGCACGTCTAGTCAAAAAATGAACGGCACGAAGGAGGGCAAAGGGTGAGGAGATTCGGTAGAGCGGGTCTTGTTCTCGTGCTCGTCGGCGGCATCGCCGCCCTCGTAGTCTCAGCGGGCGCGCTGGCCGGCACAAAGAAGAAGTCGGCAAACGTTCAGGTCTGCGTCCTGCTGCCGGACACCAAGTCGTCCGTCCGCTGGGTGCAGTTCGACGCACCGCTGCTGAAGAAGGCGTTCGCGAACGCCGGCGTCACGGCGTCGATCAACAACGCGCTCAACGACCCGTCGAAGCAGACGGCACAGGCGCAGGCGTGCCTGGCCGCGGGCGCCAAGGTCGTGATCGAGACGTCGCTCGACAACGGCTCGGCCTCGGCGATCGAGAAGCTCTTCACGGATAAGGGCGGAAAGGCGATCGACTACGACCGCCAGGTCACCGGCGGCACGGCCTCGATCTACGACACGTTCGACGGCAAGAAGGTCGGCCAGGCGCAGGCCAACGGCGTCATCAACGCAATGAAGGCGAAGGGCACGTACAAGGCGAGCAGCACCGTCGCCGAGCTCTGGGGCGGGCAGACCGACCAGAACGCGTTCTGGTTCAAGAGCGGCAACGACGCCGTGCTCAATCCGCTCTTCAAGAAGCACAAGCTGAAGAAGGGGCCGCAGAAGTTCGTGCCCGACTGGGACGCGAACAACGCCGCGGGGATCTACGACCAGATGCTGGTCCAGACCCACAACAAGATCCAGGGCATCATCGCGGCGAACGACAACATCGCTGGCGCCGTGATCGCCCGCGAGAAGGCCCATCATCTGAAGAAGACCCCGCTGTCCGGTCAGGACGCGTCCGCGGCGGGTGTGCAGTACATCATCGCCGGCTGGCAGACGGGCACGGTCTACAAGAAGGTGTCGCTCGAGGCGAACGCGGCTGCAGCTGCGGCGATCGCACTCCTGCACGGGAAGACGCCTAAGTCCAACGGCTTCCGGCAGAACGGCTCGAAGAAGGAGCCGACGCTCACGCTTCCGGTGACGTGGATCACAAAGAAGAACTACACGACGCTCTTCACGCAGCACTGGCTCAAGAAGAGCGAAGTCTGCATCGGTCAGTACAAGAAGTACTGCAAGTAGCTCGTTCTCTGTGAGAGGGTGGAGGCGTCCGTCGAGGGCGCCTCCACCACGCTCTCCTCGTCCAGGAGCGGTCATTGATGAGCGACACGCCACTTCTTCAACTTCAGAACATCACGAAGACGTTCGGCTCGGTGCAGGCACTCGACGACGTCGACTTCGAGGTCCGGGAGGGAGAGGTAATGGCGCTCGTCGGCGACAACGGCGCGGGCAAGTCGACGCTCGTCAAATGTGTCGCCGGCACCCACACGGCCGACAGCGGCCGGATCCTGTTCAACGGGCAGGAGGTGCAGATCCACGGGCCGAAGGACGCGGCGCGGCTCGGGATCGAGGTCGTCTACCAGGATCTCGCGCTGTGCGACAACCTCGACGTCGTCCAGAACATGTATCTGGGCCGTGAGCTCAATCGCGGGCAGATCCTGTCGGAGGCTCCGATGGAGCAGCACACCGCCGAGACGCTCAAGTCTCTGTCGGTCACGACCATCAAGTCGATTCGCCAGACAGTCGCCACCCTGTCGGGCGGGCAACGACAGTCCGTCGCCGTCGCCCGCGCGGTGATGTGGAACTCGAAGCTCGTCATCCTCGACGAGCCGACCGCGGCTCTCGGTGTCGCTCAGACCGAACAGGTGCTGGAGCTCGTGCGCCGCCTCGGCAGCCAGGGCCTCGGCGTGATGCTCATCTCCCACAACCTCCACGACGTCTTCGAGACCGCCGACCGGATCAGCGTGCTCCGGCTCGGCCGCAACGTCGGCGTGTTCGAGCGGCGCCAGACGACCCAGCAGGCGGTGGTCGAGGCGATCACCGCAGGCATGCCTACGAAGGTCTCCGGGATCCCGTCCACAGCGGGCGCGGGAGCCGCCGAGTGACCTCGGCAGACGTCGTCGGCCCCGATCGGGCGCCGCCGCTCGAGGAGGAACAGCTCCCGACGGGGCTCAGAGGCGCCTGGGAACGCGCGAAGCTCAACGTGCGCACGGGCAACCTCGGGCCTGTGCCGCTCATCGTCGGCGAGATCCTCGTCGTCGCCCTGTTCGGCTTCACGGCGACGAACTTCTTCACATCCACCAACTTCGTCAACATGATCACGCAGACCGCAGGTACCTGCATGCTCGCGTACGGCATCGTCTTCGTGCTCCTACTCGGTGAGATCGACCTCTCGGTCGGCTACGTCGCGGGCATCGGCGCGCTGGTGGTAGCCGAGCTCCAGCTCCCCGGCAGCAGCTGGCAGACGAACGGCATCCTCGCGATGCTGGCCGCCGTGGCGGTCTGCGCCGCGATCGGCGGCGTCCAAGGTTCGATCGTGGCGTTCGTCGGGGTTCCCTCGTTCGTCGTCACGCTCGCGGGCTTCCTGATCTGGCAGGGCGTGATCCTGAACAAGCTCGAGCAGCGCGGCACGATCATCATCCAGGACCGGTGGATCAACTACACCGACCTCTACATCTTCTCGCCGCTGGCCGGGTGGGTCATCGCGGCGATCTTCACCGCCCTGTATCCGCTGAGCATCCTCTATAAGAAGATCGTTGCTCGCGGCACGCAGATCGCCCAGCAGAGCTGGACCTCGGCCATCCTGAAGACGATCGGCATCGGGATCGCGGCTTTCGGGACGGTTGCGATTTGCAACAACGGCAAGATCATCTCGACGCCTCTGGGCCTGCCGCTCGCCGGCGTGATCATGGTCTTCTTCTTCGTGCTGCTGACGTTCCTCGCGAAGTGGACGACATTCGGCCGCCACGTGTACGCGGTCGGAGGCAGCGCCGAGGCGGCGCGTCGTGCCGGCATCAACGTGTCGCGCGTCCGCATCCTCGTGTTTGCGATCTCGGGCGCCATGGCGGCGATCGGCGGGATCATCTTCGCCGCCCAGGTCAACTCGGTGGCACTCACGTTCCCGCCGGGCAACCTGCTTCTGAACGCGATCGCCGCCGCAGTGATCGGCGGGGTCAGCCTCTTCGGCGGTCGCGGCGAGGTGCGCGGTGCGCTCCTCGGCGCCATCCTGATCGGGACGCTGCAGAACGGCCTCAACACGCTGAACATCTCGAACGGCTGGATCTACATCGTGACCGGGCTCGTGCTGCTTGGAGCGGTGACGCTCGACACGGTCGCGGTCCGGCTGCAGGCGCGCTCCGGCCGCTAGCCGTAGCGACGGAGCCTGCGCAGGACGAGCGTCGCGACGCGCTCGCCGAGCTTGCGACCCGCCGTCACGTCCGACGGGACGTCGATCCCGCCCGCGAGCGGAGCGGTGCTCGCCGCTTGCATCTGGTTCGCATACGAGCGACCCGTGAGCGCCGACAGGACCTTGCCTGCCGCATAGGCGAATGCGCTCCCCTCGGCGACGCTCCCGGGCGACGGCGGCGTGGCGACGGGAGGTGACCACGCGGCGCCGTCGACCCAGCGGTCCCGCGAGAGCACCTGGACCTTGCCGCCGCGGAGCTCGACGAGGCCGGGGACGAGCGGTAGTCCGTCGGCGCTGTAGTGCGCCTGCTTGCGATCGCTCGACTGGCCCTGGAACGCGAGATAGCGGATCATCGAGATCGGTCGCGGCGGCTGGTAGGCGCGCTTCGCGCCCCAGGCGGCGACCGCGGCGTCGTTGAGTGCACCGTCGACGCCGAGGTAGAGCCGGACGTCTTTGGCGAGGTTCCCCGTCGCTTCGTGCGCGGCGAGGATGCTCCAGGTCAGCGGCGACCATCCGGGCTGCACCGTTCCTGCCGCCGAGGTCGCCCGCAGGACCGCGAGCGCCTCCTGCTTGTAGGCACGACCCGAAGGGTCTCCGAGCGGCGGCGCACCCGGGTCGATCGGCAGGCCGCGGTGCGAACGCGCGAGCGCGAAACTCCGAACGTGGCCCCACTCCGCCCCGACGAAGCTCTGAATCCTGGTGGCTATCGGCGTAAGGCTGTGCGGCTGGATCGTTCCGAGCGCCAGCGGAGTCCAGAAGGTCGAATCCTCCTCGGTGGAGACGTTCGAATGGAAAATCAGCGGCTGATTGCGCGAGGTGAAGGTCGGGTCGGCGTAATGCAGCGATTCGTTCGAGCCGTCGTGCCGGGCGGTGGCGATCGCGGCGGCGGCGATCCGGTTCCCCAGCGCCGCCGGCGACCCTCCGTGCGTGGTGGTGAAGTCCGGCGAGTAGCAGAGCGCACGCAGCTTTTCCGTCAACCGAGCGAACGTCCGGCTCAGGTTCGAGTCGAAGGACGCCTGCCAGAGGAGCACGCGGTAGGCGGCGTAGCTGATCGCGGCGTTGCCGGCGGACGCGCTCTTCGGAGCAGCGGCCCAGGCCTTCCACATCGCGAGGGAGACGTCGAAGAGGTCGCGTGCCTGCACCGGATCGCTCGCCGCGCCGGAGCGGAGCGCGTCGACTGCGGTCTCTTCCCAGATCGTCGCGATCGAGCCGTGGCCGGTCGCCGGCACGCAGGCCGCCAGGCGGAACGACCCCGACGGCCGGGACGCCTGCGGCGCGGGGTGAGGAGGCACGGCGATCTCGACCACCTGGTCGGCGCGAACATTGCGAAGGACGCTCCGGGCGCCCCACGGGTAGCGGACGATGACGCGCGCGACCCGCGGCGCCTCGCCGAGCCCGAAGTGGACGCGCTCGTCCTCGGAGGACAGATAGCTGCTGCCCGCGCGGACCTCCTGCGAGAGCCTCGCCTTGCCGAGGTCGACCGTCACCACCGCTCCGGGGCTGAACCGCGACAGCCTGACGTCGAGCCAGTGGCCGACCGGGCCGGTTGGCTTCAGCAACAGGAGCTTGCCGCCGATCGAGTTGACCGCGATCTCGACGCGGCCGTCGTTGTCGACGTCTGCCGCCGCGAGACCGCGCCCGTTCACGCGCAGCCGTGGCGCGACGCCCGGTGCGACGCCGTAGCGGGTGACTTGCTCGCCGGCGAGCGGAGCGATCACCTTCAGCGGGCCGGCGTCCTTCTTCAGGCTCGTGACGGGGATCCCGCCGGTCGCGACCACGAGATCCGGCTGGCCCGAGTTCTTCAGGTCGGCGAACGAGTCGCCCCAGCCCGCGAAGCCGGCTCCGAGCGCCGGGTCGAAGTCGGGCCGCGCGCTCGAGAACGAAGACGCGGTCGTCCTCGCGAACGCGGCCGACGGCTCGTTGCGCGAGTTGGTGACGAACAGGTCGAGCGGGCCGCCTTCGGCGCCGTCGACCGCGACGCCCATGCCGGCGTACGGATCCGCTACCCCCGCTGCCCCCGCACGGTTCTCGAAGCGGAAGCCGAGCCCCGCCGGGTCCGCCTTTGCTCCGCCCGGCCACGGGACGTCGATATAGAGCTGGTTCGGATCCTCGTCGTTCGCGACGTAGAGGTCGGGGCGTCCGTCCCCGTTGACGTCCAGGAAGGTCGCGCCGAGGCCGTGCGAGAAGCCGGACGCCTCGAGACCGGCCTGGACCCCGGCCTCGCGGAAGCGCGCGCGGCCGTTCGCGCCGTTCCCCTCGTTCAGGAAGAGGAGGTCGCGGACTCCCGCGAGGTTCGTCGGGAACCCCGCGAGCGAGTTCGGCACGTTGTCGTACGGGCGCGCGTAGCCGGCCACGAAGACGTCCGGGCGGCCGTCGCCGTTCACGTCCGCGACGGCGACTCCCGTGTACCAGCCCGACGCGGTCATCCCTGCGGGCCGCGCACCCTCGGTGAAGGTGCCGTTGCCGTTGTTCCAGAGCAGCTTGATCCCGCTCGTCGTGGTCACGATCAAGTCGGGCCGGCCGTCGCCGTTCAGATCCGCTGCCGCGCAGCCGTCGCCTTGCACCTGCAGGCCGGCGCGGGCTGTCGCGGTGACGTTGCGAAAGTGCCCGTGAACGTTCTCGAACAGCTGCGTGCGCGGTAGTCCGCCGTGCGCCCCCCATTGCGCCGTGTCGGCGCTGGAGTACGAGTTGACGGCGAACAGGTCCTGCCAGCCGTCGCCGTTGTAGTCGAGCCAGCAGACCCCGCCGCCCATCATCGCCGTGTTCTCCTTCGAGGCCCCGTACCGGAAGGCCCCCTGCCGGAAGTCGAGACCGACGGAGGGCGCGACGTTCGTCAGGCGGACGCCGCGCAGCACCGTGCTCACCGGCGCGGGCTCAACCTCTCGGGTCTGGGTCGTCGAAGGGAGTGCCCAGCGCCCGTCAGCGGTCTGGTGCAACTGGTAGCTGAGCCCGGCCTGCTGGACCGTCGCCGTCGGCGGCCCCTGCTCCACGCCCTGGACGAGCCAGATGCGAAGCGGGCCGTCACGCGTTGACGGCTTCGCGGCGAGCAGGTCGTGGGCGATCAGCTGAGCCGTGTGGAGATCGAGCTTCGTCTGGACGCCGTGCCCGGGGAGGATCCTGATCGGCGGCAGGGCGCCGGGCGGCACCGCGCGTGAGGCACCCGCGACCGCCGGCGCGTTCCCGACCACGATTGCGGCCGCCGACACGGCGACCGCTGCCGCGGCAATGCCGATCACGACCCGCCGGCTGAGCGGCCACCGGACGAGACGCAGGAGCGGCAGCGCGAGGCAGACGAGCGCGAGCGAGCCGAGCAGTGCCACCTTCGCCGCGTACTCGGTCGTCGTCGGTCCGATCAGCACACCGGCGAGCAGGCCGAGCGAGATCGCATAGGCGAGCCGCCCCCCCGGCGAGCGCGGCGCCGTCTTCGGATCGGTGATCATGAAGAAGAGGAACACGAGCACCTCCGGCGAGGTGACGAGCACCCACCACAGCTGGAAGCCCGACACCGGGCCGAGGTGCCAGCGCGCGGTCATCGTGTGGCCGGCAAGCGCGAGCACGCCGATCGCCGCAGCGAACGTCACCCAGAAGCCGAGCGCCACCCGCAGCAGCTTCAGCCGGCGGAGGATGGCGAAGCCCCCGGCGACGATGATCGCCAGCGCCAGGGCGAGCCAGACTGACATCGGGCCCCACCAGAAGTCGAGCGGCGCGGCGCGCGTCCGGGAGAGCAGTAGGAAGCAGAGGACGAGGCCGATGTTGGACGGGTTGAAGATGTGCTCGCCGCGCCAGCGGATCACGTACTTCGAGAGAAGCCCAACCGCCGCCGTGCCGGCGAAGATCCACCAGCCGCGCAGGCTCCACCAGTCGCCGTGCACCGTGCCCGGGACACGCAGGACGAAGGCGACGCCGTTGCCGGTCAGCGTTGCGCTCGCCGGCCAGAGGATGACGTGCTGGGAGCGCATCGCGATCGCGATCTCGAGCACGGCAGCGGTGCCGATCGCGAGGAGGATCTGCGCGATCGAGAGGTCGAAGTGGAAGCCGACCTGCCCGATTACCTGGAGCGAGATGATCACCGCGGCCAGATGGAGGCGCGGATCGGCCAGCTTCGGTAGCAGCACCGGGTACGGCTTGCCGCGGATCACGAAGGTCGGGCCCGAAGGCGCCGGTGCGGCGTGGGCGCTCATTCGCCCGCCCCATGCTAGTCCGCTCGGGAAAGGTTGAAAACCGGCCAGGTCGTTACGGCGAGACGGGCGCCTTGGTCGTCGCCGACCGGTGCAGAGCCTCGAGCGCACGAGCCTGACCGAGCGCGTCCTCACGTCCGAGCAGCAGCTCGGCCTCGCCACGGATCGCGTCGCTCAGGTTCTCGAGCTCCAGCCGGTACGAATCGACGGGCTCGAGCTCGATTCGCTCGCTGCCGTCGTCCCGGCGAAGCTCGATGACCGGGTGGACGCAGTGCCACGGATCGTCGAGGAAGAGCGAGCCCTCGCTGCCGATCACCTCGAGCTCGTCGCGGTTCGGGAGAGCGGTTCCGCAGTCGAACGTCGCCACCACGTTGCCGGGAAACCGCAGCATCCCGGCGAAGACCCAGTCCGTCCCCGAAGGCCCGTACCAGGCCTCGCCCCAGACTCGTTCCGGCTCGCCCCCCAACAGCCGCGAGCCCGAGACGTTGTAACAGCCGACGTCCATCAGAGCCCCGCCCTCGACGTCGGTGCGGAGACGGATGTTCTCGGGGTCGTAGAGCCCGTACGAAAAGGCGGAGCGAATCAGCCGGAGCTCGCCGATCGCGCCGTCACCGACGAGCTCCGTCAGCCTCGCGGTCTGCGGGTTGTGGCGGTACATGAACGCCTCGCTCAGCAGACGGCCGCTCCGCTCGGCGGCGTCGAACGACGCCTCCACCTCCTTCGGGTGGCGCGAGAACGGCTTCTCGCAGAGCACGTGCTTGCCCGCCTCGAGCGCCTTGATCGACCACTCGGCGTGCAGCGTGTTCGGCAACGAGATGTAGACCGCCTCGACGTCGGGGTCGGCGAGCAGAGCCTCGTATGAGCCGTAGGCGCGCGGAATGTCCCACTCACGCGCGTAGGCCTCGGCCCGCTCCTGGGCGCGACTCGCCACTGCGAGCAGCTCGACCTTGCCCGACGCATGCGCGCCGGGGATCACCTTCTGGTTGATGTCCGCCGTGGAGACAATGCCCCACTTAACTGCTGAACCCACAGACGTACTATCTCGCAGGTGGCACGGATCGGCGTCGGGATGCTCGGCTACGCCTTCATGGGCAAGGCCCATTCGAACGCCTTCCGGAAGATCTCTTACATCACGTGGCCGCCGCCGTTCGAGCCGGAGCTGATCGGGATCGCCGGGCGCAACGCGGATGCTGTCGGCGAGGCGGCGCGGCGCTACGGCTGGGAGTACGCGACCACCGATTGGCACGATCTCGTGGCGGACGAGCGGATCGGGCTGTTCGACAACGGGGGCCCCAATTCACTGCACGCCGAGCCGACGATCGCAGCGGCGCGAGCGGGCAAGCACGTCGTCTGCGAGAAGCCGCTCGGCCGCGACGCGGACGAGAGCTACGAGATCTGGAAAGCGGTGGCGGCGACCGGCGTCCGTCACCTGTGCGGCTTCAACTACCGCTTCGTCCCGGCGGTCAGGCTCGCTCGGGAGATGGTGGAGGCCGGCGACCTCGGCGAGGTCCGGCATTTCCGCGGTCGCTACCTGCAGGACTGGGGCGACGACCCGTTGCTCGACACCTGGCGGTTCGACGTGGACGCGGCGGGCTCCGGGGCACTTGGCGACCTGATGACGCACGTCGTCGACCTCGCACGCTTCCTCAACGGCGAGATCGAGACCGTCTCCGGTTTCGCGCACACGTTCCTCCCGGGACGGAAGGTCGACGATGCGGTCGAGGCGGCGGTCGGGTTCGCGAACGGGTCGGTGGGCACGCTCGAGGCGACCCGCTTCGCGCACGGGCGTCGCAACGCGTTCCAGTGGGAGATCAACGGCACGAAGGGCTCGCTCGCCTTCGACATGGAGCGGCTGAACGAGCTCCAGGTCTTTCGCGCCGACGGGGACCGCGCACGCGGCTTCAAGACTGTGCTCGTCGCCGAGGGCGACCACCCGTTCTGGGAACACTGGTGGCCGCCGGGCCACATCGTCGGCTGGGGAGACACGTTTGTCCACGAGCTGCACCATTTCCTGGAGGCCGTCGCGGGAGAGCACGAGGTAACGCCGTACGGCGCCGACTTCGAGGACGGCTACCGGGCCTCCGAGGTCTGCGACGCAATCGTCCGCTCCGGCGAGACCGGACAGCGCGAGACGGTCTCCTACCGCTCGCTCTAGCCCGCTCAGTCCGACTCCGAGGCTTGAGACTCCCTCGCAACGGTGCAAATCTCTGTGCGTGAGCGGGTTGCCGCCGCCGCCTCACTCGCTGCTCCGGTAGATCTGGATCTGGACGCCGTCGGGGCCGACGACTCTGCTCTCGGCGAGTGTCAGCTTGAGTCGGTCGATCCCGTCCGGGAAGAGGCGTCTGCCCCGACCGAGGATGGTCGGGAAGACCATCAGCCGCAGCTCGTCCACCAGGCCCGCGGCGAGCAGCGCGCCGACCAGGGTGCCGCTGCCGGAGACGAGGATGTCGCCGTCAGTCCTCTCCTTCAGCTCCGACACCCCGCCGACGACGTCGCCGGAGAGGACGGTTGTGTTCTGCCACTCGGGGTCTGTGAGCGTCGAGGAGACGACCACCTTCGGGTCGCTGTTCAGCTTGTCGGCGAACGGGCCCTCGCGCGACGGCCAGGCTGCGGCGAAGCCCTCGTAGGTGACGCGCCCGAGCAGCTGCACCTTCGCCTGCAGCAGTTCGTCGAGCTTGAACCGGTTCCCGTCCTCGCCGCGGTCGTACTCGAAGGTCCAGCCGCCGTGTTCGTAGTCCTCGGCGCCGCCCGGATCCTCGAACACTCCGTCGACCGACACGAACTCCGTCACCGCCAGCTTGCCCATCGTCCTCCTCCTTCCTCAGGGGTCTCTGCTGCTTCTGACCAGGCTGAGGTGCCAACCTCATCGGTCGGGCTCGCCGGATGTCCGCAAGTGGCGATCGCAGCGTCTTTGCGAACGACGCGCGTGATCGGTAAGGGTGTTTCGTGCACCTCTCGGCAATCGACATTTTTGTCCTCGTCAGCGGCGCGTTCAGCATCCTCGGAACGGTGCTCCTGGCATATCTCGCGATCGGGAGCTACCGCGAGGGACGCGAAGTGCGTCGCCTCCAGCTCGAGGTCGCCCGCCTGATGGGCGAGGTACACGAGCTTCAAGGCGAGATGCACGAGGATCAGCGGTCGACACACGACGAGCTTCTGGAAACGAAGGAAACAGTCCAGCGCGTGGCTCGGGCAACGCGCCGACGCCGGGTGCCTCGGCTGGGACTGGAGTTCGGCGTAGATTCGGATTGAGAAGTCGACGTCTCGCGTACCATCGAGGCATGTGCCGGAACATCCGAGTTCTCCACAACTTCGACCCACCCGCGACCTCCGAGGAGGTTCAGTCGGCGGCGCGGCAGTACGTGCGCAAGGTCAGCGGCATGACCAAGCCGTCGAAGGCCAACGAGGCGGCGTTCGAGCGTGCCGTGCACGAGATCGCGCACCTGACGCAGCATCTCCTCGCCGAGCTCGTCACGACCGCGGCGCCGAAGGACCGCGAGGTCGAGGCGGAGCGCCGCCGCGCCCGCGCCGTCGCGCGTTTCGGCTAGTTCCCGGGATCGAGGTAGCGGCCGAACCACTCGAGGATCGCCTCGAACCGCAGCACGCGGTGAATCGGCGACCCGGAGCGCGACAGCTCGTGACCCTCGGCAGGGAAGCGGAGCATCTCGGTCTCCTTGCCGAGCAGCCGCAGGAGCGTGAACAGGTGCTCGCCCTGTTCGATGTTGCAGCGGAGGTCGTTCTCGGAGTGGACGACGAGGAGCGGCGTCTCGATCTCGCGCGCGTAGGTGGCCGGTGACATCCGCAGCCACTCGTCGACGTTCTCCCACATCGGCCCGCCGAACTGGCGCTCGAAGATCCAGAACAGGTCGCTCGAGCCGAAGGCGCTGACGAGGTGATTGACGGATCGCTCCGAGAGCGCAGCCTTGAAGCGCTTGGTGTGGCCGACGACCCAGGACGTCAGGTAGCCGCCGTATGACCCGCCCAGGACGCCGAGCCGCTCGGCGTCGAGGAAGGGGTACTGCTCGAGCGCCGTGTCCACGACGCCCATCACGTCCTCGTAGTCGACCGAGCCCCAGCCCGGGCCGGAGCCGTCGCCCGAGCCGCGGATCGCGCGTCCCCACTCCTCCGAGTAGCCGGAGCCGCCGCGCGGGTTCGAGAAGAGGACGCAATAGCCGGCGCCTGCGTAGACCTGAACCTCGTCGAAGAAGCCCGTGCCGTACTGCGAGAACGGGCCGCCGTGGATCGTGAGGAGCGTCGGGTACTTCTTCCCCTCGTCGAGGCCGGGCGGGCGCACGAGCCACGCGTCCACCTCGGTGCCGTCGGCGGACCTGGCCCTGAACCGCTCGACCTCGGCGAGCTCGCGCCCGGCGACGAGGTCGTCCGCGACAGACGTCATCGGTTTCCCGTCGCCGTCGAAGAGCTCGTGCGGGCGGCCGTAGGTGGTCGCGGTGTACACGAGCGCTCCGTCGACGAGGTCGTAGAGGCCGGTCGACTGCTCGCCACCGACGAGCAGCTCGGGCTCGCCCGAGCCGTCCGCCGCGACCGTGTAGATGTGGACGTTGCCGCCGTCCTCGATCCCGAAGGCGATGCGGTCGCCGTCCCAGACCGGCTCTCGAAAGAGCGGGAAGGGTGCGCACTGCCGGTCGAGGGAGGCCGTGAGGATGCGGCGGTCGCTGCCGTCGGCCTGCATCACCGCGATCTGGCCGTGGTGCG
This sequence comes from Gaiellaceae bacterium, assembly GCA_036494245.1. Classification (GTDB taxonomy): domain Bacteria; phylum Actinomycetota; class Thermoleophilia; order Gaiellales; family Gaiellaceae; genus Palsa-739. The sequence goes on from DASXOM010000067.1 coordinate 21,020, forward strand.
GATACGTGCCGTCCTCGGGGGAGTAGACGTAGGCGATGCGCGCGCCGTCGGCGGAGAACGAGCCCAACGCGGCGGACTCGTCGGGCTGGGTCAGTCGCCGCGGCTCGGCTCCCTCGGTGTCCACCTCGAGCTCGTAGAGCGCCTCCTGAAAGTCGACGTCCCAGCGGTCGCCGCGCATCGAGGTGAAGACGAGGCGCGTGCCGTCGGGAGCCCATGCCGGAGAGTCGTTCTCGCAGTCGCCGTCGGTGAGCTGCCGCTCGTCGTCGCCTTCGAGGCCGACGACGAAGACGTGCTTGCGGCGATCGCCCGTCCAGCCGACGCCGTCGAGCTTGAAGAAGACGCGGGTGAACCGTCGCGGCGGCCGGCGGCGGTCATCCTCCTCCTCGTACGCGTCGTCGGGCACCCGGCGCGCGAAGGCGATTCGCTTCGAGTCCGGTGACCACGCGGCCGACTCGACCGACTCCGTGCCGTCGGTCAGCTTCCGCGCCTCACCGCCGTCGGCGGCCATGACGTAGAGCTGGCCCTTCGCTTTCTTCTCGTCCTCGCCGTCGCGATTCGAGACGAAGGCGAGCCAGCGGCCGTCGGGAGACCAGCGGGGGGAGCGGTCGTTCCGCTCGCCCGCGGTGAACTGTCTCGGCTCCGCCGAGCCGTCGAGCGGCGCAACCCAGATCGCCGTGCGGTAAGCGTTTGCCTCCTCGTCGGCCCGGGTGACTGTGTACGCGACGCGCCTCCCGTCAGGCGAAAGACGCGGTTCACCGACGCTCGTGAGCGCATAAACGTCCTCGGGCTTCATTCCCGCCACCGAGGCGCGACTCTATCCTTCTCTGGCGCGGGCGTGGCGGAACTGGCAGACGCGGCGGGTTTAGGTCCCGTTGGGCCGCGAGGCCCTTGGAGGTTCGAGTCCTCTCGCCCGCATCAGGCGCGAACGCGGACGGCGTAGAGCATCGCCGAGACGATTGCGAGCCAGATCGCTCCGGACAGGCCCATCAGGCTCAGGATCCACGGGCTCACGTGCCTCGATCGTTCGACCTCGGTCGTCCGCTCCCTGCTTGAATGGACTACGTGCAGGCCCAGGTCGAGGAGTTGCCGGAGAATCGCGTCCGGCTGAAAGTTCAGGTTCCGTCGCACGACGTCCACCACGCCGTCGAGCACGCGGCCGACGACCTTGCGCAGAGCGTCAAGGTGCCGGGCTTCCGCAAGGGCAAGGTGCCGCGCCAGGTTCTGCTGCAGCGAGTCGGCCACGACCGGTTGATGACCGAGGCGGTCGAGAGCCACATCGGCGGCTGGTTCTGGAACGCGGCGGCGCGCAGTCGCGTCCGTCCGGTCGCCCAGCCGGAGTACGACTTCGAGCTGCCCGCCACCGACGATCAGGACTGGGAGTTCACCGCGACGGTCGCCGTGCAGGCGAAGCCGGAGGTGCCGGACTGGAAGGAGCTCGAGGTCGGCGCCGCCGAGGTCGAGGTGCCCGAGGAGCTCGTCCAGGCCGAGCTCGACGCGCTACGGGCGACCGTGGCCGAGCTGGTTCCCGTCGAGGGCCGTCCGGTCGCGCCCGACGACACGGTGATCGTCGATCTCGTGTCGGAGGACGAGACGCGGCGCGACTACGTCGTCGACCTCGGCCGCGGCGCCGTCGTGGAGGAGGTCGAGCAAGGCCTCGTCGGGATGAGCGCCGGCGAGACGAAGGAGATGTCGTTCGAGGTCGCCGACGGATCGACGCAATCCCTCACCGCGGCGGTCAAGGAGATCAAGGAGAAGGTGCTGCCGCCGCTCGACGACGACCTCGCCCGCGCCGCGACCGAGTTCGAGACCTTCGCCGAGCTGCGAGCCGACATCGAGACACGCCTCCGCGAGCAGATCGAGGACGAGGTCGAGACACAGTTCCGCGCCAATGCGGCCGACGCGCTCGTCGCCGCCTCGAAGGTCGAGGCCGCGGGGCCGCTCGTCGAGTCGCGCACACGCGAGCTGCTGCGCGGCTTCGCCCGCCAGGTCGAGGCTCGCGGCGTCTCGCTCGACACGTTCCTCGCCATGACGGGCCAGCCGCCCGAGGAGCTCGTCGCCCGCCTCAGCGAGGAGGCGCAGCGCTCGGTCGCGCGCGAGCTCGTGCTCGACGCAGTAGCCGAGCAGCTCGGGATCGACGTGCCGGACGCCGAGGTCGAGGAGCTCGTTCGCGAGCAGGCCGAGGCGCTCGGCGACGACACCGACGAGATGCTCGTCGCTCTGCGCGAGAGCGGCCGCTTCGAGTCGCTCCGCGAGGACCTGCGCCTACGCAAGGCCCTCGACCACGTGGCCGGCGAGGTCAAGCGCATCCCGCTCGCGCAGGCCGAGGCCCGCGAAGCGATCTGGACGCCCGACAAGGAGAATCCCCCGACCGAGACGAAACTCTGGACCCCCGACCAACCGCAGAGCACCGAAGGAGCCCGATCATGAACCCGCCGTCGAATCTCGTCATCCCGTCCGTCATCGAGCAGACCTCGCGCGGCGAGCGCTTTTTCGACATCTACTCGCGCCTGCTCAACGAGCGGATCATCTTCCTCGGCACGCCGATCGACGACCAGGTCGCGAACCTCGTCGTCGCCCAGATGATCCATCTGGAGTCCGAGGACCCGGACAAGGACATCAACATCTACATCAACTCGCCGGGCGGCTCCGTCTATTCGGGCCTCGCGATCTACGACACGATCCAGTTCATCAAGCCGGACGTCGCGACGACGTGCGTCGGCATCGCGATGTCGATGGGCGCGCTCCTTCTTGCGGCCGGCACGGAGGGAAAACGCACTGCGCTGCCGAATGCCAAGATCCTGATTCACCAGGTCTCGGGCGGCTTCCAGGGTCAGGGCACCGATATCGAGATCCAGGCCAGGGAGACGATCAGTCTCAAGCGGCGCCTGGAGGAGATCATCGCCCTGCACGCGAACCAGCCAATCGACAAGATCTCGAAGGACATGGAGCGCGACTACTACATGACGGCGGAAGAAGCGGAGCAGTACGGCATCGTCGACCAGGTGATTGCCCACCGTTAGGGCAGTAGACGAATCCCCCGGACCGAGGTAGAAGAAGAGATATGGCACGCGCAACCGACGGCAACGAGCAGCTCCTCTGCAGCTTTTGCGGCAAGAGCCAGCG